>SCQD01000255.1 GCA_004299145.1 Methylococcaceae bacterium | reverse complement strand
TAGCCACGTCTACGACAATATAAAAACGTCCAGCATCAGGGCGGTCGGCCAGATCGCCGGCATCAGGCACGATCAATTGCGGTTTATGCTCGGCAGGGCCCACAGACGCGCCGCACAGTTCGCCGCCAACATCAACAAACACTGTTCCGCGGACCACCAGGCAACCCTGGATGATTGCATCCAGCATGCTTTGCAAATGTTTGTGGAAAACGAACTCGCGCTCGGCGCCAACCTGCGCCTGCCCGATGCGGGCAGGAATATCTCGGTCGGCCATGCCGCCATTCGCCTTATCGGAACAGCGCCGTTTCGACAGGAACAGCTGGCCGGTATCCCCCCACGCCATGCCGGCGGCGACAGGCGTTTTTTTTATTACATTGCGGTAACCGACCCGTCCAGCGGGACTCAGTTGACCATCACTTACCCCATCAAACTCATCAATGAGATATTCGCGTCATCGCCGCAACTTGGATCATCGGGGGAAGTTTTTCTGGCCGACAACGGCGGTTTTTTTGTCACCCCGTCCAGATACCCTTCCACGCAAGGAATAACCAACCCTATCTCCGCCCGGCCTATGCGCCGCTGTCTTGAGTATGGGGATGGGGAAACGCTGGATCTGGACTACCGCGACGTTCCCATCATTCACGGGTTCCGCTTTATCCCGGAGATAGGCGGCGGTTGCATCATGGCGCACATCGACCAGGCCGAGGCTTTTGCCGGTTTGCAAGCGTTGCGCTGGAAAACGCTGAGCGCCGCGTTATTGTTCTGTGCGCTGGCAATCATCGCTGCATTCAGGTTCAGCCGGAAAATCGTCCGCCCCCTGGAACAGCAGGTGTTTGAGCGCACCGCCGAATTACAAGCCAGCGAAGCGCGCCAGTTCGCCATTTTCAACGCGGCGCCGGACGCCATGATCATCAGCGATGAGCAAGGTGCGATCGTCATGGTCAATCAGCAGACCGAATGCTTGTTGGGCTATGCAGCCGATGAACTCATCGGCCAGACCGTCGAACTGCTGGTGCCGGAACTGATGCGTACGGAACATGCGGCGGAGCGCATTCAATATACCGCGGCGCCGACGCCGCGCTTGATGGGATCAGCGGTACTGGCGCAATGTAAAGACGGCAGTTTCATCGACGTGGAAATCAGCTTAAGCCCGATTCCCACGGCACAAGGCTTTCTTTTCGCCAGCGCCATGCGCGACATCACCGAACGCCAGCGGGTGGAAAAACACTTTGCGCGCAGCAATGAACTGTTGCACCACATGGGCCAATTGGCCAAAGTTGGCGCCTGGGAGTTGAGCCTGCCCGGCCTGGAACTCTATTGGTCGGATGAAATTTACCGCATTCACGAGGTCGACCCGGCCACCCGGCCGACGCTGGAACAAGCCATAGCCTTTTATGCGCCCGAAGCACAATCCGTGATTCGCAATGCCGTGCAGACAGCCATGAGCGATGGTGTGCCATGGGACCTCGAATTACCTTTTATCACCGCCAAAGGCAATCCGCTGTGGGTAAGAGCACAGGGCTCCGCCGTGTTCCAGCACGGCAAAATCGTGTCGCTGGTCGGGGCCTTTCAAGACATCACCCAGCAAAAACAAATCGAGCTGGACCTGATCAGGGCAACACAGACCGCCAGCGTCGCCAACCGCGCCAAATCTGAATTCCTGGCCAATATGAGCCATGAAATCCGCACGCCCTTGAATGCCATCCTGGGGCTGATTTACCTGGTATTGGACACCCCGCTGCTGCCGCAGCAAAAGGATGCCCTCAAAAAAATCTACGCCTCGTCCAAAGCCTTGCTGAACATCCTCAACGACATTCTGGACTACTCCAAAATCGAGGCCAATCGCCTGGAGCTGGAACACCTGCCCATGCGGGTGGAAGCGCTGCTGCGCAACGTCGCCGACCTGTTCGGCATGCAGATCGAGAGCAAGGGATTGGAGCTGTTTTTGAACATCGGCCCCCAGGTCCCCATGGAAGTGATCGGCGATGGACTGAGGCTGACCCAGGTGCTCAACAACCTGGTCAGCAATGCCATCAAATTCACCGAGCGGGGCGAAATTTCCATCGACGTGGACGTATGCCGGGCGGATGACGATCCTCTCCCCGAGAAAGCAGGGCTGATTTCCTTGTGTTTTGCCGTGCGCGATACCGGCATCGGCCTGTCCAAAGAACAGGCCGAGCTGTTGTTCCAGCCTTTTGCCCAGGCGGACGGCACGATTACCCGCAAGCACGGCGGCACGGGGTTGGGGTTGGCCATTTCCCAAAAACTGGTGGGTCTGATGGGAGGCAAAATCGTCGTCGACAGCGTGAAAGGCAGGGGGTCCACCTTCAGCTTCGGCATTGAGGCCGGACTGGTGCCGACCGCCGTCTCCCGCCGCGACTCACAGCAACTGGGCCATCTCAAAGTGCTGGTGGTGGACGATTACGGCAGTGCGCGCCTGTTTCTCAAGCGGCTGTTGGAAAACTGGGGGCTGGAGCCTCATACCGCGGCCTCCGGCGAAGCAGCGCTGGCATGCATCGAAGAAGCCCAGCGCGGCCAGCATCCGTTCGACGTCGTCCTGCTGGACTGGTGCATGCCGCAAATGAACGGCCTGGAAGTGGTACGCAAGCTGGAATACGAAGTGACAGCCGGACGGCTTGCCTATCCGCCGCACGTGGTCATGATCACCGCCTATCAGGAGGAAGAACTGCTGTCTCAAGCCGGAACGACCCGCCTTGACGCAATATTGACCAAGCCGGTGATACCTTCGACCCTGTTCGATATCCTGACCCGGTTCAGCAGCCCAAAAGCGCCCGGCAAGCTGGACCCGACCGGAAAAGCAAATCCGGCGCTCATGCTGCGCTTTGACGGCGCCCACATCCTGCTGGTGGAAGACAACGCCATCAACCAGGAAGTGGCCGCCTCGATCCTGAAAATGCACGGCTTGTTAGTGACGCTCGCCAACCACGGCGGCGAAGCGCTGGCGCAAGTTCAACATCAGCATTTCGACGCCGTGTTGATGGATTTGCACATGCCCGTCATGGATGGCTTTGAAGCAGCCCGTTGCATCCGTGAATTACCACAAGGACAACAATTGCCCATTATCGCCATGACGGCGGCAGTCATGCAGGAAGACCAGGAGCGCTGTTATGCGGTAGGCATGGTGGACTTTCTCGCCAAGCCCATCGACCCTGGCGAACTACTCAATGTCCTGAAAAAATGGTTGCCCGCTGATTTTCTAAAAGTTCAAGCGCGCAGCATCGAAGAACCGGCACAAACCGCCGGCCCCGTGGATTCTGCAAGCTTGCCATATAACCTGCCCGGCTTTGATCTGCCCATAGCCTTGCGCCGCCTGGGTGGCGACAGACATTTACTGACCCGCCTGCTACTCAATTTTGCCGAAGAGCAAGCGGCCATGACCACGCAATTGGCAACGCTGCTCGCCCAGGGCCATACCGAGCAGGCGGTTGCCTTGCTGCACACGCTCAAAGGCGTCGCGAATAATCTGGGCGCCGCCACGCTGGCACTGGTTGCCGGCCAACTGGAGCAGGAAATCAAAGCCGGCGGACAGCGCCCATCCCATCAGGCCTTCAACGCCATCATGGAAACCGCCGTTTCCGCCATCCGCCGCCACGTTCATCCCATGCAGGCATCCGAGGAAGCCGCCATCGACCGGCAAACCATCCAGCCATTGCTCGCTGAGTTGACGCCTTTTCTTCAGCAGCGCAAGCTGGTTCCCGATGAATTGATGCAAGCCTTGCAGCGTCTGACGCAAACCGATCTGCCGGGAGCACCGCTGGCCCGTTTGCTGCATCAAATCGACCAGATCGACCACGACGGGGCGCTGCTGTGCATCGCCCAAATTACGGCTACCTTGGAGCAGGAGTGAACCACTGATGAAAACCCAAGCCGATACCTGCGCCGAAACCAAAAATGCCGCCATTGCATTTCTTGGCCGCGTTTCGGCACGTTACCCCCTGAGCCGTGCCATTCTTTTTGGCAGCCGGGCACGAGGCACTTTTCGCGCCGATAGCGATCTGGATATTGCCGTCCTTTTACGCGGGCCGCCGGGGCAACGCCTGGATGCTGCGCTGGACATGGCGGGTATTGCATTCGATGTTTTGTTGGAAACCGGTGTGTTGATTGAGGCGCTTCCTCTTTGGGAAACAGAGTGGGAACACCCGGAGCAATTCAATAATCCCGCTCTGATAGAAAATATTCGTCGCGAGGGGGTATGGCTCTGACGCCGCAAATATATCTGGATAAAGCAGCCAGGGCTTTGGCATCCGCCAAACTGTTGTTGGTTGACGAAGATATCGAAGGGGCATGCAATCGCGCTTATTACGCGATGTTTGATGCTGCTCATGCGGCCCTGTTAGGCGTTGATGCCCCGTCACTTCCGTCCAGACCAAGACCCACAGCGGGCTGATCGGCGCATTTGGTTTATACGTGGTCAAAACCGGACGGATGCAAACCGAGTTCGGGCGGGCGTTGAATGAAGTTGAACACATGAGACGGCTCGCGGATTACACGGGGGATGAAATCAGCCCTGCCAGGGCTGCCTGGGCAGTGGCGCAGGCACAACAGTTTTTTTTGGCAGTGCAAGCGGAGTTCTCCGGGCAGGATGGGGGTTGAACCCCGCCAAACCCAACCTGTCGGGCAATCTCAAGCCCTGAGGCCGGAAGCTTCCAGAGCGGCGTTCCCAAGCAGGAGCTTGGGAACGAGTAAGAGGCATAACGTCAGAGACCCCTTATGAATATACCCAACGAAAAACCCCTGATCCTGCTGGTCGACGACATACCCGCCAATCTGCACGTGCTGGCATCGGCGTTAAAAGCGGATTACGAGATCAAAATGGCGACCAGCGGTGCAGCGGCCCTGGAGCTGGCAGTGTTGGAAGATCAACCGCAACTGATTCTGTTGGACGTCATGATGCCGGGCATGGACGGGATTGAAGTGCTGCGGCGCTTGCGCGAAAACCCGCGAACCCGCGATATTCCCGTCATTTTTGTCAGCGCCGATGCCTCCGAGCAAAAACAGCTCGACGGGCTGGAACTGGGCGCGGACGGCTACCTCGTCAAGCCGGTAATGACCAGAGTTCTGCTGGCCCAGGTGCGCAACCTCCTGCGGCGCAAACAGGCGGAAACGGCATTGGCGCAGAGCGAAGCCCTGTTCCGCACGCTGGCTGAGTTTGCGCTGGTGGGCATTTACCGCACCGATGCCACGGGAAAATGCATTTACGTCAACGACCGCTGTTGCCATATCATCGGACTGGGCCGGGAGGCCGCTTTAAACCAGGACTGGTCGAGTTCTCTTCATCCCGATGACCGGGAGCGCGTGATCCTGGAATGGACACGGGCCACGGCGGTTAGGCTGGCCTTCGCCTCGGAGCACCGCTTTCTCCATCCCGACGGCTCCGTGATCTGGGCGCTCAGTCAGGCGCAGGCGGAAACCGACTCCCAGGGGACCATGCGCGGCTATGTGGGCTCCATTATCGACGTCACGGAACGCAAAGCGGCGGATGCCTTGCGCCAGGCCAAAGAGCACGCGGAAGCCGTCAGCCGCGGCAAATCGCTGTTCCTGTCGCGCATGAGCCATGAACTGCGCACCCCGCTGAACGCCATCCTCGGTTTTGCTCAACTCATGTACGATCCCGAAGAACCGATGACGGAATCGCAACAGGAAAACATCGACATTATCGTCAACTCCGGTCAGCAACTGTTGAAAATGATCAATGAAGTGCTGGAGCTTTCTCAACTGGAATCCTGCGAGACACATTTGTCCCTGGAACCCCTGCGCTTGAGTGAAATGCTGACCGAAGCCCTGAACCTGATGGAATCACTGGCGAATACGCATGGCGTCGCCATTCATGCCGAACTGGAAGATTGTGCCGACGTCAGCGTGCTGGCCAACCATGGTGTGCTGAAGAAGTGCTTGCTGAAGCTGCTGTCCAACGGCATCAAATACAACAACGACCAGGGACGGCTGACTGTTTGCTGTTCGGCTTACGACGGGCAAGCGTATCTGGCGATCAGCGACCAGGGCCCCGGCATCTCGCCACAGCAAATGGAACGTTTGTTCCTGCCTTTCGAGCGCTTCGACGGAGATAAATGGGAAACCGAAGACAGCATCGGCCTGGCGGTGACCTTGCGCTACATTGAACTCATGGGCGGCGCGCTCAACGTCAGCAGCGAGTTGGGCGTCAGCAGCACATTTACGCTACGGTTACCGCTTGCCGAAGGCGGGGACGCCTGATGCGTATCAAGCCATACAAAAACACCACGAAGGACACGAAGATCACGAAGATCACGAAGAGAAGACTAATGTAGCGATTGCACAGGCGGAACGGGGTTTGAACCCCGTCCCAAACGCTTGTTTGTCCTGTAAGGTTTGTTGTCAATGTCAACGCATGGGATGCAACACAAATCCGCCGGGAGCGACAAATCTGTCGGGAACAGATTTGCACTTGCCCGAAGGGTGCCGGGCAGGAAGCCCGGCATGAAAGCCGCCGCATCCTCGCGGAATCACTCAGGCTTCCTGCATTTGCATTTACCCATAGGGTGCCGGGCAGGGATAGCCCGGTATGAAACGCAACGGACGGGGTGAATACCCCGTCCGGCCTTGGCAATGCCGGGAAATTCGCCCCTTTTTTATGATTGGAACAGGTAAGAAACCGATGCAAACCACGATTGAATTGAATGACCATCTATTGGCCCAAGCCCAAATACTGGCGGAACGGGAACGTACGACGCTGAATCGCTTGATAGAAGATGCGTTGGCTCTACATTTGCGAACATCATCTTTCCGGCATCGTCCCGCCTTACCTGTTTATCGCGGACATGGGGGATTGACATCCTCCGTGACTGATAGTCTGACCCACCGTGCGCTATTGGACGCCGCCGATGAGGAGGATCAGGCATGACGCCCGATGTGAACGTATTGGTGGCTGCATCGCGCTCGGATCATCCGCATCATGGTCCAGCATTGTCTTGGCTGAATACGGCGCTGGATGCGGCGGAGTCAGGACAATCCGTTTTGATTTTGCCGATGGTGGCAAGCGGTTTGCTTCGCCTTGTCACCCATCCCAAAGTGTTTACCCAGCCCATGCCCTTTGTCGCTGCAAATGAACGTGCAACCCCCTGAAAAACCCCTGATCCTGCTGGTGGACGACATACCCGCCAACTTGCACGTGCTGGCTTCGGCGCTGAAACAGCATTATGAGATCAAAATGACCACCAGCGGTGCTGCGGCCCTGGAGCTGGCGCAGCAAGACGATCAACCGCAGCTCATACTGCTCGACGTGGTGATGCCGGGCATGGACGGCATCGAAGTGCTGCGGCGTCTGCGCGAAAACCCCAAGACTTACGACATACCTGTCATATTCATCAGCGCCGATGCTTCCGAACAAAGCCAGCTCGACGGCCTGGAACTGGGTGCCGACGACTATCTCATCAAACCGGTGGTAACCAAGATATTGCTGGTGCGGGTGCACAACCTGATCCAGCGCAAGCGGGCGGAAGTGAACCTGCGCATCGCCGCCATCGCTTTCGAATCTCAGGAAGCGATGGTGATCACCGACGCCGACAACATTATTTTGCGGGTCAATCGCGCCTTCACCGAAACCACCGGTTACACCGCCGAAGAAGCGGTAGGCAACAAAATGAACTTGCTGCGCTCAGGGCGCCACGACCCCCATTTCTATGCCCTGATGTGGCAGTCCATCCAGCAGTATGGGTCGTGGCAGGGGGAAATCTGGGACAGGCGCAAAAATGGCGAAATCTATCTCAAATGGCTGACCATCACCGCCGTCACCGGGCGGCACGGTGAAATCACCCACTATGTGGGCACGCAAACCGACATCACCGAACGCAAAGCCGCCGAAGAAAGAACGCGCTATCTGGCCCACTATGACCCGCTGACCCAGCTTCCCAACCGGCGTTTGCTGTACGACCGCCTGGAGCACGGCATCAGAACGGCGGTGCGCGACGGCAAGCAGATGGCGTTGCTGATGCTGGACCTGGACCGTTTTAAAGACGTCAACGACAGCCTGGGACACCTGGCGGGCGACGAATTGCTCCAGCAGGTCGCCGGCCGGCTCTCCGCGCGCTTGCGCAAAGTAGACACCGTGGCGCGCCTGGGCGGCGATGAATTCATCGTGCTGCTGGAAGATATTGCACGCCCGGAAGATGCCGCCCGGGTAGCCGAAGTCCTCATCAAAGACCTGAGCAAGCCGTTTCGGCTGACCCAGGGCGACGACGTGCGCATCGGGGCCAGTATCGGCATCAGCCTGCACCCTCAGCACGGCGACCATCCCAAATCGCTGATGGAAGACGCCGACACGGCTTTATATCAAGCCAAAGCCCAGGGCCGAGGCTGCTTCGCCTTTTTCTCCGCGGAAAAAACGCAGGAAGCCCGGGAACGCATCGCCTTTGAAATGCGCTTGCGCCGGGCATTGGAACAACAGGAACTACGGATTTTTTATCAGCCGCAAATGGATATCGCCAGCGGATGCATCGTCGGTGCCGAAGCGCTGGTGCGCTGGCTGGACCCGGAGGTAGGCTTTATTCCACCATTTCGCTTTATCGCCGTGGCCGAGGAAACCGGCCTGATCGACGACCTCGGCCGCTGGGTGCTGCGGGAAGTCTGCCGGCAGGGGCGGCAATGGCTGGATGCCGGCCTGCCGCCGATCAATCTGGGCGTCAACATTTCGCCGCGCCAGTTCCGCCGCCGTGGATTCAGCGAAATGGTGGCGGAAATATTGGCGGAAACGGGCTTTCCATCGGAGCGGCTGGAATTGGAAGTCACGGAAAGGGGCTTGCTGGAATACAAAAATAAAACCACGGAAAGCGGGCTGATGGAAAGCCAGGACCAATCGCTCAGCACGCTGAATAACCTGCGGAATCAAGGCGTCCACATAGCCATCGACGATTTCGGCACCGGCTATTCCTCGTTGGCTTACCTGAAACGCTTCCCGATGAACGTGTTGAAAATCGACAAAAGCTTTATCGACGATATTCCCAATCAGAAAAGCGACGCGGCCATCGCCTCCACCATCATTGCCATGGGACATACGCTGGGTTTCAAAGTGCTGGCGGAAGGCGTGGAAACAACGGAACAATTGGAGTTCTTACGGGCGCAGGGTTGTGATCTTTATCAGGGCTATCTGAACAGCCGTCCCATGCCGTCGTTGGAATTCGCCTCGCTGCTGGGGGAGGCCGGAAGCGGCGGCTAAGGATATTGCCGAAAACAATTTCCTGACCGAGCCTATCGATGTAGGGTACGCTGTGCGTACCATTCGACGCCGCTGAAGGTACGCACAGCGTACCTACAAGGTTGGCTCGACTATGAAAATATCGCTTCGATTCAGCAAGCAGGATGGGTAAAGGCATGGATGCCGTAACCCATCCTACATTATTCCGGTTTGATGATGAGGTAAAACGACCATGACTGACAACGTTGAAAACCTGGTGCTTGAACACTTGCGCATTATTCGCAATGATCTGCGGGATTTTCGCGAAGAATCCCGGCAGGAGTTTCAGTTGATTAAGTTGCGGCTTTCATCTTTAGAAACTCAGGTCTCGAATATGCACGTGGACGTGGCTGCAATACACTCCCGCTTTGATCGCGTCGACGCCCGCCTGGACCGGCTCGAACGCCGCACCGAACTGGCTTGAATGATTCGCCGGTAACTGCCCGCTGCTTACCCGGCGGTCGTCAATCACGATTGCCCCAATCGCCGGGCGATCCACACACTCTGGAGCAAACCATGGAAATCCGTGTCGTTAAAGCCGGCAGCACGTCGGCTTGGTTTAAAGAGGGTTTTGCGCTGTTTCGCCTGGCCCCCTGGATCTGGATCGCGCAAGTGGTGGTTTTTTTCGCCATTTTGATCGTGCTCAGCCTGGTGCCGGTGTTGGGCCAAGTGGCCGCCGCTTTGCTGTCCACGGTATTCGTCGGCGGCTTGCAGTGGGCTTGTGAACAGGGCCGCAACGGCCAGGAAATGAAATTCGAGTACCTGTTCGAAGGCTTTCGCCGCAGTACCACGCCGTTGATTTTGTTGGGCGTGTACTACGCCATCGGTACTTTTTTGGCGGTGGCCCTGGCCACCGTATTGGTGGCGGCAACCGGTTTCGGTCTGAGTGACGGCGGTGACGGCGGTGACGCGGCGCTGGGCGTCATGGCGTTAGGTCCGCTGTTGATGGCCCTGGTGGCGATGGTCTTTTCCCTGCCCCTGGCCATGGCGATATGGTTTGCACCGTCACTGGTGATTTTCGACGAACAATCGCCTTGGGATGCCATGAAGCTGAGCTTCATCGGCTGCTGCAAAAACTGGCTGGCGCTGACGCTGTACGGCATCTGGTTTGTGGTGCTGTCGCTGTTGGCTTCCATTCCCGCCGGTCTGGGTTGGCTGGTATTGATACCCACCATCATCGGCTCCACTTATGCCGGTTATCGGGAGATTTACCGCCCGGCGTAGCCCGGATGGAACGGCGTGAAATTCGGGAGTTCGAAGCACGAACCCCGGATTTCGCTGCGCTGCAGCCGGGTTACGAACAATCTCCCACCGGTCCGCTGTTCTCTGCTCTGCCGTGACCGGCGGGCACCGGCGGCAAAAGCTGATTGATGCGCCGCTTGTTCACCACGCCCAGCCGGTCTTGATAGACCATGGCATTGCCCAGCACGGTGCTGACGTAGCGGCGGGTTTCGGTAAAAGGAATTTGTTCCAGCCAGATGTCGGCCGCCAACGGCCCACCCGTCGGCAGCCAGTGGTCGACCCGCTGCGGACCGGCGTTGTAGGCCGCCGCCGCCATGGCGAAATTGCGCTGAAAACGCTCCAGCAAATCCTTGAAAAAATACGTGCCATAACGCAGATTGGTATCCGGGTCGTGCAATAGCGCCGCCGACGGCAGCTTTTCCCGCAGTAATCTGGCGATGGTCTGGCCGGTGCTGGGCATGATCTGCATCAGCCCGCGCGCGCCGACCGGCGATCTGGCTTCCGGGTCGAACGCGCTTTCCTGGCGGATCAAACCATAAACCACGCCGGGTTCCAATTGCTGCCGGCCGGCGTGGCCCAGCACAGCGTGTTCATAGGGTGTGGGAAAACGCACCGATAAATCGTCCCACAAACCAGCACGGGCAGCGGTGGTGATGGCCAGCGAATGCCAGTTCCACTGCTGGGCCAGCTTGGCGGCCACGATCAGGTCGCGTGGCGCCAAACGCTGCAAAGCGTGGTGCCATTCGCTGCGCGCCTCCGCGTCCCGACCCAAAGCCCGCCATTCGCTCACCATCGGAAAAGGCGTGGTATTGCCGAGGCGCTGTAAATCCAGCGCGTCCACCGGCGCGGGCTGGTGATTGGTATGGTAATTGACGCCGATACGGTCGGCGGCGAGAAATCCGAAAAAATCCCGCTGCTGGGCGGCCAGGGCGTAGACTGCCCCGGCGGCTTGCGCATCGCCCAGTTGTTCCAGCGCGCGGGCTTGCCAGTAGCGCCATTCCGGCTGGGATTTTTCAGCGTCACTCAAGCGCTGCCAGGCGGACAGCACGGCGCGCCAGTCCTGCCGCAACAAGGCGGCACGCACGCGCCAGGCGCGCACTTCTTCATCGTTTTGCTCCGCCGGCAATGCTTCCAGCGCCGGGTAAGCCTCGCCGTGACGGGACAAGGCCAGCGCCAATGCCAGGCGGCGCTCCATGGCGGCGGCGTCCTGTGGCGTGACCTCGAAGCGTGCACGGCGGTTTTGCCAGAGGCTTTTGGCCAATTGCACCTCTTTGCCGGCCAGCCGGTCCAGCCCGTATACAAAAATTTTTCCAGCCAACTCACCGCTCACCGGCCAGGCGCAGTCCTGCACCAATTGGGGATGGGCGTGCACGTTCAGCCAAAAAGCGGCGACTCGGCGGTCGTCGCCGTTCATATAGTTTTCGATGGCGGCGGCCAACTGCGGCTTTTTATGTTCCAGCGCCAGCTGAAAACGGCGCCAGACTTTGTCGCGGCTCAAATGGCCGGTTTGATAAAGGGTTTCGAACAGCCGGTCGCAAGACTTGGGTAAATCGTTGCCGCTCAGCCATAACGCTTCGCCGCCGGCATAGCCGGCTTCGCTCTGCCCGCTGCGTATCTGCCCATAGTGGTAAAGACAGCGCAGGCCTTTGCCGTCGCTCTCCTGGTAATGGGCGAAAAAGCGCGGCCAGTCACCGCCGTCGGCCAGTGCTTCCAGCCATTTTTGCCGCAGTTGGCTGGCGGCGTGGCTATGGGGATACTGGTTGAGAAAGGTTTCAATGGCGCGGTGATCCGCCAAATCCGTTTGTAATCGATGGGCCAGCAGCACCGGATAAAGTGGATAGTCGCGCAGCAGCGGCAACAGCCGTTCCAATTCAGTCCTGTGGCTTTTTGCCGACGCCTGTTCAGCTTGCAAAAACAGATGGCGCTGTTCCTGCAGCGTCTGGGCAAAAACGCTGGAGGTGAACAACAGCAACAGCGCTAACGATAGGCGGAAAAATAAAAGGCTGGGCATGGGATTCAATCGGTTACAGACATTGACGACGATTGTTTTCACGTTATGGCGTCCGCCACTCCGGCTTCGGCAAAAGTCGCCATCTCGTTGTGCAGGGCACAAGCGGCTCGCAGCAAGGGCAGCGCCACCGCCGCACCGCTGCCTTCCCCCAGGCGCATGGATAAATCCAACAGCGGTTTTGCGCCCAGCGCTTCCAGCACCACGGCATGACCGGGCTCCTGGGAGCGATGGCCGAACAGCAACCACGCCGCCACGCCGGGCATCCAGCGTTCGGCGCACAATGCCGCCACGCCGGCGATAAAGCCATCCACCAACACCGGCAACCCGCACTGTGCGCAGCGGATGTAGGCACCGCACAAAGCGGCGATTTCAAAACCGCCCAGACACGCCAGGGCACCAGGGACATCCGCGATAGCCCCGCCATGGCATTGCAAGGCTTGCTCCACTACCCGGCATTTGTGCGCCATGCCCGCTGTGTCCAGCCCCGTGCCCGGACCCACCAGGCTGGCAGCCGGAGCCGCGAGCAAAGCACAAGCCAGCGCGGCGGCGGCGGTGGTATTGCCGATGCCCATTTCGCCTCCGATAAACAGGCGACTACCGGCGGCTTTGGCGCGCTCCACCGCGTCGCGCCCCGCTGCCATGGCTACGGCCAGTTGCACGGCAGTCATGGCGGGTTCTATCGATAAATCGGCGGTGCCGTTGCCCGCTCGGGCCTGAATCAGGCCGGGCAAATCCAATAAAGGCCCGGCGACGCCCACGTCGATCACCTCCAACGCAGCCCCCAGATAACGCGCCAGCACACTGACGGCGGCACCGCCCTGGACAAAATTCACCAGCATTTGCGCCGTCACCGCTTGAGGATAAGCGGATACACCGGCACGCGCCACGCCATGATCAGCGGCAAACACGCTGATCCAGGCGGGGTCTATGCAAGGCCGTGCACCGCCTTGCATCGCCGCCAGGCGTATGGCGATTTCTTCCAGCCGACCCAAAGCACCCGTCGGTTTGGTCAGTTGGTTTTGCCGTTCCCGTGCCGAGTGTTCGGCGGCGCTATTCAGATGCGCCAAGGGTTGTTGCAACCAATCGAACACGCTCAGTTTTCCTCTTTCAGTATTTGCGGCAAGCCAGCCACCACCCACACCACGCGCCGGCTCAGCGCGGCCAGATCCTGGTGCAAACGGCCATTCTCGTCCACAAAGCGGCGCGTCACAGCCCCCATCGGTACGACACCCATGCCCAGTTCGTTGCCGACCAATAAGACATGGCCCGGTAAACGCGGCAACGTATTCAATAAAGCGGCTTGTTCGCGCTGATAGCGCGGTTCATCGCAAGCGCCATCCTCGGCGAACAGCACATTGCTCAACCACAACGTCAGACAATCCACCAGCACGCAGCGGTTTGGGCGGCAATATTCCGTCAGCGCCTGGGCCAGCGCCAGCGGTTCTTCCACCGTCAGCCAGGCATCGGCACGACGCCGGCGATGGAGCGCAATACGCTCGGCCATTTCGGCATCGCCCGGCGTCGCGGTGGCCAAATAAACGCACTCATCGGCCAATGCCGTGGCGCGTACCTCGGCATAACGGCTTTTACCGGAACGGGCGCCGCCTAAAATCAATTCGATCATCGTGGAATTATCTGGTTAAACTTTGCCGTCTGACCACACTGCCGCTTTGCCATGCACTGTCCGACGTTAATGATTCAAGGCACCGGCTCCGACGCCGGCAAAAGTTTAGTCGTCACCGCGCTGTGCCGGGCGCTCTCCCGGCGCGGCATTCGCGTCGCCCCTTTCAAGCCGCAGAACATGGCGCTCAACAGCGCCGTTACCGAAAACGGCGGTGAAATCGGCCGCGCTCAAGCAGTACAGGCCATGGCCGCCGGCCTGAACTCCCATACCGACATGAATCCGGTGCTGCTCAAGCCTACCGGGGAAATGGGCGCACAGGTGATTATACAGGGTCGCGCCGTAGCCGATTTGCAGGCGCGGGATTATCACGCATACAAGCCCATCGCCATGCAGGCGGTATTGGAGTCTTACCGGCGCTTAGGGGATCAATACCAGGCCATCCTGGTCGAGGGCGCAGGCAGCCCGGCGGAAATCAATTTACGCGAGGGCGATATCGCCAATATGGGGTTTGCCGAAGCGGTGGACTGCCCGGTGATCCTGGTGGGCGATATCGACCGGGGCGGGGTATTCGCGCAATTGGTGGGCACAATGGCCTTGCTCTCGGATAGCGAACGTGCGCGCGTCAAAGGCTTTATCATCAACAAGTTCCGCGGCGATCTGGGCCTGCTTAAGCCGGGGCTGGACTGGCTGGAACAGCGCACCGGCAAGCCGGTGTTGGGCGTACTGCCCTATCTGCACGGTTTGTATCTGGAGGCAGAGGACGGCATCAATCCTTGGCCGGCAGATAAGGCTGATCCAGGCATTTCCGTCGTCGTCCCCGCCCTGCCCCGTCTGAGCAACCATACCGATTTTGATGCATTGCGCCTGCACCCGCAGGTCGATTTACGCTTCTTGCGAGCAAACGAAGCCTGGCCTGCCGCCGATCTGGTGATTTTGCCCGGCAGCAAAAACGTGCGTGCCGATTTGGCGTGGCTGCGCGCGCAAGGCTGGGACGCGGCCATCCGTCGCCACTTGCGCTATGGCGGCAAATTGATCGGCATTTGCGGCGGGCTACAGATGCTGGGGCTGGCCATACACGATCCGCATGGCTTGGAAGGCGCGCCCGGCAGTGCGGAAGGACTGGGTTTGCTCGATCTGAATACCACGCTGCAACCCCAAAAACAGCTGCGTAACATCAGCGGCGTGTTACTGCCTAGCGAAACACCGGTTTCTGGTTATGAGATTCACGCAGGCATCAGCACGGGGGCTGCGTTGCAACAGCCCGCACTCAGATTGGACAGTGGTTTATACGACGGCGCCATTTCTCAAGACGACCGGATATTGGCGACTTATATGCACGGCTTATTTGACCAGCACACAGACAAACTGTTGGCATGGGCCGGACTGGCCGCAGCACAAACGCTGGATTATCGGGCATTGAAGTTACAGGCTTTCGATCGCCTGGCGGATTGCATGGAAACCCACCTCAATCTGGCGATGCTGGGACAATTGGTGGGAAAAGAATGGTAGGCGGCTATTCCAGATTATTATCGATCTGCCGGTAGAACTGCTCGGCTTTTGCAATATTCCTTACCGACCTCAGTTCGTCCGCAATCCGATTTTTTTCAGACAGCGCCAAAGCGACAATCCGGGCATTTTGATCGAGCAATTGTTGCAACTGGTCAAAATAGACGCCGCCGATATCGGCGTCGACTGTAGGGAGGGTCTGAATAACGGCTTGACGCTCCGCTTCATGCTCTCTGACGGCATCCCATTCTCCTTGCGAGGCGAGCGCAAGCATTTCTTCGGTCAAGCGCAACAGCATTGCAATGCCTGAGCCGGCCAGGCTGGTTTCCGCCATGGCTTACTCCTGCTCTTGAAGCCGCTCAGTACTGGCATAACGCCTTACCTCTTCCAACTCCTGCGCAATCCGATTTTTTTCAGACAGCGCCAACTCGACAATCCGGGAGTTTTGGTCCAGCAATTGTTTCAACTGACTGAGATAGTCATCGCCTGCATCCGTATCAACGCTGACGGACGGTAACCGCTGAATAATGGCTTGACGCTCCGCCTCATGCTCTCCGACGGCATCCCATGCTCCTTGCGAGGCGAGCGAGAGCATGTCTTCGGTCAAGCGCAACAATGCCGCCATGCCTGTACCGGTTGCGCTTGCTGCCGTCATCGCTTAGCCCTTCAATAATCGTCGGCCCAACACGCGCTAAAAACTAACGCGCCACACCAATGCGTAACTCGGGGGGAATCTCTTCCCAACCGGATTTTATCGTCCCCATAAGCTTGCTGACTTCATCCAGCAAACTAATGTCGTTTTTAATATTGGCCTCCAGCAAGCGCTGCTGCATGTAGTCGTAAAGACTATCCAAATTAACGGCCAACTCGCCGCCTTTTTCCATATCCAGGCTTTCCCGTAACCCACCGATAATGGAAATGGCCTGGCCTATCCTCAGGCCTTTTTCTTCGATAACCTTATACTCTATGGCGCCCTTGGCGCGAGCGATACGGTCCATCGCACCGGTCATCAGCATCAGTATCAATTGATAAGGGTTCGGATCGGCGATCATTTCGGTATCCGACTGCTGATATTGACTGGTAAACTTTGCACCCATCGCGTAAGTCATCATCACCATAATCGTCTCCTATCTATAAAACCGTCTAAAGTCCATTACCCACTCGTAGATTTGGTTAATGCGGTCATCTGTTGTGAAAATGCCGTACCCGTCGCATTCAATTGCCCCAGTAACCGATCCATGGCGTTGAACTGCGTGGACAAGCGCGTTTGGAGCTTATCCATACGGGTATTCAGCGTCTCTCTGTCCTTGCCGATTTGATCGACTGCCTTTTGCAGACCATCGCTCCGGGCGGCCAATAAACCTCCGCTATCCACGATGCTGCTCAGTGCGGTATCCAGTTTATTGATTACGCCATTGCTCCCGGTAAACAGGGTGATAACGTCGGCTTTATTGGCGGCCAATGCAGCATTGAACTTGCTGGTATCCAGCACCAGTTTACCGCCCCGTTGCGCCGTCACGCCCACGTCCTGCAAACGGGTGATGGTGCCCGTCAATCCCTCCACCGCTTGGCCGACAATATCTTTGACATGCCCCAACGCAGTACGTATTCCCGCATCGCTCATCAACGGCCCGGCTTGCTTGGTTTTATCATCGTAACCCGCCACCTGCGAGACCGCGTCGATAACCGCATTGTATTTATCGACCAAGGTTTTGACGGCACTGGAAAAACTATTGGTATCCTGAGCTACGGTAACATTGACGGTTTTACCTGCCTGCGCTTGAGCCAGATTAAGGGTAACCCCGTTGATGGCCGTGGAAACCGTGTTGGAAGTGCTGGTAATGTCCAAGCCATTGACGGACAGCAAAGCATCTTTGGCCTGACGGGTCTCCGTCAATTGTTTGTCGGTCGCGTTGAAAGCCAACGCAGACAAACCGGCCGCATCGCCGTTGGCGCCGTCTGGATCGACAACACTGATGCCGATGCTGTTGGCGGCACCCGTGGCATTGCTGCTCAGGGTCAGCCTATAGCCGCTGCCGTCGTTCACGATGGCGGCTTGCACGCCCGCCCCGGCAGTATTGATGGCATCGCGGATACCCGACAAAGTATTGTTGGTGCCGTCTATCTTGATGGTTTTGGAATCCGTGCCTCTCGTGATCGTCAACGAGCCTTCTTCAGTTCCCAGCGGCCGCGCCATCACAACATCGCTGTCGCCGGTATAGGATTTTGAAGCCAGCGCATGTGACTGGGCCACTTGACTGACCACCACGGCATAGCTGCCCGCCGTCGCCGTCGCGGCGGCGGATGCCGTCAATACGCTGGTATCACTGCTGGACGCACTGACTTTGTCCAGCGCCTTGGCGTCACGCAAAGCCGCAAGGCTGGTGCGCAAATCGCTGAACGCGCTTTTGACGGTGCCGATGGCGGAAATTTTTGTTTGCAGCTGCGTTTCCTTCCGCGCCATACGAGTGTCTGCCGGTCCGCGTTCCGCAGCCACCAACTGGCTTACCATTGAGCTGATGTTCATGCCGGAACCCAGCCCCGATGTCGTTAAACCTGCCATGACCGCCTCCCATTAGATTAAAGTTGTAAGCCTTTCAATCAGGCTTTATCTTTAAATAATAAACCGGAAATTTTTTCCAATTCCTTGGAAATTTTCAGCATTTCTTCCGATGGAAACTGACGGATCACTTCACCGGTCTTATGATCGATGACCTGCACTACCATTTGGTTGGTGGATTCGCTACGCTGAAACCGCAATTCACGACTCACTTGTTCAAAAAATCGATTAACTTTGCTGACGGCATCGTCCAGCTCCTTGAGGTCTTTGGATTCCTTTGATTCCTTCGTTTCCTTTGATTCCTGTGAATCGTTAACTTCCTTCGGCTTGTTCAGTGCATCGCTTTCTGTGGTGGAAGTGATTTTGCGCAGATTTTCCGTCGCGTTGCGTACGGCGTTGGCACTGGAAAACGCGGAAGGTTGCTCCTGGCCTTTGTTTGCCGCTCCCGATTCAGGCAGTTTACTTTTGGCGGTTGTGTACTGGGGCGTATTAACAGAGACCTGCATACTGGTTGGTAAAGTCTCCATTGTTTATTCCTCCGAAATCCAGTTATCAAAACACATTCAGGGCGATAGCCCAAGCCGTCGCCCTGAAGTGCGTGCCCTTGCCCGGCGCTTATCTCAGCAAGGAAAGCACGCCCTGCCCCGACGCGTTGGCCTGCGCCAACATCGCAGTGCCCGCCTGTTGCAGCACTTGGTTGCGGCTCAAGTTGGCCGTTTCTGAGGCAAAATCAGCGTCGCGGATGCGGCTGCGCGCTGCCGACAGGTTTTCCGAAGTCGTCTGGTTGTTGCCTATCGTCGTTTCAAAACGCGATTGCGCGGCGCCGAAAGTAGCGCGCTGGGTGTTGACGGCCGCTATGGCGGAATCAATGATCGATATCGAGCGGGTTGCGGAAGACACACTGCTGACGTCCAGCAGAGCGACCTGCTGCAACTGTGACGAATCGCCCGTGGCCGTCGCCAGGAAACCAGCCGCACCCGCAGCCGAATCGACGATATTAAACGTCTTGGAGGAGTCAAAAGTCAGCTCCCCGGTGATCACAACATCCGCCGTGCCAAAAACACCCACCGCATTGGCGGCGGTCGCAACCACGGTATTGCCTCCCAATATATCCGTAACGTTAAGATCGTTACCCGTCACCGAATCGTTGAGCAGCTTGATGTCTTCACCGTTGGCATTGGTCAGAATGAGCCCGGTGCCGGCGGTATCGATTTGTGCGGTAACACCGGTTTTAGAGGAAACGTCGTTGAACGCTTTCACTGCGGAAGCCAGGCCATCGGCATTGATGGGCGGAGCGCCCGTGGTAAAAGTAATGGACTGCGGCTGTGCCGTATTATTATCGGACGCCAGCTTGAACGTATAATTCGTGCTGGCGACAAAACCCGACAAGCCCACTTCGGTACGCGCCGTGGCCGTAACCCCCGTCGCGGTGGTCTGGGCATTCACCGCAGAAGCCACGGTTTTGGCGCTATCGCTGGCGCTATAGGCCACCGTCGCCAGACCATCGGCTCCGTTTACCGTCAGGGTTCCCGCCGCCGCGATGCGGGAGGAGCCCAAGGTAAGACTGCCCTGGGAAATATTCGAGCCGGCCGTACTGCCCAGCGTCAACGTCCCCGTACCGCCGGTAGTCGTCGCCACCGAGGCGCCGATGCGATAGTTGCCATAGGCTGAACTGCGGAAATTAGCGGTATTGACGCTGATGGTCTGATTGGCGTTGGCGCCCACCTGGAAAGTGGACGTCGAATTGGTTCCATTCAGCAGCTTCTGGCCGTTGAACTCCGTCGTGGTCGCGATGCGATCCAGTTCCGAAGCCAGCTGGGCGACCTCGGCATTCAGCGCTTTACGGTCGGAAGCCGTATTGGAAGCGTTGGCCGATTGCACGGCCAGTTCGCGGATACGCTGTAAAATGTCGCCCGATGCTCCCAATGCGCCTTCAGCCGTCTGCGCCATGGAAATACCGTCGTTGGCGTTGCGATTGGCTTGATTCAGGCCGCGAATCTGGGACGACATGCCTTCGGAAATCGCCAAACCGGCGGCGTCGTCTTTGGCGCTGTTGATGCGCAAACCGGACGACAGGCGTTCCATCGTCGTCGCCAACCCCATTTGCGACTTATTCAATTGGCGCTGAGAATTCAGGGATAAAGTGTTAGTATTGATTACTTGTGCCATGACACATCTCCTAAAAATACATATTAAAATTGCAATTTCTGTTGGCGATGCGCCTTCAGATATTCATTTTCGTGGTGGTTATCGTCTCCAGCCCGGCTAACTTTAGCTGATTCCTGACCGCCCGCCGCAGCGGCAAAGCATCCGCCCCCTGTTTTGCGGGGTTTTCCAAAAGCCGGCAGAACAGCTGAAATACTGCAAAAAAACCACGGCTCTAACCCCTGCATCCCAACGCTCTCCTTACGAGAAAGATGGAACGTCACTTAACGGCATCGATCCACGCCCAGGCCACCAGACCAGCCCCCACAGAACCATCCTCTAGCAACACGCATGCCAATTAAACTGCCACACACCGCATCCGCCTGCCGCGGAAAAAGCACACCGCCAGTCTACAATTTTTCCGGTGGGCCAGGGGAGCTTCCCGCAGCCGTCCTAGCCGCAGCCGGTCAAGCCATCATCGAAGTACCGGAAGCCGGCCTGTCCGTGCTGGGCATCAGCCACCGTTCCGACTGGTTTCGGGCGGTGGTAACAGAGGCGGTAGCCAATTTACGCCGTTTGCTGAACATCCCCGCCAATTATCACGTCTTGTTCTTGCAGGGAGGCAGCAGTCTGCAGTTTTCCATGATCCCGATGAATTTTTTACGCCATCGGGAGCGCGCGGCGGATTACATCGTATCCGGTTATTGGAGCGCCAAATCCGTGACGGAAGCGCGACGGGAGGGCCAAGTAAACGTCGCGTGGGACGGTGCCGCACAACAGTATACGCGCCTGCCGGAACCCGGCGAGCTGCAATTAACACAGCATGCCACCTACCTGCATTACATATCCAACGAAACCGTCGAAGGTTTGCAATTCAAATATATACCCGGCCCGACCGATGTGCCGAGAATCTGCGATATGTCTTCCGATTTTCTGGCGCAGCCTTTCGATATAAACCAATATGCGTTGATATATGCCCACGCCCAGAAAAACCTCGGGCCGTCCGGCGTCACCGTAGTCATTTTGCAGGATGCCTTATTGGCGGATGTGCCGAAGGATTTACCCAGCATGCTGGATTACCGCGTGCACATCGCGCAAAGCTCTATTTACAACACGCCACCGGTATTTTCCATTTACGTAGTTTTGCTGGTGACCCGCTGGTTATTGAACGAAGTGGGCGGCCTCGACGCCATGCAGAACATCAACGCACAAAAAGCGCAGCGCCTGTATGAGTGCATCGATGCCGGGGGCGGTTTTTACCGCTGCCGTGCAGCGCGCACCGACCGTTCGGCCATGAATGCGGTATTTCACCTGCCCACCCCGGAGCTGGAACAATCCTTTTTGCAAGCAGCGCAAACCGAGGGCTTTTATGGCCTGGAGGGGCACCGGGCCGTGGGCGGCATACGCGCTTCGCTCTACAACGCGGTCAGCCTGGAAGCCGTCGCTGCGCTGTGCGCCTTTATGGAAAACTTCCGGCAGCGCTATGGCTAGGCACCCCCCGAGATAAAACAGCATGAAAAATCACAACCATACACCACTGATCGGCCTGGCCGCGCTGATGCGCATGGCTGTTGCCGATGACGATTTGACGGCCTTGGGCACGCAACTGATCACGCGCGCCACGCTCGACGCCGAAGACGCCAATGCCCTGCTGGACTTATCGACGCTATTGCAACTGCGCGGACAGCAAAGCGTGGCGCTCGCCACCCAGGTCCAAGCGCTGCAAATCCGGCAGCTTTACCGTGCTCCCACCGCTGCCGGCCCTGCCTGCCTCCGCGTACTGGCAGTCATGGCGCCGGGCGATCTGATGGCAAATACGCCGCTGGAGTGCTTGCTGGAACAGGCCAACGTTCAGCTCGACCTGCTCTATGTTTCCGCTGATCTGCCGTTGCCGCCGACGCTGCCCGCGCACGATGCGTTGTTCATCGCCGTCGGGGAATCCGAACAGAACCAGCCGCTGCTGCAACAGCTTGCAACAACAGTCGCCGCTTGGCCGTGCCCGGTCATCAATCGGCCTGCCGGCATTGCCCGGCTCTCGCGTAATGATGCTTACGAAAGGCTCCACGCCATACCCGGTGTCGTCATGCCGGTAACGTTGCGCCTCGATAAAAACACGCTGCAACAAATCGGCCAGCAAGCGCTGCCCCTGACGGCGGCACTACCCCACGCCGACTTTCCCGAAGCCTTAGTGATTCAAGAAGCTTTAAGTATTCCGACTACCGTCGGCGGCTTTCAGGAAGCCTTAGTCAGTCCGCTGCGCGGCGGCTGTCCCATCATCGTGCGCCCCGTCGACTCGCATGCGGGACACGGCTTGGCCAAACTCGATCATCCGGACGGCATCGCGGAATATTTGCGCGAGCATGGCGACGCAGCACTCCCCGTAGCGTTTTATCTATCGCCGTTCATCGACTATCGCAGTGCCGACGGCTGGTTTCGCAAATACCGCGTGCTGCTGATCAATGGCCGGCCGTTCGCCTGTCACATGGCCATTTCCAAACACTGGATGATCCATTATCTGAACGCCGACATGACCGGCAACGCCGCAAACCGCGCCGAGGAAGCCAACTTCATGGCGAACTTCGACGAAGGCTTTGCGCTACGCCACAAAAACGCCTTGCGCGCCATTTACGAAAGCGTGGGGCTGCACTATTTCGGCATCGACTGCGCCGAAACCGCCGACGGCAAACTGCTGATTTTCGAGGTGGACAGCAACATGATCGTCCACGCCATGGACCCGCCCGAGCTGTTTCCCTACAAGCAACCGCAAATGCGCAAAGTATTCGACGCTTTTTGCCAAATGCTCAATGACGAAACGGCACAAACGCCACCGGCAGCATAGCCCGGCACTGTAACGAACCATCGGGCTGCTTCACCGCCCGCACCAGTTGCTGATCGCCAAACGCCCGGCCCAGCGGAATCACCAGCCGCCCCCCCGGCTTGAGCTGCTCGATCAAGGGCGCAGGGATGGCTTCCGCCGCCGCCGTCACGATAATGCCGTCGTAAGGCGCGTGCGCGGGATGGCCGTAATAGCCGTCGTTCGCCATGACCTCCACATTGTCGTAGCCCAAGCTATGCAAGCGCCGCCGCGCCGACTCTGCCAAATCCGGCAGCCGTTCCAGGGAATAAATCCGCCGCACCATTTCCGCCAATACCGCCGCCTGATAACCGCAACCGGTACCGACTTCCAGCACCACCGAATGCGCATCGACGTCCAGCAAATCGCTCATCAGCGCCACGATATAAGGCTGGGAAATGGTCTGGCCGTGGCCGATGGGCAAAGGACAGTTGTAATAGGCTTGGAGCAACTGATCCGGCGGCACAAAGGCATGGCGCAACACCCGCCCGACGGCCGCCATCACGGCGGGAGAAAACGCATGGCGTCCGGTATAAAGGGCAGTCAGGCGCGCTTCGTCGCCGATTTCCGCCAATAACGCCGCGCGCCGCGCAGCAAATGCTTGCTCCTGGTCCGGCGTCCAAAACGGCGGCTCGACCACATTGACCATATTTTTCCCTTATGCCAACCGCGCCGCCGCCGTCGCCGCCCCCAGCAACGGCGCTTGCGGTTCCAGGCAAACCCGCACCGGCATGTCCCGCAACAAATCGGCAAACCGGCCCTTGTCGCAAAAACCCGCCATAAAACTGCCGTCACTGAGCACCGGCAACAGCTTGGGCGCGATGCCGCCCGCCAGCAGCACGCCGCCGCGCGCCAGACACTTCAGTGCCAGATTGCCGGCTTCCTGACCATAAATGCGCGCAAACAAGCGCAGCGCCAAGCGGCAGGCGGCATCGTCCTGCTCCAGCCCCCGCTGCGCGATCAGCGCCGCCGGATCTTCCCCGCTTCCGTCCAGCCCTTGCAACACATCAGGCAGTTCAGGATTGCGGGTGAGCAAATACTGGTAAACCAGGTGCAGACCGCTGCCGGACAGAATGCGCTCGTAACTGACGTGGCCACCGCAGCGTTCACGCAAAAACAGCAGCAAACCATCCTGCAAGGCGTCAGCGGGGGCAAAATCGCAATGGCCGCCCTCGCAAGCAATAGCGCTATAGTTGCCATCATGCCGATGCAATATCGCCTCACCCAAACCGGTGCCGGCGGCCAGCACGGCGATATTGCCCTCCATGGCCCGGCCTGCGTTCAAACAAACAAAAGCCCCGTCCGGCACCTGCAACAAGCCCAATGCCACCGCCTCCAGATCGTTGAGCAATTTGACCGGCACACCACCCAGCACAGCGGACAACTCGCCCTCATCCAGCAACCAGGGCAGATTAGTGGCCTGACAACGCCCTCCCGCCACC
Organism: Methylococcaceae bacterium; assembly: GCA_004299145.1. Taxonomy (GTDB): domain Bacteria; phylum Pseudomonadota; class Gammaproteobacteria; order Methylococcales; family Methylococcaceae; genus Methylogaea. Next base: position 7,831 of record SCQD01000255.1, on the reverse strand, counting down.
GGGCCGGCCACGCCGAAACCAGCGGCGGCGACGGGCTCTCCCGCCAAAAAGTTGACGAGCATGTCCGCCAGTCCGTCAAAATCAGCACTGGCATAGCGCGCTTCGCGCAGCAACTGCAAGTTGTGGCCGCGCACAGCGTACAGCGCCAGCAGCGTTTTAGTGCCGCCTACGTCTCCCGCCAACACGCCAGTACCGGACGACATCGCCACCGGCCTAATAAGAAGAATATTCGCTGAACGGCGTGGCATTGCCGTCCTTATCGAACGACAACACGGTAAACGGTGCTTTTTTGCCACCCATTTCCATGCCCGGCGAGCCCGACACCATGCCCGGCACGGTCAGGCCGGCCACGGCGGGTTTCTCCTGCAGCAACTTTTTGACGTCACCCGCCGGCACGTGGCCCTCGATCACATAACCATTGATAAAAGCCGTGTGGCAGGACGCCAACTTCGGAGCCACGCCGAATTTACGCTTGATGGCATCCATGTCCTCGGTCGGCATATCGTTGACGTGAAACCCCTGCTTGGTCATGTGCTCCAGCCATTGCCCGCAACAGCCGCAGGACGGACTGCGATAAACGGTGATTTCCAGCGGCCCGGCCACCGCCGGGGTGAGCTTGTCCCACACGCTGCCGGCCATGCCAACCCAAGGGCAAACCGCCAGCAAAGCGCCGGCCATCCACAATGCGCGCACAGATTTCAGTTTCATAACAACCTCGTAGTTCCAATGATTTATTCACCGTTGATGGTCGCGATGATTATACGCGGCCCACCGGCATCACGATGTTCACCCAGATAAACGCCCTGCCAGGTACCCAGCAGCAAAATCCCATCGGCGACGGGCACGCTGAGGCTGCTGCCTATGGTCATGCACTTGATGTGCGCCGGCATATCGTCGGCGCCCTCCATGGTATGGCGATAATACGGCTGGCGTTCCGGGACAAAATGGTTGAAGTGCGCTTCCATATCGCGACGCACGTCGGGATCGGCGTTCTCGTTCAAACCCAACGAAGCTGAAGTATGCTGAATGAAAAAATGCGCCAGGCCCACGCGGAACTCAGCAAGCTCGGGCAACTGGCCCAACAGCTCGCGGGTAATCAAGTGAAAGCCGCGCGGACGGGGTTTGAGGCTAATATGCTTTTGCAACCACATAAAAATCAAGATCTGGAAAGGCCGGCCCAAAGCCCGCGTTTGTCGGAAAATCGCCACTCAAGGTATACTCGCGGGCCAGCCCTATGCCGGATTTGACCCTGCGATCCCCATGAAAAAAACCATTCTACTGATTCTGCTGAGCGCCGTCCTGCCGGCATGTTCCCTGTTTTCCGACCAGAAAGACACCGACCAATACGCCGGCTGGAGCGCGGACCAGTTCTACACGGAAGCCAAAAAATCCCTGATCGAAGGCAATTATCAGCAGGCCGTCACCCTGTACGAAAAACTCGAATCGCGCTATCCCTTCGGCAAATACTCCAACCAGGCGCAGATGGACATCGCCTACGCCTACTACAAAAACGACGAACCCGACTCCGCCATCGCCGCCGCGGACCGCTTCATCTCGCTCAACCCGCGCAATCCCCACGTCGACTACGCTTATTACCTGCGCGCGCTGACCAATTACAACCGCGGCATCAGCTTCATGGACCGCTTCCTGCCCACCGACACCACCCAGCGCGACCCCACGCCCGCCAAAGAAGCGCAGCAACAGTTCCACGAATTGATCAGCAAATTTCCGGGCAGCCCCTACAGCGCCGACGCCCGCCAGCGCGTCGTCGCCCTGCGCAACAACATCGCCATGTATGAAGCCAACGTTGCGGAATACTACCTGCGGCGCGGCGCCTATGTGGCGGCGGCCAAGCGCTGCGAAAGCATCATCCGCGACTACCAGCGCACGCCCGCCGTACCCGTCGCCCTGAAAATGCTGGAAGACTCCTACCGGCATCTGGAACTGGCTGAACTGGCCGACGCCGCCGCCCACATCTACGCCCACAATTACCGGGAAGGCGTGCCGTTGCCGGCGGACGTGCGTGAACGCACGGCGGTGGAAAAACTCTGGGACATTCTCGGACTGGAAAAGGACAATTGAGCACGTGCCGCACGCCATCGACGTCCTCTGCCTGGGCCACGCCTCCTACGACCTGATTTTCCAGGTACCCCATCACCCGGAAGCCGACGAAAAAACCCAGGCCGACGGCTTTTTAGGCTGCGGCGGCGGCCCCGCCGCCAACGCCGCCGTCACCGTGGTGCGCGCCGGCGGCAGCGCCGCCTTCGCCGGTTACCTGGGCACGGACATCTTCGGCCAAAAACACTGGGACGAACTGCAGGAAAACGGCGTAAACACCGGCTTTATCGTGCGCGGCGACGCCCCTACCCCACTATCCGCCATCCTGGTCAAACCCGACGGACGCCGCGCCCTGGTCAATTATCGCGGCGCCACCCGGGCCTTGCCGGAAAACGCCATCGACTTCAGCCGTTGCCGGCCCAAAGTCATCCTGTTCGACGGCCACGAACCGCTGCTTTCACCGCCGTTGGCCGCCTGGGCCAAAAGCCAGGGCATTCCCACGGTGCTGGACGCCGGCTCCATCCACACCGGCACGCGCATCCTCATGGATCAGGTCGACCACCTGGTCTGCTCGGAAAAATTCGCCCACCAAGCCACCGGACTCAGCTCCCCTGAACTGGCGATAGAAATTCTGATCCAGCACGCCACGACCGCCGTCATCACGCTGGGCGCAAAAGGCCTGCTCTGGGCCAAACAGGACGGCAGCCACGGCCAGTTACCGGCCTACCCGGTAGACACCATAGACACCACCGGCGCCGGCGATGCATTCCACGGCGCCTATGCCCTGGCGCTGGCGCAAGGCCGGAACTGGCAAGACACCCTGCGATTCGCCTCCGCCACCGCAGCGCTGAGTTGCACGGCCCTGGGCGCAAGATTCGGCATACCCCGCCTCGCCGCCATCCAGGCCCTGCTGGCAAAGCATGCGGCCGGCGCAATATAAACACCGACAGCAACCCCAGCCATGCCCACCCAACGCCTTAATTACGAGTTACCCATCGACGTGCAACTGCCCAACGGCCGCATCGTCCACACCCGAACGCACGACATCGACAACACCGGCATGACCATCAAGAGTCCTTACAACGCCGTGGCGGGTGATATTTTCAAGCTGCATTTCAGCGTGTTGAACGGCAGCACCAGCCATACCCTCACCGCCGAAGCCATCGCCAATCTCAGCATCCTGGTGGGCGACGAAAACCTGTTCCACGTCCACCTGCGCTTCAAAAAACTCACACCCCAGCAGCAACACTTCCTCGACACGTTCATCAACGAACGTAAGCGCGGCTAAAAACGGCCGGCGAACATCAAGTGCGCCGGCTTTAGCGGGTTCCCCAAGCTCCGCTTGGGAACCCACTCCGCAAAGCTCCGGCTTCGCGTTCATCCGTTCCCCTGCAACATCGCGCCGTGTCTTGACGGGAAGTTGAGCTTCCAAGGCAGGGTTCCCGAACAGAGCTTGGCAACCAGCAACGAGGTGCCAAGCCCTTGAGTTGGGAACATTTCGGCACGCACCGCCTACCTCACTGGAACACATCCATTTTGTAGTCCTAGGACTACAAAAAATTCCGCTTCCACTGACAGACAATTACCCGCAGTTGCGACACAATGCTTCACCCTCGGTTGCGGGCCGGGAAGGCGAAAACTGCTCAAAGAGAAACCACATGACTTATCTCGCCCACACCGAAAATGCCCATGGAAATGTCCACCTATTACAAGAACATTTATTATCCGTCGGTACCCTGGCGCGCCGTTTCGTGGCCGATGGCTGTCCTGCCTTGAGCGAAGCGGCCTATTGGACGGGTGTTCTGCACGATCTCGGCAAATACCGCGACGAGTTCCAGCAATATTTGCGCGCCGAGCGCAGCAGTAGTGCCGAAACCCACCACGCGGTTTATGGCGCAGCATTGGCTTTGCAGCGCGAAAGTTACGGCTTGGCATTTGCCATCGCCGGCCATCATGCCGGACTGCACGACCGTGGCGATCTGGAAGCCTTATTGCTGGGATCGAAATATCAGGCCGAACGGCGAGTGCCGCCCTTATTGGCGCGTTTCGAGCAGGAACTGGGCAAAGTCCCTGAGCGCATCATCGACCCGGCGTTCATTGAGCACAGCCCTCACTCGGTCGAGTTTTACATCCGCATGCTGTTTTCGCTGCTGATCGATGCCGACCGGCTCGATACCGAAGCGCACGGCACAGGATTTTGCCGTGTACCGCTGAAGCTGAATACCGATGGCTTGCTGGAACGCCTGATCGCCGAAAAAAACAGTAAATCCGCCGAAGGCGAACTCAACGCCTTGCGCAACCGCATTTTCCAAGCCTGTCTCGACCAAGCGAGCGCTCCCCCCGGCTTTTTTTCATTGACGGTTCCCACCGGTGGCGGCAAGACACTTTCCGCCATGGCTTTCGCCCTGACCCACTCCGCCCGGAATGGGCTGCGCCGCATTATTGTCGTCATCCCGTATCTGAGCATCATCGAACAAAACGCCGCGCAATACCGGCGCATTTTCGATCCGAATGACGAAGGCATCGTTGTCGAGCACCACTCGGCCGTGCGCGCACCGGAAGACGGGGACGAATCGCGGCCCCTCTCGCCTTTCGAAAAACACCCTGCGGAGTATGCCGTGGAAAACTGGGATGCCCCGGTCATCGTCACCACTTCGGTGCAATTCATCGAAACCCTGTTCGCCTGCCGCACTTCTCGCTGCCGTAAGCTGCACAATATCGCCCGTAGCGTGGTGCTTTTCGACGAGGTGCAGACTTTGCCGACCCATTTGCTCAACCCCTTGCTCAACGTATTCCGCGAATTGCGCCGACACTACGGCACCAGTTTCGTATTTTCCACTGCCACCCAACCCGCATTCCGCCGCCGCCCGCTGTCGTTAACCGAAGGATTCGCACCGGGCGAAATCAAATCCATCATCGACAACGCAACAACCGAAACCCTTTTTCGGCGGCTCAACCGGGTTGCCTTCAAGCCATTTCCGCGTCACGGCGAAACGCTTTCGTGGGCGGCGCTGGCCGAAGCAATGGCCGAACGTGATCAAGCCCTATGCGTCGTCAACGTGCGCCGCCACGCTTTCGAGCTTTGGGAAAAGCTGCGCGGCAGAGTACCCGCCGAGAAAAAAGACGCAGTATTCCACCTCTCGTCCGCCATGTGCGCCGAGCATCGCCTGGCCCGGTTGGGCGACGAACAAAACCCCGCTCCCGGAACCATCCGTTATCAATTGCGTTACCAGCAACCTTGCCGTCTGGTGTCCACCCAATTGATCGAAGCCGGCGTGGACGTGGATTTCCCCGTGGTGTGGCGCGCCTTGGCTCCGCTGGATTCCATCGTGCAAGCGGCGGGGCGTTGCAACCGGGAAAACCGTCTGACGGACGAAATGGGCAAACCCAGGCTGGGCGAAGTGATCATATTCCGCCCCGAGCAGCACAATTTGCCCGCCGGAATTTACAAAACAGCCGCTGATTTGACGGTAAGCCTGTTGGAAAAATGGGAAGCCGATGCGCTGACAACCGACCCAACCTTGTTCGAATGCTATTTCGACCAGCTTTATCAAAATGTACCGACAGACCGAAAAGTACAGGACGAACGTGAGAATCTGCATTTCCGCAAAGTCGCCGAATCAGCCCGCGTCATCGAGGAGGATACCCAGGCGGTCATCGTCCCTTACGGCGCAGCCAGGGAAATTGTCCGCGATATTCGCGAACGTCCCGTGAAAAAAGGCAAACCCCGCATCGACCGCAGCGACATGCGTAAGCTGCAACGTTATATGGTAAACCTGCACTCCCGCGATTACTCTCGCTTGCAGCAATTCAGCGCCATCGAATCGTTGCTGCCCAATCTCGACATTCCGGTGCTGAAGGAGGGTTGGTATCACGACCATCTCGGCATCGTCATCGACCAACGTCCCACGGAGGATTTCTTGCTATGACCGACAACCAAATCACGCTCCGGGTGTGGGGCGATTACGCTTGCTTCACCCGCCCGGAAATGAAGGTGGAACGGGTGAGTTATCCCGTCATAACGCCTTCCGCCGCGCGCGGGGTGCTCGAAGCGGTGTTTTGGGAACCGGAAATCTATTACCTGATCGACGCCATTCACGTCATACGGCGTGGAAACTGGTTTTCCTTCCGCCGCAACGAAGTCATCGGCGTCATCAGCCTTGACAGCGCAAAAACCTGGATGAAATCGCCCGAAAAAACCTCGCCCATCCAGGCAGGCGGCGGTGCGCCGGATGGCACCCAGCGCAATATGCTGGCCTTGCAAGGCGTGGAATACCTCATTACCGCGGAGATTTGTCAGACCGGTCTCGGCAGCCGCCACACGCTGAAAACCTATATCGAAGAATTCCGGCGCCGGGCGCGCGCCGGCAAGTGTTATCACCGCCCCTATCTCGGCGTGCGCGAATTTGCCTGCGATTTCGAGGGGGAAGACGACGCCGAATTCGCGCTCGAACGGCGCAAGCAAGAGCTTGGCAGCGAGTGGCGCGGTTATGACGACAATATTGGACTGATGCTGTACGACGTATTTGCCCCGGAAGCGCGGATGCACGGGTTCCGCTGGCTGCCCGAAGGCGAGCACCTGGCCGATGCCCGCGCCCATCCCGAACGAGTCAAAAAAGACAAGCCCGAGGAGGCTGCGCGGCGAACCGCCGGCATTTTGGCAAAGCCGGAAGCGGTGTTCTTTTTTGCCGACGTGCGCGATGGCAAGCTCGACTGCCATCCCACCCGCGCCCAGTTCGCCCGTAAACAGCCAGCGGAGGCATAGCCATACGGCGACCCCGATACCGGCAATATGCCGCGCTTCGACCCCAACACCAACCGGGGCTTGGTTTCCGACGTATGTCTGAAGCGCAAAATCAGAAACTACGTCGAACTATTTCCGCCAGCCCGCGTTTCTGCAGACGACAACGGCTTCAATATCCTCATCAAACAAGGCGCGGTGATCGAAACCGAGCAGAAAAAAGGCATCGAAGCCGCCAAGGAACAGTACAAGGAAAAAGACCAACAAGCCGAAGCCGCCATGCGCTGGCTGTGCCGGGAGTTTTTCGACGTGCGCACCTTCGGCGGCGTATTGTCCACCGGCGACGACGTGATGAAAGGTTCCGCCTGGGGCCAGGTACGCGGCCCGGTGCAGTTCACTTTCGGCCAGTCTTTCCACCCGATTACCCCGCTGGAAATCACCATTACCCGCTGCGCCGTGACCAAGGAAGACGACAAAGCCAAGGAGCGCACCATGGGCAACAAGCACATCGTTCCCTATGGCCTCTACGCCGCCAAAGGCTATGTTTCTCCCGCTTTCGCCGAACGCACCGGTTTTACCCAGGCCGATCTCGACCTGTTGTTCGAAGCCCTGCTGCACCTGTTCGAACACGACCGTTCGGCGGCGCGCGGTGAAATGGTGGTACGCGGCCTGTACGATTTTGAACACGTCGGCACCCAGCACGAAAACAACGCCGGACAAAACCGGCGCGAAGCCCGCCTGGGCTGCGCCCATGCGCATAAATTGTTCGAAGGCATCCGGGTTGAATTGGCGGACGCGGCACAAGACAAAGGTTTTCCCGAATCGTTCGCCGATTATCGGGTCGCTTGCGCATGGACGGACGACACCTTGCCGAAAGGCATACGGTTGCACAAAAGGCACGAAATTGAATCCCCCTGATCCCGTCCCCATTTCCGCCCTCAACCAATACGCCTATTGCCCGCGCCGCTGCTATTTGATTCACGCGGAGGGTGAATTCGCCGACAACGTGCATACCGTCAAGGGCGAATTGGA
>SCQD01000254.1 GCA_004299145.1 Methylococcaceae bacterium | reverse complement strand
GCCAATTCTGCGCAAGGCCGCAAATAATCGGCTTTGAGCACTTCCAGTTCGGGCTGGCGCGCCGCCAGGGCATCGGCGGCGGCATAGATGCGCTTGACCAGCACGCCGTCGAACAAGAACAGCGGGAACACCAGCAAGCGCTTGAACCCCAGGCGCGCGGCGCGCAAAAGACCGTCCATCACCAGGGGCTGAGCCGTGCCGGAATAACACACATAAGCGCCGCCATAACCCATGCCTTCTTCCAGCATGCGCGCAAGCTTATAGACTTCGGCGTTGGCGTCCGGGTCGCTGGTGCCGCGCCCGACCACCACCAGCAGCGTATCGCCGCGCGCCGCCGTATGGCCGGCGGCGGCTTCCGCTTCCACCATACGGCGCTGGCACAGGCGCAGCAACAGCGGATGCAGTTCCGCCACGCCGGCGTAAAAAAATGCCGTTGCGGGCGCTTCCTGCTTGAGCAGCGCCAACTCGCCGGGCATGTCGTTTTTGGCGTGCGCGGCGGCCAGCAGCAAAGCGGGCAGCAACACCACGCGGCGCGCGCCGGACTGTACCGCCGAGCGTAAAGCGTCCTCTACGGTGGGCGTGGCGAATTCCAGGTAAGCGTGGCTGATTCCGCTTGCTTGGTTTGCCATCAAACCCACCAGCGCTTCAAACTCGGCGCGCCCGGCAGGATCGCGGCTGCCGTGCCCCGCCACGACGATGGCCAGATCGTCCGCCATCAGTGCAAATCGTCCAACTGGCTGGGCATGGGATGGAGGCAACGCATCAGCATGATGCACATGTCGCTGAACTCCATCGTGCACTGCGCCAGGTCACCGCGCCACGCCGCTTCGGCACCGGTCAGTCGCTCCCAGACTTCCACCGGCTGGGTGGGCGCAATGCCCTGCTCCAATAAATAAGCCGCGATGTCTTTCGGCATAAAATCCCAGGGACGCGGGATGACGATGGCGTTGCGCCCGTCTTGCAGCACGTGCAGCAGATGGCGCTGAAACGGCGCCAGATCGCCGCGCCGGTGGAAGGTGACAAAGGTGGTTTCGTCGAAGCAGACCCGGCCGCGCGCCGCCAGGATTTGCGCCGAAGAAATGCCGGGCAGGGTTTCCACCGCGTGGCCGCAGGCCGCCTCCACCCGCTCCAGGTACTGGAAGCCGCTGAAATGAATATCGCCCATGAACACCACCACGCAGCGCTGGCCGGCGTGGTGCAGCCGCGCCACTTCCGCCAATCTGGCGGTCTGGTCGGCATAACCCATGGTGACGACGGTGGCGTCGGCGGAAATCAATGGCCGCACCACGTCGACGACCGCGTCGAACCCGGCCACCACCTCGGCCTGTTGCACCAGCTCCGCCCCGCAGCGGGTGAGATAGCCCAAATCGCCGGGACCGGCGCCTATGCATATAATCATTATCAGATAAACTTATTGCGAAATATAAAAATGCGGATATTGGCCAGCCGGACGGGGTATTTACCCAATCCTTTCAACTTAAGATAATGCCGCGTTTTGTCCGTTACCGCTGGTTCCCAAGCTCCGCTTGGGAACCAGCGGACCAGCGGTAAATGCCCGCCTTGATATCAGTTACTCGAACAAAGCGATGCCCCAGCTGACGAATGCGGCGATGATCCAGGGTTTGTTGTTCAACTCTTTCAGGTATGCATACCAGGCGAACGTCATGAAGACGTTGCTGCACAGCAGCAGGGTGATAGAGATAGCAATGGGGTTTAAATATTTAATCATTTAACGCTTGAAAATCCACTTAAATTAACCATCGGCATAGATGCCGGCACTTCGCAACCCGGAGGGTTGCCAGCCATTAGCCGGGGGTTGAGCGCAGCGACACCCCCGGTTGATATCGATAGGGAGCCAACGACCCTGGAGGGGTCGCAGTCTGCCACGAAGCCGGAGTTTCTGCGACCCCTCCAGGG
>SCQD01000253.1 GCA_004299145.1 Methylococcaceae bacterium | reverse complement strand
ATCCCAGACGCCCAGCGCCACTAGCACTGCCGACGCACAGTCCCCCATCCCCCAGGGAAGCAGCGCCGCAACGCCGGATGCAGCGGCCAAACCAGCCGTGACGCCTGGACCCACGCCGCAAGCCGCGCCCCTGGAACAACCGCAGGCCGCTGCTTTGCACGCCACCTTGCCGCCGCCCATGCCGCAGGCCGACGCCAATACGGCTACCGTTGCGACAGCGCCCCCGCCGGGCACGCCGCTGCCGGATGCCGACGCGCGCGCCACGGCGGCGGTCGGCGGCGAAGTCTCGGCGGCAGACAAACACGCCGCGCCACTGGCGGCACACGAAGGCCGCCGCCTGGAGACAGAGGCGGCAGGCATCGCTCTGGAACCGGCGCTGAAAGCCCTGAGCCATCAAGCCGAAGGCGCGCTGGCCAAACTGGTGCTCAACCAACTGGCCTCGTTGCCGCAGCCGGACGCCAACCAGCAGATCTGGCGCGTGGACATCCCTTTCACCTTGGCCGGCCATGCGGAATCGGCCAAGCTGGAAATCGAGCGGGAGGACCAGCGGGCAGCGCGGGAAGGAGAGGAGCAAGGCGGCAAACCGTCCTGGTCGGTGACGGTCGATTTGAGTCCGCCGGGCCTGGGCAAACTGGGCGGCAAGCTCACGCTTTACGACCACACCATCAACGCCTTTTTCTGGAGCGAAAACCCCATCACCGCCGAGCTGATACGCGACAACCTGCCTTTATTACAGGCGCGGCTGGAGTCGGTGGGCTTAAAAACCGGCGAATTGAACGCGGCGCAGGGAGTCTCCCCGCACGCCAAGGATAAGGAACCCCACGCCAACCTGCTGGATTTACGCGCATGAGCGAAGAAAAGCCGGAAAGCCGCCGCGTCCTCGCGGAATCACCAAGGCTTCCTGAAAGCCGCCGCGTCCTCGCGGAATCACCAAGGCTTCAGGAAAAACGCGACTTGCTGGATATCGCCGTTGCCCTGCGCTACGCCGGAAACGGCGCGCCCAAAGTTGTCGCCAAGGGCAAGGGGGTGATCGCCGAGCAGATCATCGCCAAGGCCCAGGAAAACAAAATCCCCATGAAAGCCGATCCCGGCCTCGCCAGCCTGCTGTCCAGCGTGCCCTTGGGCGATGAAATTCCCCGTGAACTCTACGTGGCGGTGGCGGAAGTGTTGGCATTCGCCTATATGCTGAGCGAAAAAAACAGCCGGCGCGAGTAGGGACGGCTGTAAGCTGGAGTAATCGTCGCAAAGACACACACCAGCATCCGCTGCTAAACTGCTGTCCCTGCAATCCCTTAGCTGTGAGGACTGACCTTGATTCTGATAACAGGCGGTGCCGGCTTCATCGGCGCCAATTTTGTGCTGGATTGGTTGAACGTGGTCGGCGAACCGGTGGTCAACCTGGACAAGCTGACCTACGCGGGCAATCGGGACAACCTGGCTTCCCTGAATAACGACCCGCGCCATATTTTCGTACAAGGCGATATCGGCGATGCCGCCCTGCTGGCCGAGCTGCTGCAAACGCACCGGCCGCGCGCGCTGCTGCACTTCGCCGCCGAAAGCCACGTCGACCGCTCCATTCTCGGCCCGGACGCCTTTATCCGCACCAACATCGAAGGCACTTTCCAGCTGCTGCAAGCCGCCAAGGCTTACTGGTCCGGCTTACCCGCCGCCGAACAAAGCGCGTTCCGCTTTCTGCACGTGTCCACCGACGAGGTCTACGGCAGCCTGGAAGCGCACGAGCCGCCGTTCAGCGAAACCACGCCCTACGCGCCCAACAGTCCTTATGCCGCTTCCAAGGCATCCTCGGACCACCTGGTGCGGGCCTATCACCACACCTACGGCCTGCCGACCCTGACCAGCAATTGCTCCAACAACTACGGCCCCTACCAGTTCCCGGAAAAGCTGATTCCGCTGATGATTTTGAACGCGCTCAGAAACAAGCCTTTGCCGGTCTACGGCGACGGTTTGAACGTGCGCGACTGGCTGTACGTCGGCGACCACTGCGCCGCGATACGGCGGGTGCTGGAAGCGGGCCAGCCGGGGGCAACCTACAACATCGGCGGCTGCAACGAAAAAACCAACCTGGACGTCATCCACACCGTGTGCGCCATACTCGATCAGCTCCGGCCCATGGCTGACGGCAACCATGCCGCGCTGATCCAGTTCATCAAAGACCGCCCCGGCCACGACCGCCGCTACGCCATCGACGCCGCTAAAATCGAGCGCGAACTGGGCTGGAAACCGCGGGAAACTTTCGAAACCGGCATCCGCAAAACGGTAAGCTGGTATCTGGAAAACAGCGCCTGGGTCGAGCGCGTGTTAAGCGGCGACTATCAAAACTGGATTCAAACCAACTACACGGCACGTCCATGAAAAGAAAAGGCATTATCCTGGCCGGCGGCTCCGGCACGCGGCTGCACCCGGCGACCCTGGTGGTATCCAAGCAGTTACTGCCGGTTTACGACAAACCGATGATTTATTACCCGCTGTCCACGCTGATGCTGGCGGGCATTCGGGATGTTCTGATCATTTCCACGCCGCACGATCTGCCGCGCTTCGCCCAGCTGCTGGGCGACGGCTCTGCCTGGGGCATCTCACTGCAATACGCGGTTCAGTCCGAGCCGGGCGGTCTGGCGCAGGCTTTTTTGATCGGCAAGGAATTCGTCGGCAACGACCCCAGCGCCTTGATCCTGGGCGACAACCTGTTTTACGGGCATACGCTGGCCGAACAGTTGCATAACGCCATGCAGTACCGCCAAGGGGCCACCGTGTTCGCCTATCCGGTGAGCGACCCGGAAAGCTACGGCGTGGTCGAGTTCGACGCACAGGGCCATGCGATCAGCATCATAGAAAAACCGGCCCACCCCAAATCGCGTTATGCCGTCACCGGCTTGTATTTTTACGATGAACAGGTCTGCGACATCGCCGCCTCCCTGAAGCCGTCGCCGCGCGGCGAGCTGGAAATCACCGACGTCAACCGCCGCTATTTGCAGCAGGACCAATTGCAAGTGGAGCGCTTCGGGCGCGGCATGGCCTGGCTGGATACCGGCACGCACGAAGCCATGCTGGAAGCGTCATTGTTTATCCAGACCATCGAAAAACGCCAGGGGTTGAAAATATTCTGCCCAGAAGAACTCGCCTGGCGCCAAGGCTGGATCGACAGCGACGCCTTGGAGCGCCTGGCCCAGCCGTTGAGTAAAACCGGATACGGCAAATACCTGTTGGGGTTGTTGCAAGACAAGGTGTTTTAACCATGCAAGCCATCGCCACCGATATTCCCGACGTATGGATTTTGGAGCCGAAAGTGTTCGGCGACGAGCGCGGATTTTTTTACGAAAGTTTCAACCAGCGGGTATTTACACAACTGACCGGCGTCGACGCCGCGTTTGTCCAGGATAACCACTCGCGTTCCCGTAAAGGCGTCTTGCGCGGCCTGCACTATCAGATTCAGCAGGCGCAGGGCAAACTGGTGCGGGTGGTGGCCGGCGCGGTGTTCGACGTGGCGGCGGACATACGCCGCTCCTCGCCGACGTTCGGGCGCTGGGTAGGCGTGCATTTATCGGCGGACAACCGGCGTCAATTGTGGATACCGCCGGGGTTTGCGCACGGTTTCCTGGTAGTGAGCGAGTACGCCGAGTTTCTCTATAAAACCACCGATTACTACGCGCCGGAACACGAACGCAGCATCCTCTGGAACGACGCCGAGCTGGGCATAGCCTGGCCGCTGGACGGCGAACCTAATCTGTCTGCCAAAGATATGGCGGGTATTGCCTTAAAAGAGGCCGAGGTATTTCTTTAAAACCCTGTCCCCATGGATAAAGAAATCCTCAACAACCCCCACACCGTCTCGTTCAATAAACTTCTGGGGCTGTGCAAGTCATACTTCGGGGAGCCAAGGATCGTCGGTAGCCATCATATTTTTAAAACGCCATGGCCGGGAGACCCCCGCGTCAACCTCCAGCGTGACGGCAAAATGGCCAAGCCGTATCAGGTGATTCAAGTAAAAAAAGCCATTGAAAAACTGGGAAAAACAAATGCCCCATGACCCGCAAAAATACACCTACCGCATCGAGTGGTCGGATGATGACCAGCTCCATATTGCCCGCTGCCTCGAATTCCCTTCGCTGGCCGCCCATGGCGCATCACCGGAACAGGCGCTCAAGGAAATCGAGTGGGTGGTGGCTGAATCCATACGCTGGATAGAAGAAGAAGCAGGGGTTGTTCCAGAGCCTCTGGGAACCAGACATTACCCGGGAAACATTACGCTACAGGTATCGCCGGATGTGCACCGCAACCTGGCCATTCTTTCCGCCGAACAAGGCGTATCGATCGATCAACTGTTGCTTTCGCGATTATAAAAACCATGCAACGATCCACCGAAATTCAAGAGGTATTTCCATGAAAATCCTGCTCACCGGCAAAGAAGGCCAAGTCGGCTGGGAATTGCAGCGCACGCTGGCGCCGTTGGGAAGCATCGTCGCCGTCGGGCGCAATGAAGTGGATTTGGCCGACGCGGCGGCCTTGCAGCGCTGCATCCGTGAGGTCAAGCCGCAATTGATCATCAACGCCGCCGCTTACACGGCGGTCGACAAAGCGGAAACCGATCAGGCGGCGGCCACGGCCGTCAACGGCACCGCCCCCGGCATCATGGCGGAAGAGGCCAAACAGCTGGGCGCCGCGCTGATCCACTATTCCACCGACTACGTATTCGACGGCGGCAAGCCGGACGCCTACGTCGAAGACGACCCCACCCATCCGCTCGGCGTGTACGGCCAGACCAAGCTGGCGGGCGAACAGGCCATCCGGCAAGCAGGAGGGGAACACCTGATTTTGCGCACCAGCTGGGTATACGGCATGCGCGGCAGAAATTTTTTGCTGACCATGCTGCGCCTGGCCCAGGAACGCAAAGAACTGCGCGTGGTGGACGACCAGATCGGCGCACCGACCTGGAGCCGCATGATCGCCGAAGCCACCGCGCTCATCGCCGCGCGCTGGTACGCCGCACCGGCCGCGGACGCGCCCAGCCCCGGCCTGTCCGGCATCTATCATTTGACCGCCGGCGGCCACGTTTCCTGGCACGGCTTTGCCGCAGCCATCGTGGATCAGGCGCGGGAACGGCAAACGCCGGCGGTGGAACGCATCATCGCCATCCCCTCCAGCGAGTATCCGACCCCCGCCGCCAGACCCGCCAATTCCGTGCTGGCGGGCGATAAACTGCAACAGGCATTCGGCGTGCGGCTGCCGGACTGGCAGGACAGTCTGCACAGTTGCGTCAGCTCATGAGAACTACTCAGCCTGCAACGCCATGGCTTCGGCCGCTTTGATGCCGTCCACGGCGGCGGACAATATGCCGCCGGCATAACCGGCGCCCTCGCCGGCCGGATACAGGCCGCGCAGCCCCAAACTTTGAAAATCCTCCCCGCGCTGGATGCGCACCGGCGAAGAGGTGCGGGTTTCCACCCCGGTCAACACCGCGTCGGGCATGGCAAAGCCTTTGATCTGCCGGTCGAACATGGGCAGGGCTTCGCGGATGGCGGCTATCGCATAGTCCGGCAGACAGCCGCTCAAATCGGTGGGCCGCACGCCGGGCGTATAGGATGGCGTTACCGACCCCAAGCCTTGCGACGGCACGCCGGCCAGAAAATCGCCCACCCGTTGCGCCGGCGCCCGGTAATCGGCCCCGCCCAGTTGAAATGCGCGCTCTTCCCAACAGCGCTGAAAAGCGATGCCGGCCAAAGGATGGCCGGGATAATCGGCGGGCGTCACGCCCACGACGATGCCGCTGTTGGCGTTGCGCTCGTTGCGTGAATACTGGCTCATGCCGTTGGTCACCACGCCGCCCGGCTCGGAAGCCGCCGCCACCACGGTGCCGCCCGGACACATGCAAAAGCTGTAAACGCTGCGGCCATTGGCGCAGTGATGCACCAGTTTGTAGTCCGCCGCGCCGAGCTGCGGATTGCCGGCGTGTGCTCCAAACCGGCAGCGGTCGATGAGCGATTGCGGGTGCTCGATGCGAAAACCGACGGAAAACGGCTTGGCTTCCAGGTAAACGCCGCGCCGATACAGCATCTGGAAAGTGTCGCGCGCGCTGTGGCCCACGGCCAGCAGCACCTGCCGCGCCGCGATCACTGCACCGCCGGCCAGTTGCACGCCTTGCACCTGGCCGTTTTCGATCAGCAAATCCTCCACCCGGCTGTGAAAACGCACTTCCCCGCCCAGCGCTACGATGCCGGCGCGCAGTTTTTCCACCACGCCCACCAGGCGAAACGTGCCGATATGCGGCTTGCTCACATAAAGGATTTCCTCGGGCGCGCCGGCCTTTACCAGCTCGGTGAGCACTTTGCGTCCCAAATAGCGGGGATCTTTGATCTGGCTGTGCAGCTTGCCGTCGGAAAACGTCCCCGCCCCGCCTTCGCCGAACTGCACGTTGGACTCGGGATCGAGTATGCCTTGCCGCCACAGGCCGAAAGTGTCCTTGGTGCGTTCGCGCGCCGGTTTGCCGCGCTCCAGGATGATCGGGCGAAACCCCATTTGCGCCAACAACAAACCGGCAAACAAGCCGCACGGCCCCGTGCCGATCACCACCGGCCTGTGGAGCAAGGCTTGCGGCGCCCGCGCCAGGTAGTGATAGCTCATGTCCGGGGCCGGGGCGACGTGAGGCATGTCCAGGCGCCGCAATACGGCGGCCTCGTCCTTCACCTCGACGTCCAGGGTATAAATCCAGTAAATGGTGGCCGGTTTGCGCGCGTCCACGCCGCGGCGCACGATGCTGAAGCCGAGCAGCTCGCGCTCGTCGACGGCAAGGCGCGCCGACACCGCCGCGCGCAGCGCCGCGGCGGGATGGTCGATGGGGAGTTTAATTTCGGTAAGGCGCAACATGGGGAATCAGAAAATGTTCGCAAAAAACCAGCATGTCGAACAAATCCGCCAGGACTTTCTCGACGTTGGCGATGCTCGCCGGATTTGCGGCATGATTTAATCTCCGTTATTTGACGGATGAATTTCTACGCCGCCCCGGGCTTCGTCAATGTGGCCGAATGTCGTGGCTTGCCGCTCAGCACTCATATCCCAGCCTTCCCGGCTTCAGCCGGATCGAGCGAACCGGCGCCCGGCTGTATCACCACATATCGGCTGGCAATTTCGGCATGAAACGAGGCAGGAATGGCGGCCCAATCCACCAGCTGCACGATAATGGGCAGATTACTTTCGGAAAATGCCGCCATGGCGTCGTACAGGCCGGTTTGCCTGCGGGAAAGATCGCCCGGTCGGCGCGCCACCAAATCGAGGTCGCTGGCCTCGTAATAATCACCGTTGACCCGGCTGCCGTAGGCCCACACTTCCGCCTCCGGCAAATGGGTGCGCAAAACGTCCCGCACCATGCGCAAATAGGGTTCCGGCAGGTGCAGCTGGGTGTGATCAAGCGCCGGCATGTTTCTCCCCTTGGCCCAGCTTGCGCTCCAAAACATCCGCCAGCGTGGCGATGTCCTGCAAAAAATCGGGAATCAATACCAATGTCTCTTCGGCAAATCGTTCGCCATAATCGTGCGCGGTGTTATTGCGGTTGTCACGATAACGAAACCAGCGCTCGACTTCCTGCACCGTCAGCAAATCATGCACGGCGGCCAAGCGCAGAATGTCTTTGACCGGCGTCGCTTCCAGTTTTTTGCCGCCATGACCATAGGCTTTCAGTGCTTTCTTCAGCAGTTTGAACGCGGTTTCCTGCGCCAGTTCGTAGCCCTTGATGATGGCGTTGCGGAAAACTTCCTGGTCGATGCTGCCCTGCTCGGCTTTCCGATAGAGCACCAGGGAAGTGCTCAGCGTTTGCAGGCAGCGCCGCAGGTGATCGACGTTTAGGTACAGCATGTTCTGGTTTTTTCTGAACAGGCATCGGGTTTCACGTTGCGTGAAACACCGGGAAAGGCGTGCTGGACGGAGTGCTGGCGGTTTGAGATGCAAAGAAAACTGGCGCGCCCGAAGGGATTCGAACCCCTGACCTTTGCCTCCGGAGGGCAACGCTCTATCCGGCTGAGCTACGGGCGCTTAAGCCGAGTGATTGTAGCTTTTTACGGCGTATTTAACAATTGCCGCATTCAGGGCGTTGCAGTAACGGGTCGATCGGCAGGGAAATTTTGAAAGTGACGCCCCGCCCGTCCAGGCCGTCTTCGATGCTGATGTTGCCGCCGTGCTGCTCGACAAACAGATTGGCGCTGTATAAACCGATGCGCACGCAACGAAAGGCGCGCTCCGCCGTCACTTCCACCACCCGTTCGGCCGGATGGAACAGGTGCTCGCGTTCGGCCGGCGGAATTCCCGGTCCGTTGTCGGCCACCGAGATAATGATGTGCTCGCCTTCCTGCCATGCGGACAGCACCACTTTTCCGCCAGGCTCGACAAACTTCATGGCGTTGCCAAGTAAGTTTCCGATGACGTGAAAACGGATTTTCAAAGTATCCCAATATACCGGCGGCAAGGTGGCGGCAATGTCGGTTTGTAAATGAATATTCGCAGCGGCGGCCAAAGGACGAAACGATTCGCCGATATTGTGAAAGATTTCTTTCAGCTCGTTTTCCCAGTATAACTCGATGGCTTCCATGCCCGACTCCAGGCGCATGGCGGTGAGCGAGTTATTGATCAATTGCAGCATGTCCCTGCTGCCGCTGATCAAAATATCAAGGTCCTCGATCAATTCCTGCCGGTCAATGTGCTCGTTGTTGTGCTGAAGGCGCATCAACCATAATTCAGATAATCCCATCGTGGTATGAATGGATGACTTTAAATCGTGACTGACCAGTGCCAGCATATAGTGCTCCCGGAGTATCGATACGTTCATGCGAGTTGTGGTGCAACTGCCGGTTTTATATGGCGCGGAAGGTCGAAAACTTCCCGATCATGCTTTGCAATTTTGCTGTTGCAGCTTGTTATCCAGTCAATTTAACGCGCCTATATGACACTTATATGACACAGCCGGGGCCGGCAATTTCCGGTTCGCCGCAATCACGGCACACAGCCACGCGATAATTCCGGCGTCAGGCAGAACCTGCTAACATAGCCCGCTTCCAGCCTCCAGCAGTTGGCTGCTTTACGCGCCACCTGCCTGCTTTCGGCTCAATTCTCACCTCTGCCCTACCCAGGACTTGGGGTTAAAAGCAGTTCCCTCTCCCCGAGAGTGAGGGAGAACAAGGTTGCCGCGGCTTGAATGGCATCCCCCCTGTGGTACTACCGCATTCCCGTATATCTGATTTCTAAGGAGCAACCGTTTGAAACCCGCGCAACGCACGGGCAACGCCATGACCCCTGGTGAATTGCGCGCCAGCCTCGGCCTGGCCGGCATTTACATGCTGCGCATGATGGGGTTGTTTTTGATTCTGCCCGTTTTTTCTCTGTATGCCCGCCAGCTGCCGGACGCCACGCCTTTTTTGATCGGCCTTGCCATCAGCATGTATGGCCTGACCCAGGCGGTTTGCCAGATTCCTTTCGGCTTGTGGTCGGACAAAGTGGGCCGCAAAAGCGTGATCAGCGTGGGGCTGGTGCTGTTTGCACTGGGCTCGGTGACGGCCGCCCTGAGCCATTCGATTTACGGCATCATCCTGGGACGGGCCATTCAGGGAGCCGGTGCCATCGCCGCCGTGGTCATGGCGCTGGCGGCGGATTTGACCCGCGAAGAACACCGTACCAAAGCCATGGCGCTGATCGGCGTCAGCATCGGCATTTCGTTCGCCTTGTCCATGGTGGCGGGGCCGGTGTTGACCGGCTGGATCGGCATGGATGGGGTGTTTTGGCTGATCGCCGGCTTTGCCCTGCTGAGTTTGCTGGTGCTGCACCTCCTGGTGCCCACGCCGGTGCACAGCCGTTTTCACCGCGACGCCCAGGCCAACCCGGCGCAATTCGGCGTGGTGTTCGTCAATAAAGAATTATTGCGCCTGGACTTCGGCATTCTGGCGCTGCACGCGATTTTGATGGCGCTGTTCGTCGTCACGCCCTTGCTGCTGCGCGATGCCTTGCAACTGGAAAGCGCTCAGCACTGGCAGGTGTATTTGCCGGTGTTCGTGGGTTCATTGTTCAGCCTGGTGCCGTTGATCATCGTCGCCGAAAAACATCGCCGCATGAAGCCGGTGTTCCTGCTGGCCATCCTGCTGCTGGCGGCGGCGGCGTTCGGCCTGGCTTGGCTGCCGGCTTCGCTCTATGGCGTGCTGGGCTGTTTGTATTTGTTTTTTACCGGCTTTAACCTGCTGGAGGCTACGCTGCCTTCGCTGGTATCGAAAATCGCTCCGGCCGAGCTGAAAGGCACGGCCATGGGCGTGTATTCCACCGCCCAGTTTCTCGGCGCATTCGTGGGCGGAGCGGGTGGCGGGTGGCTGTACGGCCAGTACGGCATCACCAGCGTCTATTTGGCCTGTGCCGCTCTGGCGCTGCTCTGGCTACTGGTGGCGGCTTTCATGCGCCCGCCGCGGCAGGTGAGTTCTCGCCTGGTCAATCTGGGCAAGATAAACTTGAGCCAAGCCGCCGCCGGTTCCCTTAAACTCAAAGCCGTCGCCGGCGTGGAAGAAGCGGTGGTGCTGGCCGAAGACGGCGTGGCCTATTTAAAAGTGAATAAAGACAAGCTGGACGAAGCGGCTTTACAGGAAGTGTTGCAGGACATCGGTAAAGCCGCCGCGCAGCGGTATCACTAAGGCTTCCTGAAAATCACAACGCGAGAAACATCATGGCAAAAGGCACACTGAACAAAGTCATACTGATCGGCAATCTGGGCGCCGATCCCGAAATCCGTTACATGCCCAGCGGTGGCGCGGTAGCGAATTTGAGTCTGGCCACCACGGAAATGTGGAAAGACAAGCAAACCGGCCAGAACCAGGAACGCACCGAATGGCACCGGGTGGTGTTCTACCAGCGCACCGCCGAAGTCTGCGGTGAATATTTGCGCAAAGGCAGCAAAATTTACGTGGAAGGCCAGATCAGGACGCGCAAATGGCAAGACAAGGACGGCCAGGACCGCTACAGCACGGAAATCATCGGCAACGAAATGCAGATGCTGGACGGCAAGGGCGCTGGTGGCGAAGGCGGCGGCGGTGGCCGCCGTGACAGCGGCGCCGACTACGGCGCTCCTTACAGCCCGCCGCAACCGCGCAGCAATGCGTCGAATATGGGCTCCAGGCCACCCTCGCCACCGCCCTCCCAGGAACCGCCGAATTTCGGCGCGGGCGGGTTGGATGATTTTGATGATGATATTCCGTTTTGAAAACATGAAATTCCAGTCATCATTGAAATTCATTTGGCTGCGTGAATATCAACCAAGAGGTTATCAAAATGCACACCTGCTGCAAACCCGTCAAAGATTTTCTGGACTATGGCCGTGAGCTGCACGGTGAAATCCAGGCGTTTTACGATACCCTGAGCGAGCAGAGCGACAAGGAGCGGGTGCGCATGTTGCTGGATTACTTAAGCCGGCACGAAAAAACCATGGAAGAAAGCCTGCACCGTTTTGAACAGGTAACCCGCCAGTCCATTTTGGCGGTGTGGCTGGAACACGTGCCGCGCCTGAGTATTCAGGAAATCATCGACGAATGCGGCATCAAGGCCGGAGCGACGCTGGATGACGTGCTGGCTATCGCCCTGAAATTCGACGCCGCCATGATCAAGCTGTATCGGGACGTGGCGGAAAACGCCAAGGATGCCAGGGTCAAAGAGGTTTTCAACAATATCGCCGACATGGAAGTTTCCGAAGACAACAAACTGCTGCGCAGCGTGTCCATGCTGCGTGAAATGTAAGATCCACGGTCAGCCACCAACGGCGCGCCGCTTCCGGTAAAATCGCCCCACCTACTCTCACTCCGGCTATTCCTCATGGCTAAAGGCAATCTTTTCGTCGTTTCCGCGCCGTCCGGCGCGGGAAAAACCAGTTTGGTCAAGCGGTTGCGCGCCGAGCTCGACGGGCTGGCGGTGTCGGTATCGCACACCACCCGCGCGCAACGGCCCGGCGAAGTGCACGGCCAGGATTATTTTTTCATCGGGCGGGAAACCTTCGAACGCATGATCGGCGAGGCGGCTTTTTTGGAGCACGCGCGCGTGTTCGACAATTATTACGGTACAGCCCAGTCTTCGGTGGAAACCGCGCTGCTGCGCGGCGAAGACGTGGTCCTGGAAATCGATTGGCAAGGGGCGCGCCAAGTCAGGCATTTGCTGCCGGACTGCCTGTCCGTTTTTATCCTGCCGCCGTCCCTGGCGACGTTAAGCCAGCGTTTACAAGGCCGCGGCCAAGACAGCGCCGACGTGATTCAGCGCCGCATGAGCGATGCCATTGCCGAAATGTCCCACTATGCGGAATACGATTATCTGCTGGTTAACGATGACTTCGAGGTTGCCTTGCGCGAGCTTAAAAGCATCATTATCGCCACGCGGTTGCGGGAACCGCGCCAGTCGGACGCTTTGAGCGGGCTGCTGCAGGCTTTGTTGGCTTAACGATCAGGCGTGCGTGCCGTCTTGATCGTCGACGTCAGCGTGCCTGATCGTTGTAATTTACTCATTACGTGTGTGGGTTTATTGAAATACACTGCATAGTTGCCCATGAAATTACATTATTACTCCTCCCCCAATGCCACCGAAACGCAGATTTATCCCCTGCTGCGCCGTGGCTTTCATTATGGCTGGATCGGCATCGGGGCAACGCCGGCGCCGCCGGATGCGGCGGAAATCAGCAGGGCTTGGCGCAATAACGAAGCAATACTGCTGCCGGGTATCTTGGCCGAGTCGCTGCCCAAGTTTGCGACCCACATCGCCGAAGCGCACCAGCTCATGGAACAAACGCTGGCGGGCGAGGATATTTCCGAGCTGTTCGAAGCGAAAACCTACCGCCGCCGTTTGCAGCCGGATTTTGAACTCACCACGGTCAGCTACGAGGAACACGACGCGCAGGGCATAGAGAAAGTGTTTTTCGATGCCTGGCAGGGCGAAGATTTGATCGCCGACGATTTATGGTGCAAAGCCTCGTGGCTGTCGTTCGACGAAGACGACGCCAGCCTGCGCTTCCGCTTTTCATTCGGCATGGAAGGCTATGAAGACGTGGCCGCCAATCCTTTGCGCCAGCAGTGGGCCGCCAGACTGACCGATGCGGTTTTTCCCGAGTCGGCGGCGGTTACCGGACACGAAGGCTTGATCGCGCTGCTGACCCGCATGCTGGATTGTCCACACTTGGAGTTTACCGAACGCATCGTCTATTTCAACGCGCCCAACGGCGGTGCGTTGATGCATCATGACGTGGAGCGCGGTCATGACGGGGTGTTGTTCGCCCAGATGAGCGGCGCCACTTTCTGGCTGGCGCTTGCCAAACCACG
>SCQD01000026.1 GCA_004299145.1 Methylococcaceae bacterium | reverse complement strand
CAACAATTCAACGTGGCGCATGAGTGGGGCGGGCATACCCTGAATGGAAAAAGACCGCGCATTATGCGACTAACCAGGCATGGCCTCAAGCCGCGACGAAACGCAACAATCGGGCCAATCCATGGTTTGATGTAAAATAGCCCGCACCATCACCGAACGGCTCGCCCATGCGAAAACATTTCATGCCAACCACCGCCGACGGCGGCATAGTCTCCCTGCCATGAAAAACGCCCGCGTGCCCATCATCGGCTTTGCCGCTCACAGCGGCACCGGCAAAACCACGCTGCTGCGCCAACTGATCCCACTGCTCAAAGCCAAAAATCTGCGCGTGGGCTTGATCAAGCACAGCCACCACAGCTTTGACGTCGACCATCCCGGCAAGGACAGCTACGAACTGCGCCGTAGCGGCGCCAGCCCGGTCATGCTGTGCTCGTCCTTGCGCCGCGCCATGATCACCGAGCGCCCTGCCCCCCAAGACCCGCGGCTGGATGAAGAACTGGCCTATTTCGACCAGGACGCCGTGGACTTGATCCTGGTGGAAGGCTTCAAACGCGAACGCTTCCCCAAAATCGAATTATGCAGGCCGTCCTTGGGCAACCCCCTGCTCTACCCCGACGATGACGCGGTGATAGCCGTCGCAACCGATGGCCCCTTGCCGACGCCGGCCAATATGCCTTTATTGGATTTGAACCAGCCGCAAGCCATCGCCGACTTCATCGTCGCCCGGTTCTTGACCCCATGAGCCGGAACGATTGCGCCACCGGCGCGCTGTTGCCCCTGGATGCCGCCTTGCAGCGCATTCTGGCCGACGTCACTCCTCTGCCCCGTCAGGAACGCTTGCCGCTCAAAGCCGCGCTGGGCCGCGTGCTGTTCCAGCCGGTGATTGCCGGCATGCCGTTGCCGCCTTTTGCCAATTCCGCCATGGACGGTTACGCGCTACGCGCAGCCGATGCGGCAGCGGCCGGCATTACCCCGCTTGAAGTCATCGGCACCAGCTGGGCCGGCTCGCCTTTTCCAGGCCGGATAGCCCCAGGGCAATGCGTGCGTATTTTTACCGGCGCCATGCTGCCGGAAGGCGCCGATACCATCGTCATACAAGAAGCGGTCAGCACCAGCGGTTCCGGCATCCAATTGCACGGCCCGGTCCAGCCGCGCCAGCACATTCGTCTGGCGGGCGAAGAACTCGCCGTCGGCGCTCCAGCCCTGGCCCAAGGCAAGCGGCTGGGACCGGCGGACCTGGCCTTGCTGGCATCGCTGGGTCAAGCAGAAGTGACCGTATACGCCAAGCCGCGCGTGGCGGTTTTATCCACCGGCGATGAACTGCGTGCTGTCGGCACGCCCCTGGCCGCCGGACAGATATACGACAGCAACCGCTATGCGCTGCACGGCCTGCTGAGCGAATGCGGCGCCGTAGCGCTGGACCTGGGCACGGTGGCGGATGATGCGCAGGCGCTGAAAGCCGCCTTGCTGGAAGCCGCCGCCATGGCGGATATCGTGCTCACCAGCGGCGGCATGTCGGTGGGCGAAGCGGATTTCGTCACCGGCGTGCTGGCGCAAATCGGGCGGATCAACTTCTGGAACATCGCGGTCAAACCCGGCAAACCCATGGCCTATGGCCGCATCGGTCAATCGTGTTTTTTTGGACTGCCGGGCAACCCGGTGGCGGTGCTGGTCAGTTTTCGCCAATTGGTGCGCCCGGCGCTCGACCAGTTGGAAGGCGCCACGCCGCAAGCCCCGCTACGCTTTAGCGCCCGTTGCCGGCTGGCGTTGCCGAAAACCAAAGGCCGCCAGGAATTTCTACGCGGCCTGATGCAGCGCGACGATGACGGCCAGTGGTGGGTCGAGGCGTTCAGCGCCCAAGGCTCGCACCTGTTGACCGGCATGAGCCGGGCCAACTGCCTGATCGTCCGGCCCGCCGACTGCCCCGGCGTGGCGGCCGGCGCAAGGGTGGAAGTGGAGCCGTTGGGCACATAAATCAGACAACCATCAAAACAGGCATGACAAACACTAGCATTTTGGTCACCGGCGGAGCCGGCTACATCGGCAGCCACGTCGTCAAATTACTGGGCGAAGCCGGTGAGCGTCTGGTGGTGCTGGACGATTTGTCCACCGGCCGGCGCGACGCCGTACTGTACGGTGAGTTCATCCAGGGCGACGTCGGCGACAGCGCGCTGCTGGCCGGCCTGATCGCGCGCCACCAAATCGGCGCCGTGCTGCACTTTGCCGACCGCACCATCGTCGCCGAATCCGTGGCCGACCCGCTCAAATACTACGGCAACAACACCTGCAAAACCCGCAACCTGCTGCAATGCTGCGTGGACGCCGGCGTGCGGCATTTTATTTTCTCCTCCTCGGCATCCGTGTACGGCATTCCCGACCATGGCCGCGCCGCCGAAGACAGCCCCACCCGGCCCATCAACCCCTACGGCAGTTCCAAGCTCATCAGCGAATGGATGCTGCGCGACTGTGCCCTCGCCTACGGCCTGAACTACGTCGCTCTGCGCTACTTCAACGTCGCCGGCTGCGACCCCGATGGACGGCTGGGCAACAACACCCCCAACGCCACGGTGCTCATCAAAGTGGCGGCGGAAGTGGCGGCGGGCAAACGCCCGGCGCTGAACGTCTACGGCAACGACTACCCCACCCGCGACGGCACCGGCATCCGCGACTTCGTCCACGTCACGGATTTGGCCGATGCGCACATTCAGGCCTTGAATTATTTGCGCAGCGGCGGCACATCCAGTGTGTTCAACGTCGGTTATGGACAAGGCTACAGCGTGCGCGAAGTCGTGGACGCCATGAGCCGCGCCAAAGGCACGCCCATCGCCGTGCAGGCGTGTCCGCGCCGCGCCGGCGACCCACCGGAAGTGGTCGCCGAAGCGCGGCGCATCCGGGAATGGCTGGGCTGGACGCCCCGTTACGACGACCTGGATTTCATCGTCAAAACCCAGTTGCATTGGGAACTACGCCACGCTACCTGAGTTGGCATTGGGACATAATGCAACCGGCATTGCAGGGAATCCGGGTATATCGAAGCAATATTTCCAGATCGGGCCAATCTTGTAGGGTACGCTGTGCGTACCGTTCGATGCCCTCGAAGGTACGCACAGCGTACCCTACATCAATGGGCGCGATCAGGAAGTTGTTTTCAGGCATATCATTAAATGGCTGCCGAGAAAACCAACAAATACACGCTGAACTGAAGACCCAGGCTTGGCGTCAACCACTCAAACCACCGCAAAAGAAAGTGAGCAACATACATGGCTGAATTACTGTTTTACCAAAAGATCGCCGCTCTCAACACGAATATTCACAAAAAGCTGCGCTTCAAACCCGTGGAAGACTACAGTTTTTCCGGAAATATTCATTCGGTGGTCATCGTCGGCGGCGAGTTCATCGAGTGCTGCAAAGAATATCCCATCGTTTTTGTGCGCTCGACGGAAAAAAAGATCGTCCCCGTCGCGCTGCTGGGCATCAAACAAAACGAAAACCTGTTTGTCGACGCCAACGGCAACTGGCAGGCAAAATATGTACCGGCTTACGTCAGACGTTATCCCTTCGTGATGGCCGACGACGGCGCCGGCAAGCTGACCGTATGCATCGACTCGGCCTACCCCGGCTTCAGCGATGAGGAAGGCGAATTGTGCTTTAACGAGCAAGACGAACCCAATCCCTGGCTGAAAGGAATCGTCGACTTCATGCAACAGTATCAGCTCGATTTTTTCCGCACGGAAAGCTTTGTCGCCAACCTGGAAAAACTGGGCCTGCTGAAAGACATGACCGCCAAAATAGAAATCAAAGGCGGCGGCGAATACATCATGAACGGCTTATTGGTCGTCGACGAAGAAAAGCTCAGAGAACTTGATGGCGAAAAAGTATTGAGCTTGTTCAAAAGCGGAGAACTGGGCTTGATATACGCCCACCTCATTTCGATGCCCAACCTGAATCGGTTGATCGACCTGATGGCCAAAAAACAACCCGTTACCCTGCAGTAACTGTTACAAAGAAAACTCCAGCTTCGTATCCAAACAGGAAGCCGGAGCTTCCAAGGCCTGGTTCCCACGCAGAGCTTGGGAACCAGCAATCCGGCCCAATCCGCCTCACCCCGAAGCCAGACGATGCGCATGGCGGGTGGTTTCCGGCAAACGGTAGCGGGTAATGCAGCGCATCACCCAGGCCAATGCCGTGGGCAAACTCAGCCTGTGGCCTGAAGAAACAAAAACCGGCTGCACCCCGGCCCGGGAACGCAGCACCGCACCGATCACCTCGCCCTTATCCTCCAGCGGAACCCAACCGCCCCGCTCCGGCGGCAGTTCGCCATGGCGGCCAATCAGGCGCGACTTACCCACGCCGATAGTCGGCAACCCGGTCAGCACCCCCAAATGACAGGCAATGCCAAAACGGCGCGGATGGGCATAGCCCTGGCCGTCGCACAAAATCAAATCGGGCAGAACCTCAAGCTGTTCCAGCGCCGCCAGCACGGCGGGAATTTCGCGAAAAGACAATAAACCCGGCACATAAGGAAAGTGCGTCGGCAAATACGCCACGCCGCGGTCGATCAAATCCAGCCCCGGATACTCCAGTACCGCCACGGCGGCCCGCGTGATACTGCCGCCCTCGACAAACCCCACGTCGATCCCCGCCACCTTGCCGATATGGTCGGGCAAATCGTCATCAGTCAGTACGTATTGACGCAACTCCTGCTGAATCATAATGGCTGCTGCGGGGGAAACATCCCAAGGATGACAATGGCTAAGATGCAGTTTCATGGATATTCTCCTCGCTCGCGGCGCACCCCGTGCGCCTTTAATTACCCGGCATTTCCCGGGGTTAATATCGACCACGGAACTGTTTAGTATTACCCCGGTCTGAACCAAAGCAGGACACGGTTTCCCACCACGGAAAACCCCAGCAAATACAAGGATTATTCAGCCAACCATCAATATTGAAAACCATCGGAGAAATACCATGACCCAGATTTATCAGGAAGTTCTCAGCGCCAATCAAAACTACGCAGCAAGCTTCGACAAAGGCCACCTGCCGTTGCCGCCGGCCCGGCGGTTCGCCATCCTGACCTGCATGGACGCCCGGCTCGATCCCGCCAAATACGCAGGACTGTCCGAAGGCGATGCCCACGTCATCCGCAATGCCGGCGGCCGTGCCAGCGACGACGCCATCCGCTCCCTGGTCATCTCCTACAAACTGCTCGGCACCCATGAATGGTTCGTGATCCACCACACCGACTGCGGCATGGAATTGTTCAACAACGACATCATGACGGACCTGCTCGGCAAAAGCCTGGAAACCGCCACCATCGACGCCAACGGCTGGCGCGACGTCGGCAAAGGACCGGGTTCATCCGAAGGCCGCTACATCAACTGGCTGACCATCAAAAACCAGGCCGAAAGCGTCACCGAAGACGTCAAACGCATCCGCAACCACGTTTTGGTGCCGAAAAACATCCCGATCTATGGCTTTGTCTACGACGTCAAAAGCGGTAAGCTGGTCGAGGTCGCGGAAGCCATGGCGGCCGGCCGCGCGGTTTGAACCGCCGGCACGCAGCATCAAGCGGCTGATCCAGCGCGTACAGCGGGGACAACGCTTTTGAATCAGGGACAGGAAAGCCGATAGAGCAACTGGGGAAGGTTAGTCTCAACCGCATTGAGGCTGATCTCCCCCCTCCATTCAATCGCACGGCCTTTGACGCTGAATAGATACAAAATTTATTGCCCAGCCGCGCCATGGTCTGCAAGATCACGAGGTCCGCTGTCCCATGGATGAGTCATCTTCAGCAATGCAGTCATCTCATCGGCGGGCACTGGACGGCTGTACAGGAATCCCTGGACCCAGTCGCAGCCCCGCTGCCTGAGGAACTCCGCCTGCGACCGCGTTTCTACGCCTTCCGCCACCACCTGCAAGCGCAGACTCCGCGCCATGGCCAGAATGGTTTCGGTAATGGCCACGTCGTCCTGGTCGTCCGGAATATCGCGGGTGAAACTGCGGTCGATCTTCAATTCGGAGAGCGGCAATTTTTTCAGATAGCTCAGCGAGGAATAGCCCGTCCCGAAATCGTCCACGGCCAGACGGATATTTTTTTCGGTCAGAGCGCGCAGTTTTTCCAACGCCGTCTCGATGTTGTCCATCAAGGCCGACTCGGTAATCTCCAGACACAAAAACTCCGCTGGTATGCCGGTTTCCGAAATGACACTGAAGATCTGTTCGACGAGTTGTTCATCGCGGAACTGCCGCGTCGATAAATTGACCGCCAACGAAATCGATTCGAAACCCATGCCGCGCCAAAGCGCCAACTGCCGACAGGCAGTTTGCAATACCCACAGACCGATGGGCACAATCAATCCGCACTCCTCGGCAACCGGGATGAACTGGTCAGGACCGATGCGGCCTTCGGCGCTTTCCCAACGGACCAAGGCTTCGACCCCGCTGATCGCATCGCTCTCCAAGTCGATGATCGGTTGATAAAACACTCTGAACTCATCCCGTTCCAGGGCTTGGCGCAGGCCCGTCTCCAGCGCCAGACGCAGGGTGGTTTTGCGGTTCATGGCCGCTGAAAAGAATTGGCAATTGTTCTTGCCGAGTTCCTTGGCATGGTACATGGCGTTGTCGGCGTTTTTCAGCAAGGTTTCCATGTCCCTGGCGTCGTCGGGGTAAATGCCGATGCCGATGCTGGCAGTGACATAAATTTCCCGGTTTTCTATCGA
The DNA here is from genome assembly GCA_004299145.1 of Methylococcaceae bacterium. Classification (GTDB taxonomy): domain Bacteria; phylum Pseudomonadota; class Gammaproteobacteria; order Methylococcales; family Methylococcaceae; genus Methylogaea. The sequence continues at coordinate 4,015 of SCQD01000026.1, read as the reverse complement.
AAACGGCTGGGAGAGCACCTGAAGCAACTTTTGCCCCACCCGATGCGCCGCGCTGAGATCGTCGACGCTTTCCAAAATCACGGTAAATTCATCACCCCCGAGCCGGCAAAGCAGATCGGATTGGCGTAAAGCCCCCGTCAGCCTTTCCGCCACGGCATGCAGCAGCAAATCGCCCACCGCGTGCCCGAAACCATCGTTGACCAGCTTGAAATTGTCGAGATCCATGAACAGCAAGGCCAGACGGCTTTTGTTTCGCGACCGTTCCATTTGCGCCAACACCCGTTGCAGGTGCCGGGTGAAAGCATTGCGATTGGGCAGCAGGGTGGTGCCGTCCACATAGGCGAGGTGGTACAGCTCCTCCTGAGCCTCGGCGACTTTTTTGCGTAAACGCCCGACCAGCAGCAAGGCGACGCCCAGCGCGCTGAACACGGGAACCGAAATCAGCGCCGCACCGATGAACAGCAACAGCCTTTGATACATGGGCAGCAGTTTCGCCCGGATGAACATGTAACCCAGCGAGCGATTCTTGAATTTGATCGGCTCCACCAGGTCAAGGTAGGTCATGGTGAAATGATGAAAGGACTGGCCGGGCGTCAGGCGGGGATGGCCTGCGGCAAACTCGTCGGGCAAGGATGAGGCATCAGGACTCCGGTAACTCGCCAGCAGCTCGCCGTCCTTGCCGAAGATGCTCGCCAGTTCGATTTGATCGGATTGCCGCAACGCGGCCAAATTCTCGACGATGGTGTTCCGATCCTTGAACAGCATGGCGGCGGTGGAGTTTTCGCCGATGATCCGCGCCTGGACTTCGGTGTCATGGAGCAAGGCGGTGCGCAGCGAATGATATTCGAACAGCACCATCAGGAGACAAGCCATGACCAGGAGCCCCGCCCCGAAAAACGTCGGGCTCAGGCGGTTTGTCAATGATTTTGGATCTGGAACGGAAAGCGGATCAAACATCGTGCGTCACTGTTCGGCCGCCGGGATGGTTTTGCGCGCCAACCGCAGCAGCTTGGAACTCAGGAGCAATCGATGCTCGTGCATGGCATGTAAATTCACGACAAATGCGATTTTATGGTTTTCTTCGAATAAACCGATGATCGTACCATTGTTCGGCTCGGGCTCTTCTTCGGCTATCACCAGGGCGGGAACTTTCGCCAGCAGCGGCAGGATCAACGGCAGGCGCGGGCGTTCGGAAGCGCCTATATAGACTACCCGGCAATCGCCGGGAAATTCGGGCCACAGCACGATACGGATGCGCAGCCGATCGACGGGTTCTCCATTCAAGGCCAGCAGGGAATCGGCCACGGCCCCCCGTGCGTAAACGCAAACCGGCAGTTCGCCCGGATTGGCCGCCGGCTGATCCGGCGGCCAAGCGGTGAACAACAAGAAATTGTAAACGAAGCCCGCCTTTACCTCGTGCACGGATAACAACTCGGCCTGATCCGCTACGGCAGCCATGGATATGAACCAGCCGGACAGCAGGAGCAGGATTGAAAACACCATACCCATGCCGGGAGCCGGAGCAGTGACCGTGCACGACCGCTTCGGAGTTTTGGGCTTGCCGGATCGTCCGAGCGTAAAAGCAATCCCGGCTTCCCGCGGGAGCCCAGTCGTAAGGCATTGGCACCATGGCTGATTGCGCTTCATGGGGGGCTAGAAACGTAACGTCAACTTCAGCCGGAAGTTGCGGCCATCCTGCAGAATCATGTCCTGGCGGTGCGCTGCGTCCACCGGATCGAAATAGCGCACGTCGAACAGGTTGTAAACGCTGGCCGAAAGCTCGACTCCCGGCATCAGCCGTTGCGCGGTCAGGGTCAGGTTGCTCAGGAAATAGCCGTCGGCTTCGCCGCCGTTGTCGGTTTTGCGGGCGGAGGTATATTGGTTTTCAAAGCCCAGACGGAGGCGTTCATCGCAGAGCGGCGCGGAAAGGTTCAGTTTGACCAGGTGCTTGGGAGAATTGATCAACCAGCGTCCGGTGGCCGTGTCTTCGCCATACTGCCAGCTGTAACTGCCCCGCAGCCGGAGACCGTTGCTCCAGGCGCGTTCGATTTCGGTGCCTACGCCGTCGATGCGGGCTTCGCCGATATTGCGGAAAACCAGAAAACCGTCATTGGGGTCAAGGGACTGACTGATCAGGTCGTGAATCTCGTAACGGAACAGCGAGCCGGTGAACAACCAGCCGGCCCAATGGCTTTCCACGGCCAGTTCATAGGTTTGAATGCTTTCGGGATCGAGATGGGGATTGGGTTTCTGGCCACTGGGACCGGGGGCCCAATAATACAGCTCATAGACATTGGGGGCCCGAAAAGCCGTTCCGTAAATGAATTTGACGGCGGTCGCCGGGGCCGGTTGATAAACCAGGCCCAAACGGGGATTGATGGTGCCGCCGAAAGTGCTGTAGCGATCATGGCGCAGGCCCGCGTTGAGTTTCAGCCCGTCCACGATGTCGATTTCGTCCTGCAGGTAAAAACCGAAACGGTCGCCATCGCGGTGGTCGTCCAGATTTTCGACGCGGTTGCCGGTTGCGGACCAGGAATCGTAATTGTATTGGTCCTGGTGAACGTTCAGTTGAAATTCACTGCCGAAAGTGATTTTTTGCCGCTCCAGCATGGTGGAAAACCATTTAACTTCCCCTCCCCACCATTGACCGTGCGTTTGATCATGGTTGCGGAAGTCAGGATAAACGTACGAACCGTTGAACAGGTACTGACCATAAAACAATCGGGCGGAAAGTTCGGTGGACGAGGTCAGCTGAGATTGATATTCCAGATTGACATAAGCTTCGCGGTCCAGGGTCCGGGTACCCGAAGCAGCGAATACCGTATCGTATTGACCGGTGGGGATATCCTTGCGCCGCTGCGTCAAGCCCGATTGCAACGTCCAGCCGCCGTGGGCAAAGCGGGCAAACAGGCTGCCCTGGCGTTCGCCGTCCAAACCGTCTGCCCGTCCGTAGCGGGTGTCGGGAGCGGCGTATTCCGGATAATAAAGATCCTGGCCACTGCTTTCATAGCGCGTGGCCGAAACCAATGCATCGAAACCATTTTCGAAACGGTGGCCCAGGCTGAACCGCTGCTTGTTGGTGTCGAAGCCGGCCACTTCGCCGGAAGCCTCTCCATTCCCGATATCGCGGCCCTGCCGGGTGATGACGTTGATGACGCCGAAAAAAGCATTGCTGCCATACAGGGACGAGCCGGGACCGGGCACGAATTCGACCCGATCGATGAGATCCACGTCCAGTAGAAATGATCTGTCGATGTAGGCCATGTCATAGACGTTGTCGTTGGTCCGGAAGCCATCGATGAGCAGCAGCACGCGGGAATTGTAATCGCCGGGCCGATTGCCCCCCCGCACGCCGAGGTATTGGTAGTTGCGGTCGTAACTGAGATACAGACCGCGAATGCTGCGCAGCACCTCTCCCAGCGTGCGGTAGCCATAGGTCTTGATATCGTTGGCGGTGATGACGGTAACGGCGGAAGGCGCCTCGATCGATCGCTGGGAGAACTTGGAAGCGCTGAAAACCTGGAGATTCAGCAGGTCCTCCAGGGATCTTTCGGTAATGGGTTTGGCGGGATCGGCTGCGGCAACCCAGGAGCAAACCACAAGGATACCCGCCGACAGCGGTTTTATGCCGCGCTTGGGCGGGCGATGGATTGGCGTCATTGAGTCAATGATATCGTCGACATCCGGCTGCTGAACAAGGCGGTGCAGCTTCCGCCATAACCCTACGTCCCCGTCATATTCCCACTGTCATCGGACAGGGCGCGGTGTGGACCTTCGCCTGGATTCGGTCCATCCATCCGCAACAGCCCTGCCGTGGAAAAATCACCACCTGCCGCAAACCGGTTCATTCTATCGTCAAACCGAAGCCGAGGGCGGGGCTTTCTGATCTCGTATCCGGATTTTTCCGAATAGGATCATAGGATAATGGCATGGACTCCTCCCCTCCCCAAACGGCATCGCGATGTGCCAAAGTGGGAGAAGTTAACCACCACTTGAAACAGGCAGAGGAGAAGTC
>SCQD01000252.1 GCA_004299145.1 Methylococcaceae bacterium | reverse complement strand
TCAAGAACCACCAGCTGGACATCGAAGCCCATACCGCCACCGGCGTGGTGCATTCCATCCTGGCCAACCGCATCTCCTGGTTTTACGACCTGCGCGGGCCGAGCTTCCCCATCGACACCGCCTGCTCCAGCTCGCTGCTCGCCGTCCATCAGGCGTTGGAAGCCATCGCCGCCGGTTCTTGCCGGGCGGCCCTGGTCGGCGGTATCAACCTGCTGGCCAGCCCCACCATCCACATTTCTTTCGGCAAGGCCGGCATGCTCAGCCCGGATGGGCGTTGCAAGACTTTCGACGCCTCCGCCGACGGCTACGTCCGCTCCGAAGGGGCGGCGGTGCTGTATCTCAAGCCCTTGGCCGACGCCCTGGCCGATGGCGACCCCGTTTACGCCGTGCTGCGCGGTTCCGCCACCAACCACGGTGGACGCGCCAAGTCATTGACCGCCCCCAATCCCAACGCTCAAGCCGACCTGATAACCCTGGCCCAGCGCCGGGCCGGGATTGATCCGCAGACGGTCACCTATATCGAAGCCCACGGCACCGGCACCGGACTCGGCGATCCCATCGAACTGCAAGGACTCAAAAAAGCTTTCGCCCGCCGTTTCGAGGAACTGGGCAAACAACCCGAAAACGCCGGCTGGTGCGGCATCGGCTCGGTCAAAACCAACATCGGCCATTTGGAAGCGGGCGCCGGCCTCGCCGGCCTGTGCAAAATTCTGCTGGCCATGCAGCACGGCGAATTGCCGCCGACCCTCCACCAGCAGCGGGAAAATCCCTATATCGACCTGGCGGACAGCCCGTTTTACCTGGTCAAGCAGCGCTGCCCCTGGCCCAGGTTACGGGACGGCGACGGCCGGGAATTGCCGCGACGCGCCGGCATCAGCTCTTTCGGCTTCGGCGGGGCGAATGCCCATGTCGTGCTGGAAGAATATCTGGCGCCGCCGCCACCGCCGCGCACCGCATCAGGCCCATTCCTGTTGGTGCTGTCCGCCCGTAACGAAGAACGGCTGCGGGAACAGGCGCGCAATCTGGCCGAACATCTCACCCGCACCCTGCCCGGTCCTGAACAACTGGCCGACATCGCTTATACGCTGCAAGTGGGTCGGGAAGCCATGGCGGCCCGGCTGGCGCTGCTGGCCGGCGACGCTGCCGAAGTGGCGGCGCGGCTGACGGCCTATGCCGAGTACGGAACAATGGAATTAGACGATCGTTCCCACGCTCCGCGTCCCGTATTTCAAGCACCAGCCGCATCCATGATGGGTGAGACTAGCGGTGATGCCATTCGGGACGCGGAGCGTCCCACCATGCATTCCCACGCGGAGCGTGGGAATGATGGAAGCCTTAGTTTTTCCGCTTTAGATCGTTCCCACGCTCTGCGTGGGAACGTAGCCCTGGACGCTCCGCGTCCCGTATTTCAAGCACTAGCCGCATCCATGATGGGTGAAGCTTGTTGCAACGCCATTCGGGACGCAGAGCGTCCCACCATGTATTCCCACGCAGAGCGTGGGAACGATGGAAAACCGGTAGCCGGCGACTTGGCCTCGGTCGCTCTGGCTTTCGTTCGGGGCGCGAACATCGATTGGCAAACACTGCACCCGGAACCGCGCCGCCGGGTCCGCCTGCCCGGCTATTCCTTTGCCCCCACCCGCTGCTGGTTGCCGCTGCCGACCGAGAATTCCCCCGAAGGCGGCGTGCCCAAGCCTCGAACCGCGCCGGCACAGCGGGACGCCGTTGCCGAATTCCAGCAGGGTTTCGAACGGCTGGAAGAACTGGCGGCCACAGGGCTGATCCAGGAACTGGTCCGGCTGGAAGTGCTGCGGGAAGAACAGACCCGTTACCACTGGCCGGCGGTCAGGCCAACAAAATTGACGCCGCAAATGGGACGCTTGTTCGACAGCCTGCCTTATGCGCTGGTCCAGCGCGGCTTGGCCGATTATCAGCAGGGCATCCTCAGTCTGCGGCAGCCAAACCTGATCAGCGCAGCCCTGGAGCGCGACCTGGATGCCGAGGGCCGGGCCTTGGCCCAGAACCATCCCGAACTGGCGGCGCATTGCCGCTTGCTGTTGCACTGCCTGGCCTACTTCGAGGCGGTGCTGCTCGGGCGGCTGCCGGCTACCGAAGTCTTGTTCCCGGAGGCCGGCGACAGCCTGGTCCGCGATATTTATCGGAACAATCCCCACGCCGACTATCTCAACCGGCTGGCGGCGCAACGGTTGGCCGAAGGCCATGCGGGCGGCGCGTTCCACGTCCTGGAAGTAGGGGCGGGCACCGGCGGCGCCACCGCCGCAGCCCTGGCCATGTTGGCGGACCGGGCGGGCGCGGAGTACACCTATACCGATGTCTCCCGCCATTTCCTGGAAGCGGGCCTGAGCCGGTTCGAGGACAGGGGAGGGCGGGTGCACTTCGCCGTGCTCGATTTGGAACAGGACCCCCGGTCCCAGGGCTTTGCGCCTGCCGGTTTCGACGCGATCCTGGCCGCCAACGTATTACACGCCACCCGCCGGGTGGACGAAACGCTGCATCGCCTTGCCCTATTGCTGAAGCCGGGCGGACGTATCGTTATCAACGAACTGACCCGGTCGCCGGTCTTCGTGACCCTCACTTTCGGCCTGCTGGACGGCTGGTGGCGCTACGATCCCGAGGAAACCCGCTGCCCCGGTTCGCCGCTGCTGGCCGCGGAACAATGGCGAGCCGCGCTGGCAGTGGCGGGATTCGAGGGAATCGGCATCCATGGCGGCGAGGCTGCCGGCGCGCTGGAGCAGCACGTCATCGAGGCGCGGCGGGCGCGGGCGCTGGCCGATCAGCGATGGGTAGAACGTAGCGAAACCCATCGCGGGATAACCACCCAGGAAGCAAGGGCTTCGCAAGCATGCTCTACTCTGGCGGAAGCCTATGCCGACCGTTCCCACGCGCTGCATGGGAACGATAACAACCCGGCCTACGCGCTCGATCACATCACCGCCGTCCTGGAGGAGGAACTGCAAACCGCCTTGCGGGAAACCGGCCCCATTCCTCTGGACCGGGCTTTCGCGGATTTGGGGATAGACTCCATTTTCGGGGTGGGCTTGATAGGCCGTCTCAATAAAAAACTGGGGCTGGCGCTCAAACCCAACGTCCTGTTCGATCATCCCACCCCCCGGCAATTCGCCGCCCATCTGGCGGAAAGCCATGGCGACCGTTCCCACGTTCCGCAGGCAAACGCCTGCTGCGCTTCGTGGTGCGAATCGGTGCGCAACCCCGGCAGTCACCCGGACGCAGCGGTGTGCAGTCCGGGGCCCGGCCAAGATTCCTGGATGCTGCCGCTATGCGGCACGGATGCCGCCGCGCTGCATTCGAGCCACGATGACTGCTTGGCCATCCGCGTCGACGCCCCCACCCAGCCTGCGCTGCTGCGCCCGGTACCCATCCCCGCCCCGCAACCCGGCCCCGGCTCCTTAAGCATCCGCGTCCACGCTTTTTCCCTGAATTACGGCGATCTGCTCTGCATCAAAGGGGTTTACCCCAGCATGCCGCCTTATCCTTTCACGCCGGGCATGGAAGTGGCCGGTGAAGTCGCCGCTGTCGGCGAAGGCGTGAGCGGTTTTGCGCCGGGAGAGCGGGTCGTGGCCTTGACCGGCGCGCACTTCGGCGGCCACGCCAGCCTGGCTTTGGCCGATGCCCACGCCACCGTCCATTTGCCGCCCGAGGTTCCCTATACCGAAGCCGTGGCTTTTCCGGTCGGCTATCTGCTGATGAACCGGGCGCTGGAACTCGCCGAGGTGGAGCCCGGCGAGCGGGTATTGATTCAATCCGCCGCCGGCGGGGTAGGGGTTATCGGCGTGCAGTTGGCCAAGGAGCGGGGGGCGGAAATTTTCGTCACCGCCGGTTCCGACGCCAAACTGGAATTCCTCGCGGAACTCGGCGCCCATCACGGCATCCATTACCAGCGCGAGGACTTCGCGGCCCGCATCCGCACGCTGACCGGCGGCGCCGGAGTGGACGTGGTGATCAACAACCTGGGCGGCGACGCCATGCAAAAGGGTCTGGACCTGCTGGCGCCGGGAGGGCGCTACGTGGAAACCGCGATGATGGCGCTGCGCGCCACCGAGACCCTGGATTTTTCCAAACTGGTGGACAACCAAGCCTATTTCAGCCTGGACCTCCGCCGCTATCTGGCCGGCAATCCCCGCAAAGCCCAACGTGCGCTGGGTGACATGGTCAAGACTCTGGCCGAAGGCCGGATCAAGCCGGTAGTCGCCGAGGTCTTTCCCTTCGGCCAGATCGACCGGGCCTACGCCCGGGTGGAAGCCCGGAAAAACATCGGGCGGGTGGTGGTGGCTGTGCCGCAGGGTCGTGTCGATCCCCATGCGGAAAACAAGACCGGCGACATCGCCGTCATCGGCCTGGCCGGGCGCTATCCAGGCGCTGCCGGCCTGGATGCGTTCTGGCGGCTGCTGGCCGAGGGTCGCAACGGCGTCAGCGAGGTGCCCGCCACCCGTTGGTCCATTGATGACCATTACAGCCCCAAGCTCCGGGAACCGGGCCGCACTTATTGCCGCCACGGCGGATTCCTGGCGGATATCGACTTGTTCGACGCGGCGTTTTTCAACCTGTCCGGCGCCGAAGCAGCCCGCACCGATCCCCAGCAGCGCCTGTTCCTGGAAACCGCCTGGGAAGCCCTGGAGCAAGCCGGCTACGCCCAGGCCCGCCAAGCCCGTTGCGGGGTGTTCGTCGGGGTCGGCGCCGGCGATTACCAGCACCGTTTCCTCTCCAAGGACTTGCCGCCCACCGCCCACGTATTTTCCGGCAACCAGGCTTCGATTCTGGCGGCGCGCATCGCTTACCACCTGGATTTGCGCGGCCCGGCCCTGGCGGTGGACACCGCTTGTTCCGCTTCCCTGGTGGCCATTCACCTGGCCTGCGAAAGCCTGCGTTCCGGCGAGTCGGAAATGGCCGTGGCCGGCGGCGTGTTCGTGGCGGTCACGCCCCAGTTCCATATTCTCTGTAGTCAAATGGGCATGTTGTCGCCGCAGGGCCGCTGCGCCGCTTTCGACGCCGCAGCCGACGGCTTCGTGCCGGGGGAAGGGGTGGGGGCCGTCGTCCTCAAGCCGCTGGAGCGCGCCTTGGCCGACGGGGATTTTGTGTGGGGCGTGATCAAGGGTTCCGGCAGCAACCAGGACGGCGCCACCAACGGCATCACCGCCCCCAGCGGTAATTCCCAAACCGAGCTGGAACGGCAGGTCTACCGGCGCTTCGGCATCGATCCCGCCGGACTAGGCTATATCGAGACCCACGGCACCGGCACGCCGCTCGGGGATCCTGTGGAAATCGACGCCCTGCGGGAAACTTTCCAGGGCCAGGCCGGCAACAAAATCGCCCTGGGTTCGGTAAAGAGCAATATCGGCCACGCCGCCACCGCCGCAGGCATCGCCGGAATCACCAAGGTCCTGCTGGCGCTGCGCCATCGGCAAATTCCGCCTTCGCTGCATTTCCAGGCCGCCAATCCGCTGATCGATTTCGCGGCATCGCCGTTTTACGTCAACACCCGGCTGCAAGCCTGGCCGGCCCCGGCGGACGGCCCCCGGCTGGCGGCGGTGAGCGCTTTCGGCTTCAGCGGCACCAATGGCCACGTCGTGTTGGCCGAGGCGCCGCCCCTGCCGCTGCAACCAGAGGCCACGCCTTTCCCCATGCTGGTCTGTTGTTCCGGTCCCCGGGCCGAGGACGCCCGGCGGGTAGTGGCGCGGCTGGCGGAATTTCTGGCCGAGCCAACCGAGGGGTTGCGGTTCGTAGACCTGGCCTACACCCTCAATGTGCGCCGTCCTCACCATGCTTACCGGATAGTCTTTCCCGCCGCCGATTTGCCGGAATTGCGCGCGGGCCTGGCTCACTATTTGGCGGGTCAGGCCGAGGCAGGCGTCTTGGAAGGGCAGGCCGGGACAGCCTCCAGCCAGGACGCCGCTCCGGCGGAGCGGCTACTGGCCAGCATTGGCGGAGACGCTGCGCAACGGGCCGACGCCCTGCGCGAATTCGGGCGGTTGTTCGTGCAAGGGGTTGCCGTGCCTTGGGCAGCGCTGTTCGCCGGCACGGCGCCGCGCTGTATCCCTTTGCCCACTTATCCTTTCGAGCGGCGGCGCTATTGGGTGGACGAGGCGCCTGCGGCGAATGCGGAACCCGTAGGCGCTGAGGCACGAAGCGCATCGTTCGCGAGCGATGCGCCTCCTGCCGTCGGCACATCCTTCTATGGCCCGCCCCAAACATTGCGTCCAGACTGGCCCTATATCCGCGACCACGTGGTCGAAGGCCGGGCCTTGCTGCCCGGCGTCGCTTATCTCGAATTCGCCGCCGCTCGCTATTTGGAGGCACACGGCGTTTCCGCCACCGGCTTCCGGGACATCGCTTTCCTGCGCCCCCTGGAAGTCAGCCGGGCAAACACGCCGTTCCGCATCGAGCTGGACGTCGACGGCGAGTTCCGCTGTTTCGCGGGAGAGCCGGAAACCGAGCACGCGCGCGGCCACATCCTTACCGTCACTACACCCGTGCCGGCTAATCTGCCGCCCCTGGAACAAGCGATATCCGGCCTGGAATACGAATCCGCCGATGCTTTCTATGCCCGCCTGGAGCGGCAGGGTTACCGCTACGGCCCCAGCCTGCGCGCCGTCCACGCCCTGTATCGCGGCGAAAACCAGGCCGTGGCCCGGCTGCGCCTGCCCGCCGCCGCCGATTCCCTGGCTGGCTTCGCATTCCACCCCAGTCTCTTGGACGGCGCTTTGCAGGCCGTGGCCGGCAGTCAAAATGGCGAGCGGCCGCTGCTGCCTTATCTCATCGGGCGCA
>SCQD01000251.1 GCA_004299145.1 Methylococcaceae bacterium | reverse complement strand
CATGATCCTGCCGAACGTAGGTTTGAACGAATGGGGTCACACCTTCTGGTTTATGGAAGAACTGTTCGTGGCTCCGCTGCACTACGGCTTCGTGATCTTCGGCTGGCTGGCGCTGGCTGTGATGGGCGTCGTACTGCAAATCATGGACAGCCTGAACCCGCTGATGGGCAAAGAAGTCTGTGAATCCATCGAATGTGGCGCTTGCAAAGTGTAATTGCCGCTTGAAATGTTCCGCGCCGTTACGGCGGCGTGGGGCCAGAAACAAAAAAGCCATCCATTTCCATGGGTGGCTTTTTTGTTTCTGGTATACATTCCATATTTCGACGCTGGTTTCAATACTTATGTAAGACTAAAATATTCTTACTTTTTTTCGCATCCATAATGCCGACCGATCTTAAATCCCTCAGCGAATTCGACCTGATCCGCCGCTATTTTGCCGAGCGCACGCCGCGCCATGCGGCGGTGCATTTGGGCATCGGCGATGACTGCGCTTTGCTGGCCGTGCCGTCTGACCGGCAACTGGTGGTTACCGCCGATACGCTGGTGCAAGGCGTGCACTTTCTGCCCGGCGTCGATGCCGGCGATCTGGCGTATAAAGCGCTGGCGGTCAATTTGAGCGATCTGGCCGCCATGGGCGCTGAAGCCTGTGCATTCACCCTGGCCTTGACGCTGCCCAGCGCCGACCCGGCATGGCTGGAAGCGTTTACCGCGGGTTTATTTGCGTTGGCCGGGCAGTTCGGCGTCGAGCTGTGCGGCGGCGACACCACGCGCGGCCCTGTGCTGGTCGTCACCATTCAGGCCATGGGCCTGGTGCCGCAAGGCCAGGCACTGACCCGCACCGGCGCCAAAGCGGGCGACGGCATCTACCTGACCGGCTGTTTGGGCGACGCCGGATTGGGTCTGCAAGTTGCCAAAGGCGAATGGCGCCGTACCGCCGTCGATACGTTGCCGCGCTTTAACCGCCCCCTGCCGCGCTTGCCGGAAGGCATTGCACTGCGCGGTTTGGCGAGTGCCTGCATCGACGTGTCCGACGGTTTGGCCGCCGATCTGAGCCATGTATTGCAAGCAGGCGGCGTGGGCGCCACGCTGGACTGGCTGCGTCTGCCTTTCAGCACGTCCATGCGGGAATATATCGCCGCCACCGGTGACTGGCGCTTGCCGCTGTCCTGTGGCGATGACTATGAATTGTGTTTTACCGCGCCGGGCAATCCTGCATCCATCATCGACCAGGTTACCCAAGCCAGTGGTTGCCCCTGCACCTTGCTCGGTTTTATCGAAGCCGAGCCGGGTTTGCGCCTGTTGCGCCATGGCACGGTGGAAGTGTTGGGGGCGCTGGGTTATCGGCATTTTTAAAGGACATGACTTTGGCAAAAAAATCCCCCCCCCCCATCCCCAGGCACTTGCTGAAACAACCGGCGGTATTTTTCGCGCTGGGGTTCGGCAGCGGCTTGGCGCCCAAAGCGCCCGGCACGTTCGGCACCCTGGCGGCCATTCCTGTCTATGGGGTGTTCATGCACCTTGCACCGCTGTCCTACGCGGCGTTGCTGCTGGTGGTGTGTGCGCTGGGCGTCGGCTGGTGCGGCACGGCTGCCGAGCGCCTGGGGGTGCACGATCACCCGGCCATCGTCTGGGACGAAGTGGCGGGGTTCTTGATCACCATGGCTCTGGTGCCGGCGGGTTGGAGTGCCGTCGCGGCGGGATTTGTG
>SCQD01000250.1 GCA_004299145.1 Methylococcaceae bacterium | reverse complement strand
GCGGGATCGGTGCGGCCGGCGCGCAACCCGGCTTCCAATTGCAGGCAGGCGGCATGGATGACCACGGCGCCGGCGGTGCCGGCCGCGCCTTTCAGCGAGTGGACCAGCGTGCGTGCCGCCGCTGCGTCGCCGGCGCCGAATTGGGTGGTGATGTCCGCCATCGCGGGGGCAAGGCTGTCGCGGAAAACCCGCAAAACCTGGCGCACGGTCGGGTAATCGCCGCCCAGCGTTTGCAGCAACTCGGCCAGTTCGAATCCGGGCGGATCGGCCGGCATCGCGGTGGCCGTTGCGGCCGGCTGCTGCGTTTGCACCGGCTTCAGCCAGCGGGCGAGGGCGGCGAGCAGGGTTTTGGGGACGATGGGCTTGGCGATGAAGTCGTCCATGCCGGCGGCCAGGCAGTTTTCGCGCTCTTCCGGGGTAACGCCGGCGGTCAGGGCGATGATCGGCAGCCGGGCGTGGCGGGCTTGGCCGCGGATGAGCCGAGTCGCTTCGACGCCGCCCATGACCGGCATGTGGACGTCCATCAGCACGGCGTCGAAACTGCCGTTTTCCAGCCGCGCCAGCGCTGCCCGGCCGTTGTCGACGATTTCCACGACAAACCCGGACAATTCCAGATAGGCACGGGCGACTTGCTGGTTGATGGCGTTGTCTTCGGCGACCAGGATGCGGGCGCCTCGCAGGCCCTGGGCGTTTCCGGCCAGTTCCAGCGACAGGGCGCCCGGCGCGCCTTCCTCGGCCTGCGCATCCTCGGAGCGGGCGGCCACGTCGAACAGCAGTTCAAAACTGAACGATGCTCCCTGGCCGGGCGTACTTGCCAGCGCGAACTCGCTGCCCATGAGCGCCAGCAGGTTTTTGCTGATGGCCAGCCCCAAACCGGTGCCGCCGAATCGCCGGGTAATGGTGCTGTCCGCCTGGCTGAACGGCTGGAACAGTTGGGACATTTCGCTTTCCGACAGGCCGATGCCGGTATCCGTCACACAAAAATGCAGTTTTGCCCGGCCATCCTGCTGGCCGGTCAGGGCGACCGTCAATGTCACCTTGCCTTGCGCCGTGAATTTGATGGCGTTGCTCAGCAGATTGGCGAGAATCTGTTGCAACCGCAGTCCGTCGCCGACGAGCCGGCGCGGCACGTCGTCGGCGACCTCGATCAGAAACCCTATGTGTTTTTCTTCCGCGCGGATGGCGAACAGGTTGTCGAGATTGCGCAGTACGCCGCTCAGGCTGAACGCGACGTGCTCAATGGACATGTGCCCGGCCTCGCTTTTGGACAGGTCAAGAATGTCGTTGATGATGCCGAGCAGGCTTTCCGAGGATGAGCTGATTTTTTCCAGGTAGTCGCGCATTTCGGGCGCCGGCGTCTGGTTGAGCGCCAGTTGCGTCAGCCCGATGATGGCGTTCATCGGCGTGCGGATTTCGTGCGACATGTTGGCGAGAAACGCGCTCTTGGCCTGGTTGGCCGTTTCCGCGGCTTCCTTGGCTTCGATGAGCTCCGCTTCGATTTTTTTGCGCTCGCTGATGTCCTGGATCTGGGCGACGAAATACAAGGGGGTGCCTTCGGGGGTGCATACCCTGGAAACCGTCAGCCAGATCCAGACGCTGTGACCATCCTTGTGGATGTAGCGCTTCTCCATCTGGTAGCCGCTGTCCTGGCCGGCGAGCAATTGCCGGTAGTGGGCCAGATCGGCTTCCAGGTCTTCCGGGTGGGTGATTTCCTGAAAAGTTTTTTGCAGCAGTTCCTCCTGCGCATAGCCCACGATCCGGCACATGGCGCCGTTGGCCTGGATGAAGCGCCCATCCAGGTCCACCAGCACCATGCCGATGGCGGAAGCATCGAAGGCGGAACGGAAACGCGCCTCGGCCTGGCGCAGTTGCTCGGCGGCGACCAGGCGTTCGTGGTAGGCGCGGGCGTTGGCGATCACCAGCGCCAATACCGGCATGACCAATTGCGCCAGCTTGAAATAGTGTTCCCGGTGTTGCGGCATGGCCAGGTCGGTCAGGCAGACCATCCCCAGGAACTGTTCCTGGTGGCGGATTTGAAAATAAAAGCCTTTTTCGGCTTCCAGCCAGCCGCAAAGCCCGGCGAGCGATTGCAGCACGGCGGTTTGCTCGGCGGCCGGCCTGGTCTCCGGCTGCGCATACAGCCGTTGCGTGCCGTCGTTCTGCTGGATCAGGATGGAGACGGCGCCGGGGCCGAATAGCGCGAAAAACAGTTCGATGATGCCGTGAATCAGCGGAGTTTCCTGTTGATAGGGCAGCAGCCGGCCAACCAGATCGTAGGCCATGGCCAGGTCCGCCAGCTCCCGTTCCTTGTTGATCGTCAGGCGTGTTTGCATGTCCCGCGCCGCGCCGAGCACCTTGCCCAGTTCGTCCCGGTATTTCACTTCGATGGGCACTTGATAATGCCCCATGCCGATCTTCTCGAAACAAGCGATGGCCTGATCCAGCGGAACGGTGATGCGGCGGATCACGTAGCTCAGCAGCAGAAAAGCCAGCACCAGCGCGGCCAGGGCGCTGCCCAGGCTCAGGTTGCGTTGCAGGGTCAAGCGGCCGATGCGTTGCGCCAACGCCTGATTCAAGGCATGCACCACGGGCCGATAAAGGCCGGCGACCTGGTCCATGGCTTGCGTGCCCTGGGTGAAAAAGGTTGCCGCCGCTATCTGGATGGCGGGCGCGGCCACCAGTTCGCGTTCGGCCGCAGCCAGGAATTCCGCCACATCCTGGCTGAGCGTCCGCCGGTCCCGGCCAAAACTGCGTGACGTCTCGCCCACCTTGTCCAGGCCTCGTTCGAGATGCCGCAAGGACGTCAGTGCTACTTGCGCGTATTTTGCCAGGTGGATTTTTTCCGCCGTGGTGGCGCGCCCTTGCGCCGCCATGCCGCTGCCCAGGCCACGCACCCGTCCCAGATTTTCCGTGAGCTCGGGCAAGGTGTGCACCATGGCGTCCATCAGGTAATAGGATTCCAAAACCGGGTCCAGTACCAGATTGCTGCGATCCGCCACGTCGCTCTGCAATGCCAGGAGTTCCCCGATGAATTGGGAATGATCGGCAAACCGGGCTTGTGCATCTCGCGCCGGGCCGGCTGGCGCCAGCCGGTTCCAGTCAGCCTTGAGTTCTTCCCAGCGCCGGCCGGTATCGCCCAGCGTGGTGCGGTAGCGGGTGGTTTTGTCGTCCACCACCGCCATGGCCAGCACCATTTGCGCCTCGGTTCGGCGCAGTGCTTCCTGCGCGGCGCTGTTGCCACGCAGCCAGGCGTTCTCCAGGCCACGGTGCCTGGCCGCCAGTACCGCCACGGTCTGGACTGCCGGGATGTAATCCACGCCTTCCTGCTCTTTTTGGGCGAAAGCCAGTTCGGCGTTCGATTTGGCGGATAACACCAGCACCAGGGCGACCAGGGCGGCCAGTACCACGCCGGCATTGATATAAAGCAGCTCTTTGATGCTGAAGTGGCGCAATACGATCACGGCGCGCTCCCCGGCAATGGGGCGGGGCATTCCATGGCGAGCCATTGCCGCAAATAGCGGCGCAGGCGGACGAGGCCGGTAGACACCACTGCCACGGGAACCCCGGTGAATGCTGAATAGGCGGCCAATTCCGTCTGAAGCACCGGGGCGGCGCCGCCATCGACCAGCAGCATGCGGGTGCAGGATTCGGCAAAAAAGGCCCGGGCATCGGCGGGCGCCAGCCCCAGCGCGGCGGCGTGGCTGCGCCATTCCCTCAGCATGGACGGCGTGAGCAGGTGCGCACCCTCGGCTAAATGGCGCGCCACGCTGTCTGGACCGAGCAATAGATCGAAGCAGGACTCCAGGTTCAGGGAGCGGCTGCGGCAAAACGGCCGTCCCATGCAGTGGCCGGCGATGCGCAGGGCCGGGGGCGTCGAAGCCGGGCCGTCATGGCCGGTGGCGCCGGGCGCGCCGCGTACCCGGTCGTCGCAGCCGCCGCGGAACGTCGCCAGCCTGACGTGGCTCAGTCCTTCCTCGCGCAATGCGGCCCGGAACTCGGGTTCGAAATAGGCGCAGACTTCCAAAAACACGGTTGCCGTCACGGGCCGCCCTGAATCCAGGCCAGGGGGTAACGGCCCCAGCAGCGGACGGCGGCGGCGATGTCGTCCAGCACGCGCTCCGGTACCTGCCAGGGAATTTCGCCATGGTTGTCGGACAGGATGAAGCCTCCGCCGGGTCCTGCCTGTGCCAGTGCCTGCTTCACCGCCGTTTCCGCCTGGGCGGCGCTCCAACGGCGCATGTCGATGCCGTTGAGGTTGCCGACCAGCGACATGCGGCCTGCGCAGGCGGTTTTGAGTGCCGCCATGTCTTCGTGGATGCTGACGCCGACGGCGGCGGTTCCCGTTTGCGCCAGGTCGTCGAGGATGGGCAGGCAGCGGCCGCTGGCGAAGTGGGTGGCCACCGGCCCGTCGATGCGGGCGATGGTGCGCTTGGCGATGGGTAGTCCAAAAGCGCGGTATTGTTCCAGGGTGGTGATGGTGGCTGAAGACACCGGGTCGTAATAGACGACGAACGTGGCTCCCGCCTTGAGCTGCGCGTTGGCCCAGGCCACGCAGAATGCTTCGTTGACCGCCATCAGACGGGCAAACAGATCGGGGCGGTCGTACAGTAATCGCAGATAGCCTTCGAAGCCCATCTGCATCACCGGCAGCGAAAACGGCGACATGACCACGGCAATGACCGGTACTTCGCCTCGGCTGCGTGTTTTCAGCAGCGCGATGGTTTCCAGCACCCGCACCAGACAGGGGGCGTCTTCGATGCGCGGCGGCGCCAGGCGTGCGATCTGTTCGGGGGTTTGGATGAACGGCAAGCCGGAATTGGGTGGGCCGTCCTCGAAAAATAAAACCTCGCCGCCGAACGCCTCGATTTCCGCGGAAGCGTAGCTGAAAGCGAGCAGGCAATCGTGGCCGTAGCGGGCGCGCATCCGCAGCTGGGCTTCGGCGATGAGATCCGGCCGGGCAAAATAGTCGCGGATCGGCAACCCCATTTCCCGGGCGCCGTGCATGGTCAGCAGCAGAAAGTACGGCACGCGGTCCGCTTCCTGAAAGCGCAGGGCGGTGAGTACCCGCTGCATGGAGGTCATGGTTTCAGGCATCGCGGCGTTGCTCCAGAAAGGCCTGAACCAGGCGGATGGCGTCGGACGCGGAAGCGCCGGTCGCCGTGGCTCCGACTTCGCGCCACAGATCGGGATCGAAACGGAACGGCGCGCCGCCCACGATCACCGGAATGTGCCGTCCAGCCTGGATCAAGCCGTCGCACACCCGGCGCACTTGCAAGGCCGAGCGCAGCATCAGCGTCGAAATCAGCAGCACTTCAACGCCGTCCGCCAGAATTTTTTCGACCAGTTCCTGAGCCTGGACGTGACCATAATCCAGGATGGAATAGCCGGCGGCCTTGAGGTTCAGCGCCACCAGCCGCTTGCCCAGGGCGTGGTAGTCTTCGAGCAGGGCCAGCGCGATGCGGGGTTGGATCGAAGCGGAGGCATCGCCGGGTGGAAACAGCCTATCTATCGTGTCCTCGGCGATGCGGCTGGTCATGAACACTTGCGACAATGCCAGATGGCCCATTTCCCATTCGCTGCCTATCGTTTCCAGCGTCGGCGCGATGCAGCCTTCGGTAATCGCCGGCAGGCCATGGCCGGCGGCCAGGGCTTGTGACAGGACATCCAGCGCCGCGCTGCGGTCAAGACGCAGCAGCGCGGCGTAAAACAGCCGCCGCGCGCTTGCAAGCCCTTCAGCCGCTGCCGCGTCATGAGGGTTGGACGTGGGAAAGTCCTGCCGTTGTTGCATGTCTTGGTCTTTGTGGATTGGTGGAGAGTATTGCGGTGGATAAAAACCCGGCGTGGTCGAGCTGAGGACTGCGGCGCTCATGGCGGCGGCGTGGGGCGGTAACAGGGAAGTTGTAGGCAGCCAAGTCCTGGGGCACTAAATTACCACCCAGCCACCTGTTTTTAAAGCAATACCTGGAAACGGGTAATGCTTGGCTTCCCGTATCAATGCGGAGTGGGAATACGCCGCCCGCGCCGGCAGCATGGCGCGTTATCACTTCGGTAACAGTGTTGAGCCGTTGGGCGATTACGCCTGGTACGATAAAAATGCCTATGCTCTTGGCGAAGCATACGCCCACCCCGTGGCGCAGAAAAAACCCAATGCCTGGGGTTTGTATGACATGCATGGTAATGTGTGGGAGTGGGTAGAAGACTGCTGGCACGATAATTACCATGGCGCACCCGATAATGGCGATGCCTGGACGGTGGAATGCGGCGGCACTGCCCACGTGTTGCGCGGCGGGTCGTGGAACCTTGACGCCTTTTCCCTGCGTGCCGCCAACCGCAGCAATTACTCGCCGCACCACCACAGTGGTTTCCGGGTCGTGCGCGCGCTTTCCCCGGCGACTCGTTGACATATTTGGAGGTTGTAC
>SCQD01000249.1 GCA_004299145.1 Methylococcaceae bacterium | reverse complement strand
CGGCTTTGGGCGCCGACGTGGTCAAAGTGGCTGGAACCGGCAAAGGCGTATTCGCCAACAAGAACGCCGGCACCGGCAAAACCGTCAGCGTCAGCGGCTACACCCTCAGAGGGGCGGATGCCGGCAATTACCGCCTGCTGCAACCGGCTGGCCTGACGGCGGACATCGCCAAGGCCGATCTGGCCATTACCGGCCTGAGCGCGAGTGACAAAGTGTATGATGCCAACAACAGGGCCACGCTGACCGGCACCGCGACGGTGACGGCTCTGGCTGCGGATGTGGTCAAGGTGGCTGGAACCGGCAAAGGTTTATTCGCCAACAAGAACGCCGGCACCGGCAAAACCGTCAGCGTCAGCGGCTACACCCTCAGAGGGGTGGATGCCGGCAATTACAACCTGCTGCAACCAGCCGGCCTGACCGCCGACATATCCCCGGCCAATCTGACCATCACCGGCGTGAGCGCAAGCAATAAAGTCTATGACGCCAACACCACGGCCAGCCTCACCGGCAAAGCCACGGTGGCGGCTTTGGGCGCCGACGTGGTCAAAGTGGCTGGAACCGGCAAAGGCGTATTCGCCAACAAGAACGCCGGCACCGGCAAAACCGTCACCGTCAACGGCTACAGCCTTGGCGGCGCCGACGCCGGCAATTACCGCCTGTTGCAACCGGCCGGCCTGACCGCCGACATCTACAAAGCCGACCTGATGGTGAGCGGCCTCACCGCGCTCTCCAAAATCCAGGATGGAACCAGAATCGCGCCGCTGGGCGGCACAGCCGGGATTACCCCGTTGGGCACAGACGATGTTATTTTGGGCGGAACCGCCAAAGGCTGGTTTGCCGATAAAAACATCGGCACCAACAAACCGGTGACCGTCAAAGGCAACACGATCAGTGGCAGCGATGCGGGCAACTACAACCTGATCCAGCAAACCGGCCTGACCGCCGACATCAAGCCCAGGCAACGTTAGTTCTACTTTGTCAGATTCTCAAACTACGTCTAGCGCTCCGTCATTCCGCCAGGGATTGGCGAAATCCAGTGCCATGGATGGTAACCTGCGAATCTCTATGCTGTTGATTCTAAAGAAAAAAGCTCATAAAGATAATGACAAAACCGCTTTTGATATTCTTGCTGATCCTCGCCTCGCCGGTCGTTTCCGCTGCGGACCCCGTTATTCCCGGCGCAGGCTCGATGCTGCAGCAAATTCTGCCGGTCCGGCCTCCCGAGCCTTCCTCCAGCGGCACCGGGTTGAACCTGGAACAGCAGTCCGAAGGCGAGCTGCCCAACAGCCCAGCTTTTCCGGTGCAGTCCCTGCGGATTTCGGGCAACACCACAATCGACACGCCGACCCTGCACGCCTTGGTGGCGGACGGCGAAGGGCAAAGCATCACCCTGCCCCAACTGGGCGAGTTGGCCGCCCGCATCACCCATTACTACCACAGCCAAGGCTATCCACTGGCGCGGGCGTTTATCCCGGCCCAGACCATACAGTCGGGCGTGGTGCGCATCGAGGTCATGGAAGCGCACTACGGCAAGATCACTCTCGACAACCGCAGCCAGGTCGACGAGGGCTTGTTGCAAGCCACGCTGGCGCCGCTGCAAGCTGAACCCGCCATCGGGCAAACGGAACTGGATCGCACCTTGCTGCTGATATCCGATATTCCGGGCGTTATCGCCAATACCACCTTGCAGCAGGGCGCCAAGCCCGGCACCTCGGATTTACTGGTGAACGCCACGGCCGCCTCGGCAATCACCGGCAATCTGACGGTCGACGATTACGGCAATCGCTATACCGGCCGGCCCAGGGCCGGCGGCACGGTCAACTGGATCAACCCGCTGCACCACGGCGACGTGCTGAGCTTTAACGCGCTCAGTGCCGGGAGCGGGATGAATTACGGACAACTTTCGTATGAATCATGGGTGAACGGTCGAGGTACCCGTTTGGGCGGGTCATACTCGATATTGAGCTATGAGCTGAGCGGGTCCAAACCGATCTCGGCGCTCAATGCCAACGGCACCGCCCAGGTGGGCAGTTTCTGGGGCAAACACCCGTTGCTGCGCAGCCGGGATGTCAACCTGTACGGGCAGGTCGAGTATGAGCGGACGCAATTGCACGACCGCATCGACGCCGGCGGCCTCAAGACCTATCGGCACCTGGACAGCGGCACGGCCAGCCTGTCCGGCGATGCCAGAGACGTCTTGCTGTCCGGCGGCGTCAATACCTGGAACCTGAGCTGGACGGGCGGGCACGTGGAGTTTAACGACGCCGAGGCGCGGTTGGCGGATGCCGCGACTAAAAAATCGCAGGGTTGGTTCTCGAAATGGAACGCGAATCTGGCGCGGCTGCAAAGCCTGACGCAAAAAGATGGGTTGTATCTGGCTTTTGCCGCTCAGTGGGCGCAAGGCAACCTCGACTCGTCGAAGAAAATGACCATCGGCGGACCTTACACGGTACGTGGCTACGATATGGGTGCGGTGTCGGGCGACAGCGGCTATATCGGCACGGTCGAACTCAGGCACGACTTGGGCGCAAGCGGCTTCGGACAATGGCAGGCGGTGGCTTTTGCCGACAGCGCCCAGATAACGGTGAACCAGACCCCTTGGTCGGCGGGCGCCAATCAGGCTACGCTGTGCGGTGCGGGCGGCGGCATCAACTGGCTGGGGCCGGCACTCGACTGGATGGGCGCCAGCCGGTTGAACGCCAGAGCCTATATCGCCACACCGGTAGGCCCGGTGCCGAAACTGGTGGGTAAAACCGATGCGGTGCGGGCTTGGCTGGAAATCGGCATGGGGTTTTGATGCCTCGGCCGGAATGGGTTTGCAATACCTTGCGCAACCGAAGTGGAACTCGGATCATCCATGTTTCCGCACACGTCAGTGGATTGAAGTCAGGAACGGCGAAATAATGCTGAACGCCAACAGCCGCGTTGCCGGGCCGGTCGGCTCGATCAGCGCGGTGGGTTGGGAACAGGACTTCCAGAGCGTTAGCACCGAGCTGAAGTTGCCACTGCCCTGGAGAAAAACCGATGAACACATTTGACCGAATCCGCGAGGGCTTGGAGCAAGCGATTGCCCATGCTTCCGGCGAGCCGCTGGACGTGTTGATACACCATCCGGCTGCGCCCAATGTCAAAAATATCCGCCGGAAAACCGGTCTAACCCAAGAGCAGTTCGCATCGCGCTGTCATATCAGCGTGAACACCTTGCGCCATTGGGAGCGTGGAGATCGGCAGCCACAGGGGCCTGCCATTGTTGCAACTGGTGGAACATAACCCGCAATTCGTTATGGAAACACTGGAGGAGAAAGCGTGTTGAACAGCGAAGAATCCGCCTAGTTGGTGCATCTACTCCCAATCTGGAGGGTTTGCTGGTCACGCTGTACATCAAGATTTGGCTGATAGGGGAAGAGGATGATCACGCCGCTTAAAAATCTGTGTAATTCATGGGGATATCTCAGGTTACGCCCCCTTTTCCCAGTCAGTGCCCGTCGAAAACCGCATTCAGCGTTTTGGCATCCAAAATATTGTCAGCCCAGTGTTCCAACTGCTCTAGCGTGGCCAGTTCGATGCGCCGGTTGACTGCATCGCCCAGTGGGCCGAAACGCTTGGTTAACTGCCGCAATAGCAGTGTCTGCGCTTCGGCCATGCGGCCTTCCTGCTTGCCTTCAAGCTTACCTTCCAGCACGCCTTCCAATTTGCCTTCAAGTTTTCCTTCACTGAACACATCCTGGTAAAACCGGGTTTGTTTAAGTTCGACGTCTTGTATGCCTAACATTTGTTTGATCTCCTCGCGGGTGAGTTTTGGTAGTTTGTAGATCAGTATAGTTTCGATTAAATCCAGCCATTCGTGAGTCGGCAGCGGTGGCGTGTCGTCCGCCGCCAAACTCCGGCTCAG
>SCQD01000248.1 GCA_004299145.1 Methylococcaceae bacterium | reverse complement strand
TGCGGGCGAATACTGCTTTAAAGACTTTGAGGTGCACATCATCGATCCGGTCGCCGACTATGCCGAATTAATGGCGCGTCTGTTCGATTTTGAGCGCATTCGCACAGCGTTTGCCGGCGGATGGCTCAGCGTGCGCTTCGACGCCATGCACGCCATCACCGGACCCTACGCGCTGCAAATTCTGGAAAAGCAGTTGGGTGCACCCGCCGGTTCGGTGATCAACGCCGTGCCGCTGGAAGATTTCGGCGGCGGCCATCCCGATCCCAACCTGACGCATGCGCCGGAATTGGCGGCGCTGATGTACAGCGACCAGGCGCCGGTATTGGGCGCCGCTTCGGACGGCGACGGTGACCGCAACATGATCGTCGGTAAAAACTGCTTCGTCACGCCCAGCGACAGCCTGGCCATACTGGCGGCCAACGCCCATCTGATACCCGGCTACGCCCAGGGCATCGCCGGCATAGCCCGCTCCATGCCGACCAGCCAGGCGGCTGACCGGGTGGCCCAGGCGCTGGGCATTCCGTGCTTTGAAACGCCGACCGGCTGGAAATTTTTCGGCAATCTGCTGGATGCTGGCCGTATCACCCTGTGCGGCGAAGAAAGCTTCGGCACCGGCTCCAACCACGTCAGGGAGAAAGACGGCCTGTGGGCGGTATTGTTCTGGTTGAACCTGCTGGCCGTGCGTCAGCAGCCGGTGGCGGACATCGTGCACGAACACTGGCGCCGTTTCGGGCGCGATATCTACTCCCGCCACGATTACGAAGAAATCGACAGCGGCATCGCCAATGCCCTGATGGACGATCTGCGTAGCCGGCTGCCCGGCCTGGTCGGGCAAACCCTGGCAGGTTCCTGCGTCAGCCAGGCGGATGATTTTGCCTATACCGATCCGGTGGACAACAGCCGCAGCGCAGGCCAGGGCATCCGCATCATCTTCGCCAACGGTTCGCGTCTGGTTTTCCGCCTGTCGGGGACGGGCACGGCCGGCGCCACCCTACGCATCTATCTGGAGCGCTACGAAGCCGACGCCGCCCGCCACGACGCCGATCCGCAGCAAGCCTTGGCCGATTTGATCGCACTGGCCGAGCAACTGTCGGGCGTCAAAGCCAGAACCGGCCGGGCAGGTCCCTGTGTGATTACCTGACCGGCCAGCGTCTATACTGCTCATGTGATGATTTTTATCGAGGCCGGGCTTTGCTCCCGGCCGTTGCGGGGGCTTAATCATCCCATGAGATGCTTGTTATGCGAACCTTTAAAGCACCAAGGCTCCTGTTTCTATATGGTCTGCTGACCGTTGGGAATTTTCCGGCCGATGCCGCCGAGCATGCCGATAGTCTGTCCAAACAAGATGCAAAGGATGGTTTGAGCGACGAACTCAGCTGGTTGCGGGCGGAGGCGACGGTTTTTTCCGGTGCCCGGCGCGAGCAAAAAGTATCGGATACCGCCGTCGCCGTGTTTGTCTTGAGCAACGAAGACATCAAGCGTTCCGGCGCCACCAGCCTTCCCGAAGCGCTGCGTATGGCGCCGGGCATTCACGTGGCGCGCATCGACGCCAACAAATGGGCGATCAGCATCAGGGGATTCAACGAGAGGTTTTCCAACAAGCTGCTGGTGCTGATGGATGGCCGTACCGTCTACAACCCCTTGTTTTCCGGGGTGTACTGGGATGCCCAAGACATACTGCTGGACGATGTGGAACGCATCGAGGTCATACGCGGACCGGGAGCCGCTTTGTGGGGCGCCAATGCGGTCAACGGCGTCATCAACGTCATCAGCAAATCGGCCAAGACGACGCAGGGCGGGTTGGTATCCGGTGGCTACGGCAGCGAAGAACAAGGGTTTGCCGCCGTGCGCTATGGCGGGGAGGTGGCCGATAATCTGCAATACCGGCTTTATGCCAAGCGCTTCAACCGGGGGGACAGTTTCAGCAACCTGGCCGCAGGCGCGCAAGACCGTTCGACCGTGAACAGCGGCGGCTTTCGCCTGGACTGGCAGCCCGGCAAGCGCGAAGAACTCAGCTTGCAAGGACGTTACTATGAAGGGCAGTCCGGTCAGCAAACGCAAGTGCCGCGTTTCTCTGCACCCTGGATGGTGCCGAACGACCAGAGCGTCGGCATCAGCGGCGGTCACATACTGGGCCGCTGGCGCAACCGGCCGGCTGATGCTTCCGAAACCATTTTGCAGCTCTACTTCGACCATGCGCAGCGCAACGACGCGGTGCTGGGCCGGCAAACGCTGAATACGTCGGACATCAGCTATCAGTACCGTTTTGCCTGGCTGGATGGCCATGAGCTGACCTGGGGCGCCAATTACCGTTCCGTAGATAATCGGCTGGACCCAGGCTACGAAGCGTGGTTGCAGCCGGAGCACCGGCATATCAGTCTGTACAGCGGGTTTATCCGCGACGACATCAAGCTGGCGGAACACTGGAATTTCATCGTAGGCACGGAATTGCAACACAACGATTTTACCGGCGTTGAAGTTCAGCCGACGGCGCGGCTGCTTTGGCATCCGCAGGCGCGGCATACGGTTTGGGCGGCGGTTTCGCGCGCCGTCAGAACGCCGGCCATTGAAGACCATGATTTGACGTTTATGCCGGTTATGGCGAATCCTACAGCCAGTCTCCCCGTGCCCGTCGCCGCGCAAGTGCAGGGCAACCAGGCGTTTACCTCGGAAAATCTGATGGCCTATGAGCTGGGTTACCGGTTTGCGCCCAATAGCCGGTTCAGCCTGGATACCACGGCGTTTTACAACGTTTACGACAATCTGCGCACTTTTGAGCAAGGCGCTTTTTATTTTGACACGGTTCCCACGTCTCACCTGGTCGTGCCCTATGCCTTCGATAACCGCATGAAGGCGAGCAGCCACGGTAGTGAAACGGTAATCCAGTGGACGGTTCAAGATAATTGGCGGCTTAGCGCCAATTATCAATTTATCAGCATGCGCTTTGACACCGACGACGGCAGTACCGATTACATAACCCTCGACCGGATTTATGGGCACGCCCCACAGCAACAATTCGCCCTGCGCAGCCTGTGGAACATGGATAAAAACTGGCAGCTGGATTTATGGGCGCGTTACGTCGACCAAATGCGCTGGGAACCTTCCGTGCTGTCTCCCCAGAATGGCGGCTTGCCCTTCCCCATGCTGGTAAGCGCCTATATAACGCTGGACGCGCGTCTGGCCTGGAAACCGCTCAAGGATTTGGAAATATCCCTGGTAGGGCAAAACCTGCTGGATGGCCACCACCAGGAATACATCGACAAATCCACCAATATCCCCGTCAGCCAAGTGGAACGCAGCGCCTATATCAAAGCGGAATGGCATTTTTGATCAAAACGCCGGCTCGGCGGCGGAACGCAAATCGAACACGCCGTGCCCATCCGGGGCCGGCAGCGCCCCGGATGCATTGGGTAACGAAATATGGTGCCGTGCATGTGGATTTCATGGTGAAAGCCGCATAAACCGCTCCACTTTATCGCGATGCATCCGCGTTGGGCCTGATGGCCGGCCAACCCCACGGCAAAATCAGCAGCAGGGAAGCCATATTAGCGAAGTAATTGGCTTAATGTCGCAAATCGTGCCGAATAATCGTATGGCGTTTGTTGATAGAAAGGTTATTTATAGGTGATTTCTTGGATATGTGAATCTTCATATTGTTCAATCAAAACCCCGATTAGCTCCATTAACGAGGCTAATGGATGTTTTTCGTTTTCGCCGACTACATCGATCAAGTTGTCAAGTAAGTTAACAGCTTGCTCATAATCGCGTTCATTGTGTAAAACATGAACGAACTTTGAGGCGTCATTCCAGGCAGTGGTGATTTTTTCAAGATAAACGACTGACATGATTTTTATACCTTCCATTTGTTTTTGTCGTACTCGGTGTGAGTGAGTATATTGCGAATATAAATTTTACGGCTGTTGTAGTGGACGGCGGCAATCAGTCTGACATTGTTGCCCGCGATCGATAGCGTCGCCATTTTTCGCGAAACCTGAAATGGGGTCCATCCGATTTCAGGAGCGAAAAATTGGCGACGAATTATTGCCTTCGGCTGCCCGCGTTCGTCCTGCGTCCGCCACGTCT
>SCQD01000247.1 GCA_004299145.1 Methylococcaceae bacterium | reverse complement strand
CGTCGGCTCCGCCATCCCGTCCACGCACGAGTTGGTGGACAGCAGCTACGATTTGGCCGTGGAGGCGGTTTTCAAAGACAAAGCAGCCCTGGAAGCTTATAACGCCCATCCACAACACCAGCAAGCCGTCGCCGCCATGCGCCCGCTGGTGCAAAAGCTGGTAGTGTACGATTTTGCCGAATAGCTACCAGTCGCAACCCCTTGAGTTTGTTCGCTTGAGCCGGCGTTGCCGCACGAACATTGTAATTTAGAAACAAGAATCCTAATATGCAAGGATGATAAGACGCGCTTTACAGAAAACGCTACTGCAAGCACTGGATGCCATGCCGGTGGTCGCGCTGTTGGGTCCCAGGCAAGTCGGCAAAACGACTTTGGCACAGGAAATGGCGGGGGCAACGGGAAAAACGTCGGTTTATCTGGATTTGGAACTGGATAGCGACGTGGTCAAGCTGACTGATGCCGAAGCCTATCTGCGTCGCTTCGACCACACGCTGCTGATCATCGACGAAGTGCAGCGCATGCCCGACCTGTTTCGGTTGCTGCGCGGCTTGGTGGACATCCGCAAACGGGCGGGGGAGCGCTCGGGACAGTTTTTGCTGCTGGGGTCCGCGTCGCGCGATCTGATCCAGCATTCCTCCGAAACCCTGGCGGGGCGCGTCCGGTTTTTGGAGTTGTGCCCGTTTTCCCTGCCGGAAGTTTGCCAGGCCGCCACGGCGGCACGCGATTTGGAACGGCTGTGGCTGCGCGGCGGTTTTCCCGACAGCTATCTGGCTACCGACGATGCCGCCAGCTGGAACTGGCGCAGCGACTTTATCGCCTCGTACGTCGAGCGGGACATTCCCCTGATGGGGCCCTCCGTCAGCGCGACCACCATGCGCCGGCTGTGGTCCATGCTGGCGCACAGCCATGCGCAACAGGTGAATTATTCCAGGCTGGGCGAAAGCCTGGGCGTCAGCTACAAAACCATCAAAAACTACGTCGACACGTTGAGCGACTTTTACATGGTGCGCCAGCTGCAACCCTGGTCCGGCAACACCGGCAAGCGTCTGGTGAAAGCGCCTAAGCTGTATTTGCGCGACAGCGGTCTGGCGCACCGGTTTCTCGGCATCACCGACATGGAAAGCCTGCTGGGCCATCCGGCCATCGGCGCCAGTTGGGAAGGCTTTGTGCTGGAAAACAGCCTGCGCCGGCTCTCGGATCAGTGGCAATACAGCTACTACCGGACCTCGGCGCAGGCGGAAATCGACCTGATCCTGGAAGGCCCGAACAATCAGGTCTGGGCGGTCGAAATCAAGCGTGCCTCGGCCCCCAAGGTATCGAAGGGGTTTCACTATGCCTGTACCGACATCCAGGCCACGCGCAAGTTTGTGATCTATCCGGGCGAGGATAGCTTTCCGCTGGGCAACGGCGTGGAAGCCATGGGCCCGATGCGTTTTATGGAATGCCTGGCGGGAGTGGCTTGATCATCCATGGCTCGCAAAAAAAATCACTCGTCGACACCGCGCCGGAAACGCATGACGCGCGAAGCTCGTCTTCAATCCGCTGGCACTCCGGTGCGGCGCCCGGCAAAACGACATACCGGAGGATTCGGATGAGCAGTTTGCGTTCATTGCCGGCTACACGGCTGGTGGAGTTCCTTATGGCATCCGATGGGATGAAGTGGACGAGTAGTGTTCGTATTTGGGATGGAAACGGCACTGGTCGCGGGGCCGACACCCGCAACGCCCATGCGGATGTGTTGTCACTCAGCGTGATTTCCTCGGGCGGACGCGGCAGCTGTTCCGCCAGGTTCGGAGGAAGGTTTGTCCATCATCCAGCGATCTGAAATACAAAAGCGTCGGCAATCAGATACGGAAGTTCTTTGGGCATTCGCATGGAAACGGTAACAAATCATGTCGCCGACATCGTATATACCGTCGTTCCGCCAGGGATTGGCGGAAAGCCGCCGCGTTAGCGGAATCACTAAGGAGTCTATTCAAAATAACTTGAACAACTCTATTGGGATACAACTGTCCTGGGATCAAGACGATAGTTCCATTCACCATGGAAATCGCATCGGGTAATAGCCAAGGATTCCATGATATCGTCCTCAACCTTTTTGCCGATCTCGTAAGAAGTGTCGTCCAGTTCGGATTGAATAAAGAGTCCTTCTTTCGTGCGAGTGTTCCCAATCAAGTTGACAACCGTCATGACGCTGGTCAGCGGGCGGGCGCGCCAGTTCTCAGTGATGTGACAAAACATACGATGCTCGATTTTGTTCCATTTGCGGGTTCCTGGAGGAAAATGCCGCACGTGAATGCTTATAGCCAAGTCATCGGCCAAGCGTTGTAGCTCTCGTTTCCATAATCGGACACGAACACCGTTGCTACCACCACCATCCGCTATAACCAACAGTTCTCGTGCGGTCGGATAAGCCAGTTCGCCCATTTTGATCCACCAGCGGCGAATGATTGCTACCGCAAACTCAGACGTATCATGGGTAACCCCCACACCGACCCATCCCTCGTTGCGTCCGATGTCATAGACGCCATAGGGAATCGCCTTACCAAGATCAGGGTCGACAAAATCGTGCAT
>SCQD01000246.1 GCA_004299145.1 Methylococcaceae bacterium | reverse complement strand
GCGGCAGGGGAAGCTCCGGCTTCCCGCTGCTTGCCCGCGCTGTGGCCGATGCCGGGAAGCTGGAGCTTCCGGGACCGGGTTCCCAAGCAGGAGCTTGGGAACCAGCGAGACCAGCAGGCACAGGACCAGCAAGCGCCAAGGGCCGGGCTTCGAGGTCTTCGAAGCAGGCGGCGGTTTGCCCAGCAGTGGTGTAGAGGGTGACGCGGAAACGCCAGCCTTCCAGACGCTCGGCGTGGCACCACGCCCGCTCGCCGGGCGGTGAAAAGAAAAAAGCGCGGCCCAGGCGGAAAGGCAGCAGGGATTGCCGTTCCAATCCGGCGATGCCGGCGATGGTCTGCAAAGCGCCGTCCAGCAGGGCCGGTTGCCAGGTTTCTCCCGGCAGACATTGCTCCTTGGACAGCGCCAGTTCGGCCAGGGCTTCCCGCTCTGAACCGGCATAGCGGGTGACGACCTGGTAGAAGGGGCCATGCTCGATACCCAGTTTCCTGAGAGCGGCATAGATTTCGGCGCCATCCCGCCAGTGTTCCGCATCGTTCCCACGCTCCGCGGTGCGAAGCAGGACGGGACGCAGAGCGTCCGGGGAGGCGTTCCCACGCGGAGCGTGGGAACGATGGGGTTGTTCGAGGCAAAGGCCACGGACGTGGCAAGCACCGTCCCGGATCAGCTCGAAGCGGAGACCGTCGCCGTCTTGCGCCAAGCGCAAGCGAACTTCGGATTCCAGAACCACGGGTTGCAGCCATTGCACATCGGCTATGTCGCAAGCCCGGCCGGGGAAAAGCTTTTCCCAGGCGGCAAGTCCTAGGATCAAGCCGGCCACGCCGGGCAGTACGGCACGGCCGGCGACTTGGTGTTGGGTCAACAGCGGCGATTCCGGGCTGATCCCCAGGGCGAAATAAAGGCCATCGGCCAGGCTGGCGGCGGGTAGCAAAGGGCCTAAGCTGGCGGAGGAGGAAACCGGCGCGTTGAATTCCATGCGGGCCACGGTATTCGCTCGGTTCGCTTTCAACCAATGCCGGGTACGCGCGAAGGGATACAGCGGCAAAGACCGCCGCCGTACCTCGCCGCCCGTCCACAAGGGCGTCCAGTCGACATCGGCCCCGGAGGTCCAGCGCTGGGCCAAAGCTGCCAACGTCGTAGGATGCGGTGACGAAGGAACCGCATCTGTCGCGAGCGATGCGCTTCGTGCCTCAGCGCATCCTTCTATAGTCTTGTCCGATTCGCGGCGGTAAACCCCGGCCACGGGCCGGCCTTCCAGCACGGCGGACAGCGCCGCGTCCAGAGCGGCGGCGCTGTCCGCCACCACCGCCACCCGTTCCGCCATGGGCGTGCGTCCCCGTTGCAGGGTAAAGGCCACGTCCTGTAGCCAATACGGATCGTCCTCGCGGCGGCTCAGCCATTCCCGGTAGCCGCGCAGCAACCGTTCCAGCGCGGCGGCGTCCCGCGCGGAAAACGGCAGCAGGAAGGGGCCGGGCAACGGCGGCGCGCCGCGGGGAGCTGAGGGAATCTCCTGGACCACCAAATGGGCGTTGGCGCCGCCGGCGCCGAAGGAACTGAGCCCGGCGGCGCGGGGCCGGTTGCCGGCGGGAGACGGCCAAGCCTCGCGGCGGGCCACTACCCGGAAGCTGCCCAGCTCCAATTTGGGATTAAGGGGTTCGGCGTGCAGGCTGGGAGCCACAACCCCGTGCCTGAGTTGCAACAGGACTTTGCTCAAGCCGGCGATGCCCGCCGCCGCTTCGGCGTGGCCGATGTTGGATTTGACCGAACCCAGTGCGGGCGCCGTGGCAGCCGCGCCGAAAGCCGCCCGCAGTCCCGCCAGTTCGATGGGGTCGCCCAAGGCGGTGCCGGTGCCGTGGGCTTCGATATAGCCGATGTCGGCGGGAGCTATGCCGCTTTGCGCCACGGCTGCCGCCACCAGCCGGCCCTGAGCTTCGGGGCTGGGTACGGTATAGCCGGTGGTGCGCCCGCCGCTGTTGAGGGCGCTGCCTTTGATCACGCCCCAGACGGCATCGCCGTCGGCCAGGGCTTGCGCCAACGGTTTCAACAGCACCGCGCCGACGCCTTCACCGTCGACGAAACCGTCGGCGCCGGCGCCGAAGCTGCGGCAGCGCCCGCCGGGTGACAGCATGTGCAGGTCGGCCAGGCACACCAGATGGGCGGGATGCAGGATCAAGTTCACCCCGCCGGCGATGGCCAGCTTGCACTCGCCCCTGAGCAGGCTATGGCAGGCCAAGTGGATGGCGGTGAGGGAGGACGAACAGGCGCTATCGACCGCCAGGCTGGGTCCCCGGTAATCCAGACAGAACGACACCCGGTTGGCGATGGACCAATAAGCGGTTCTGGCGCCGGTGCGCAGTCCTGGCCGCCAAGCTTCGGCGGCGAGCTGGCTGTAGTTGGCGTTCATGACGCCGACGAAAACGCCGACCGCCTGGTTTTTCCCCAGCGCCAGGGGATCGTAGCCGGCCTGCTCCACGCAATGCCAGGCGGTTTCCAGGAACAAGCGCTCCTGCGGGTCCATGTCGTCGGCCTCGCGCGGCGAGATGCGGAAAAAGCGCGCGTCGAAGCGGTCGGCGTCGCGCAGAAAGCCGCCTTGCGCGGTATAAGTCTTGCCCGGCGCCTCCGGGTCCGGGTCGAAATAAGGGCGCCAGTCCCAGCGCTCGGCGGGAACCTCGCCGATGCAATCGGTGCCGCTGCTCAGGTTCTCCCAGAATTGCTCCAGGTCGTCCGCCAAGGGATAACGTCCGGCCAGGCCGACGATGGCGATGTCCAAGGGGCCGTTGGACGTTGCGCGCGGCTCGGTTGCGTGGGGCGTGGGCGCAGTGGCTGGTTCTTGGGCGCGTGCGAAAGGATCGGCGGGCTGATGCCGCTGGTGCTGTTGGTCCAGTTGTGCTCCGCAACGGTCGCGGAGATAAACGGCGAGCTTGCGGGCGCTGGGGTATTCGTACACCAAAGTGGCGGGCAGATTTCCCAGGTCGGCGGCGAAAACGCTGACGATTTGCTGGGTGACCAGGGAATCCACCCCGTATTCTTCCAGGAAGCGGTCGGGCTGGACGGCTTCCGGCGGCACTTTCAGCACCCCGGCCAGGATGCGGCAGACGTAGCGGAGGTCGGCTTCTATATCGTTCCCACGCTCTGCGTGGGAACGTAGCTCTGGACGCTCTGCGTCCCGTGTCGATTCGCACGGTAAAACGGTAGAGGACTCGCACCGCAGAGCGGTGGGGGAGGCATTCAAGAAGCCTTGGTGATTCCGCTTCGCGGCGGCTTTCCCACGCAGAGCGTGGGAACGATAGTTCGCGGTTACGGCCAAGGGCGCGCGGGCAACCAATATCCGATGATCCAAGGCATGGCCGCTGCACCAATCCCCCCCGAAGCTCTCGACATCCTCGAAGCCGGCGGCGGCCAGGGTGCGTTCCCAGCCCGGCCCGTCCAGCAAGGGCGAGCCGGGCAGGCGTTGTTCCGTTTCGTCGAACGCCCACCAGCCGTCGGTTAGTCCAAAAGTCAGCGCCCCGAATACCGTGCGGGCGGTGATTTCATTGAGCAGCAGAATCCCGCCGGGGGCCAGCAAGGTTTGGATGCGATCCAATGACCCGGCGATGGAGCGGGTGGCGTGGACCACGTTGGCGGCAACAACCAGATCGAAAGGCGCGTCGAAAGACCCGTCAGCGGCGGATTCCAGGTCGAACACCCGGCAGCGCACGAAAGCTTGCGGAAAGCGCGTTTCGGCCTGGCGCACGAAAGCCGGGGAAAGATCGGAAAAATGGTATTCCACCGGCTGACCCAGGTTTTCCAGTGCCGCGACCAGTGGCATCGTGGCGGAGCCGGTGCCGCCGCCGATTTCCAGGATACGGAACGGCTCGGCACTGTTCCCTTCCGCCGCGAAAGCCGCGGCCAGCCGCGCCAGGGTTTGGTTATAGGCGTCGGCCAGGGGATTGCCGGCGTAGATGCCGGCCACGTCCGCCGCGCTGCCGGTGGGGAACAGGATGCGGGTCACTTCGGTGATACCGGCCAGCACCGGCCACAGGGCGGCGGTGCAGTCCCAGATCAGGCGGGCGAAGGGGGCGATGGCGGGCGTTGTACCGCATAGCTCGAAACGTTCCGCTTGCAGGGCATCGCCGTCGGCAACCGGTCGGCCCAGCGGAACAACTGTGCCGTCGTCCCGCAATGCCACATAGCCGCCATCGGCCAGCAAGCCCAATAACACCGGCAACAGCCGCCGGTACTTGGGCTGAATGGCCTGGATTTCGGCCCAGCTTTCAAGGTCGAAAGAACCATCCGGCAGGTGCTCGGCCAGCACTTGCCAAAGCCGCGCCGTGGCCCAGGTTTCCAGGCGGTCGAAAGTGTCCAAAAAGGCGATGGCTTCGGGCGGAAGTGCTGGATACGTGGAGATCTTGCCCGCGCTCCCAGCCAAAACCAAGCCGTCCAGCCGGGCGGCAAGCTGTCCTTGCTCGTCCAGAATCACCATATCCAGGGTGAGCGGACCGCTGGCTCTGGCGCAAACCATGCCCCTGGCGGTCAAAGGCCGCAGCCATTCGGCCTTGGCCAAGCGGTGGGGCAACAACAGCCCTTCCGGGGCCGCCCCGGGCCGGGCGAACAGCCAGGCGGCGGCTTGCAGGGCCGCGTCGGCCAGCGCCGGGTCCAGCCAATAAACGCCTTCGCCGCGGCGGGTGCCGGGCGGCAGTGCTATCCAGCCCGCCAGTTGGCCGTCTCCCAGGCGCAGGCGTTTCAGCCCTTGGAAGCCGGGGCCGTAATCCAGGCCGCGGCTGGCGTAAAAGGCGCGGACCTGGCTGCCGTCCACGGTTTCCGGGCAGTTTTTCAGGAAACCGGCCAGGTCGATGGGCGGTGCTTCCCGAGCTTCGCTGGCCACCAAGCGGCCCCGGCCGTGGCAGCCCGCTGCCGATTCGAACTCGAAGCGGTAATCGGCGCCGTCCCGCTCCAATCGCAGGCGCAAAGTGACGGCTTCCCCCTCGGCCCGGCAAGGCGCCGGCCAAACCAGATCGGTAATGGCGCAGGTTGTCCCCGGCACCAGCATGCGCGCGGCGGCGAAAGCCATTTCCAGATAAGCGGTGGCGGGCAGGACCGGACAGCCCTGCACGCGATGGTCGGCCAGCAGCGGCCAATGGGCCGGAATCGTTTTGTCCAGCACCAGGCCGTTGCCGGTGCTGGCGGCCAGGTTCGGGCTATCCAACAGAGGATGGGCGTGCCATTGCGGCGGCAGGGTGCCGCACAATTCGGCGGGTATCCAATAGCGGCGCAGATCGAAAGGATAGGTCGG
This sequence comes from Methylococcaceae bacterium, assembly GCA_004299145.1. Taxonomy (GTDB): domain Bacteria; phylum Pseudomonadota; class Gammaproteobacteria; order Methylococcales; family Methylococcaceae; genus Methylogaea. The sequence continues at coordinate 4,414 of SCQD01000246.1, read as the reverse complement.
CAGGCTCAGGCGGCGCGGTTGGCCGGTGAAAACCTCCGGCCAGGCCGGCTTGATCCCCGCCCGGTAGGCGGCGGCCAGCGATTCCAGTTCGTCGCGGCTTAAGGCATCCGGCCCCAGCGTTCGCGCTTGGTCGAGGATCGTCTGGATTTGCGTAGGATGCGGTGACGAAGGAACCGCATCTGTCGCGAGCGATGCGGTATTGCTCCAGTGTTGCAATGCCGCTTTGAACGCGGCGATGTCCGCCGCCACCACGGCTTCGCGATGCCGCCCGTGGGTCCGGCCCAGCAGCAGGGTATAAGACAGATCGGCGGAATCGGTGTCGGGGTGGCTGTCCAGCCAGGCGGCCAAGTCGCGGCAACGGCGGCGGAAGCCAGCTTCGTCCTGGCCGGAAACGGCGTAGAGCCGCCAGCGTTCCGGCTCCCTCTCCCTCTGGGAGCTTGATTCCGCCTCGCTGATCACCAAATGGGCGTTGGTGCCGCTGAAGCCGAACGAGCTGAGCGCCGCCAGCCGGGGCTGACCCGCTACGGCGGGCCAGCCTTCGGCCTCCGCCAACAAGCGGAAACCGCTGTCCGCCAAGTCGATATGGGGATTGAGCCGCTCGAAACCGGCCAGGGGCGTCCTGATCTTATATTTGAGGCAGAGCAGCAGCTTGAGCAAGCCGGCGATGCCGGCGGCGCTGGAGGCATGGCCGATGTTGGCCTTCACCGAACCCAGCACGCAATCGCGCGCCGCTCCCGGCCCGTAGGCATCCACCAGGGCGGACACCTCGATGGGATCGCCCAACTGGGTGCCGGTGCCGTGGGCTTCGATCAGCCCGATCCGCTGCGGATCGATGCCGTAACGCCGGTATATCCCTTGAATCAAAGCCGTCTGCGAACTGGCGCTGGGCGCGGTGATGCCGTTGCTGCGGCCATCCTGGTTCAAACCGCAAGCGCGAATGACGCCGTGAACGTGGTCGCCGTCCCGCAAAGCCAAGGCCAGCCGTTTCAGTACTACCACGCCCACGCCTTCCGCCGGGACGAAGCCGTCGGCGCGGGCGTCGAAGGTGTAGCAACGGCCGCTGGGCGAAAGCATGCCGGCTTGGCCGGACAGCAGGTGGGTTTGCGGCGTGGTGAATACCGACACCCCGCCGGCCAAAGCCAGGTCCGAAGTGCCGGCGGCGATACTTTCGCAAGCCAGGATCACCGCCACCAGGGAAGACGAACAAGCGGTATCGACGGCGATGGCGGGACCGCGCAAATTCAGTAAAAAGGCGATGCGCGCCGCCAGGATGGGGTTGGAATTGCCGGTGAAGGCCAGGGCGTCCGGCGCCACGCCGTGCCGGTATAGATTCGGCAGGTAATCGCTGGGGCCGCAGCCGACGAACACCCCGCAAGCTTGCTTATCCAGCGGGATGTCGCCATAACCGGCTTCTTCCAAAGCCCGCCAGGCTTCCAGCAGAAACAGCCGCTGCTGGGGGTCCATGAGTTCCGCTTCCCTGGGCGAAAGGGCGAAGAACAACGGATCGAAGCGGTCGATCCCGTCCAGGAAGCCGCCCCAGCGGCTGGGGGTTTTGCCGGGTTGCCGGGGATCGGGGTGGTAATAGTCCTCGGCGGACCAGCGCTCCGGCGGGATAGGGCCGACGCTGACGGTTCCGCGCACCAGGTTGGTCCAGTAGCCGTCTAAGTCGGGCGCGCCGGGAAACCGGCCCGCCATGCCGATGACCGCGATGGGCGGCCAAGGCTGCGCCGGGTCGGATGGCGCGGCTTCCTGTTCGGGCGCTTTTTGCCGGCCCGGCAGTTGGCGCAGGGCTGCTTCCGGTTTGAGTTCGCCCCGCTGGATGCGGGCCAAAAGCTGCTGGAGGTCCGTTTCCTGCTTAGGGGACGTGGGGTCTTTACTCATTCGGTTTCCCACAGGAAAGGACAATTTAGAACGTGTTTGTAACTCGTTATGTAACGTAATTTACGGGTTGAGCTAGGTTTTGCGCAGGTCACGTTACAAACCCAGGCTTGCCAAGTTATGGTGGCGTGTTTGATGTGTTGCAGAATGTTTCCCCAATCGGCTTAACACAAGCTGTCGTTTTCATCCGCCGATATATCAGGAACAGCATCAAGATAATAGACAAAGTCTTCCTTTCTGCCTTCCGCCGCTTCGCGACGCAGCGTTTCCAGCGAGGTTAAAGCCGCCAATTTTTCGCCTGCGGCGGCAATGACAAATTGGCTTACGGTAAATCCTTCCTTGATTGCCAATGTTTCGATGTGCTTTTGCAAGAAATCCGGCAATTCGATGGTGAGTGTGGTCATGATGTCGCCCTGGTCAAGTTGAGAAACTGATTTGGTGTAACCGCCTGTATACCCAGGCACTCACAGCCCGCAAAGTCTCGAATATTATGGGTGACGATATATCGGCAACCTGCGGCAAACGCCAATTCCAACAGCATATCATCGTCCGAATCGCGCAAGAATGGCCGCCACAAAAAATGGATGTCTTGCAAGTGCGCTTGGCTTGCCAAATACCGCAGAAAACGCCAGGCGTCTTCTGCGGTTCGGTCGGGTGGCAGGTTTTCCTGGCGTGTCAACACGTCTTGCCATTCGGCGTATAAGCTCACAGACAAACAAATCTGAAAAGCAGACGAAGGAATGGCGTTAACCAAGGCGAAACTTGCTCCCTGACGGGAACGTACCGCCGCAACCAGCACCGATGTATCAAACACCACTCTCATTCGAACCCTTGCTCCAATATCAAACGGTTGGCCGCTTCCACGTCGATTTCACCCGCCGCGACCCGCTGGAACACGTCGAGCAGGGCGGCGTCGCTCGCTGCCGGGGCCGTCTCCGGTTGCAATGGATTGATGGACGACCGGGCCGGTTGTAGTGCCATGATATGCAAGGCCAACTCGCGGATGGTGGCGAAGTTGAAGAAATCGGTGGAACGCAGGCGCACGTTCAGCGCGGAATCTATCCGCTCGACGATGGCCAGGGCCAGGATCGAATCCACGCCGTAGCGTTGGTGCGGGGTGTCCCAATCCAGTTCGGCGGCGTCGATTTCGAGAATCTGGGCCATGATGCCGGCGATGGCGGTGCAGAGGACGTCGACTCCTCCAGGGTGAACCGTAGGATGCGGTGACGCAGGAACCGCATCGTTCGCGGGCACGGGACAAAGGTTTGGCGTTCGCTCCGATTTCAGCAACACATGCCCATCGCTTTGCGCCACGATCAGCCGCTGGCCGGCGTGGTCTGCCAAGCCGAAATGCCCGGCGTGGCGGAAGCCGTTTTCCCACAGCACCGCCAGCCACTGTGCGGGGGCCAGCAAAGGGCTGTCCGGCAGCCGGCGCCAGCCGTCCCTCGCTCCCCACCAGGCATCGGTCAGGCCGAAACTCAGGGTGGCGAAACGGTAGTCCGCGGTCAGTTCGTTGAGCAGCAGCCAGCCGCCCGGGCGCAGCAGGACTTTCAAGCGGCCCAGTGTGGCGCCGATTTCGGCGCCGGCGTGGACGGCGTTGCCGGCGACGATCAAATCGAAGCTACCGGGCAGCAAGCCTTGTTCCAGCGGGTCTTGTTCCAGGTCGAAAACCCGGTATTCCAAACCCGGCAGGGTTTGCCGGGCCTGGGCCACCAGCGCGGGGGAAATATCGGTGAAGCAATAGGCGGTTTCAAGACCGGCCAGGGCGTCGAGCAAGGCCAAGGTCGTGCCCCCGGTGCCGCCACCGACTTCCAGGATGCGCAGCGGTTCGGCCAGGTTTTCGGCCAAGTCCCGAACCCACAGGCCTGCCAAGCGGTTGTAATAATCGGCGATGGGATGACCGCGATAGATATTTCTGACCCGCTGGTCCGAGCCTTGCGGGAACAGCACTTCGGTGGCGGGTAGGCGGCCTTGCAGCACCGCGTCGAAGTTTTCAGCAGCAGCCAGCACCAGCTCGACGAAGGCGGCGATGGCCGGGGTTTTGAGCGCCTGGCCTTCGGTTATCAGGTCGTTCCAAGCGGGGAAAGGCCGGTCGGCGAGGCGGTAGCCGTTTGCGGTGGTTACGACATAGCCGCTGCGTTCCAGGCGGTGGAACAAGGCGCGCAGCAGGGGCAGGAACTTGGGCAACACGCCCCAGCGTTCGGCCAGCACTTCCAGCGCCGGCAAGTCCGCTGGAACCGGCGCCAGTCCCAAGCGGGCCAGCAATGCGGGAACCCAGCGTTCGCACCAGGCTTCCAAGTTGTCCAAATCACCCAGCGCAGCATCTTCCTCGTTCCCACGCGCCGCCTGGGAACGCAGTTGGCCCGCGCTGCGGGCCTGGTCCGGCAAGAAAACTTCACCCTGTCGCGGCGCGGCGCGCCAAGGCTGCATTCCCAGGCGGCGCGTGGGAACGAGAACCGGGTCAGCCGGCAATTCGTGCCAAACTCCGTTAAGCCGGACGCCCAGTTCTTCCAGCAAGCGCTGCTCGGCGCGCACC
>SCQD01000245.1 GCA_004299145.1 Methylococcaceae bacterium | reverse complement strand
CGGCATTTTTGTACCTCGACGCCAACTACAATCGGCAATACCACCGCCGTTCGCAACGGCATCCACATCATCTGCGACAGGATCAGGAAAATGGAGGCCCATGACGACACCGGCCACTCACCCGGCTAAAGAACTGCGCGCGTGCAGTCGATAGGAAATCGCATCGAACGCAGCGTTGGAAACCCACGACCATGAAGAAAAAAACCGTGAAACATTTACAGGCAGTACCTCAAAACGATGCCCAGCTGCTTAACCTGGCGCTGCAACAAAACGACGTCGCAACGCTGAACCAGCTGGCACTCAAAATGGCCGAAAAAAAATCCCTGGAGCTGACGGAGCTGTTTGTGGCGGCGGAGCGGCTGACCCTGGCCGACCAGCGCGATGCGGCCATTGCGCTGTACCGGTGCTGGCTGCAAAACACTAATTCACCGCTGGCTTATGCGGCCTGGTTCAATATGGGCGTGCTGCTGAGCGAAACCGCGGATCACCCGGCCTCCGAAGCGGCTTACCGGAAAGCCATCGAGCTTAACCCGAACTTTATCGAAGCACGCCTGAATCTGGGCTCGCAGTGCGAGCGCATGGGCCGCATCGACGAAGCGCTGGATACCTGGCGCGGCATCGTCGACTCGGGAAAACATACCAGCCCCGCCGATACGCCAAAGCTCATCCACGCCTTGAATCACCTGGGCCGCGTGCTGGAACACAACAAACGCCTGCACGAAGCGGAACTGATGCTGGAACGCAGCATCGTGCTGGACCCCGACCAGCCGGATGCGATTCAGCACTGGGTGCATTTGCGGCAAAAACAGTGCGCCTGGCCGGTCTACACCCGTTTGCCGGGATTAACCGACGAGCTGATGCTGAAAGGCACCTCGGCGCTGGCGGCGCTGAGCGCTTTCGAAGACCCCGCCCAGCAACTGGCGGTGGCGCGCAGTTTTGTCGAACGCAAGGTCAAGCCGCTGGGCGAAGTATTGTGCAACCCGCAAGGCTATCGTCACGACCGGCTGCGCATCGGCTATTTGTCGTCGGATTTTTGCAACCACCCGGTGTCCATTTTGACGGTGGAGCTGTATGAACTGCACGATCGCAACAAAGTGGAAGTGTACGGTTTCTGCACCAGCCCGGAAGATACTTCGCCGTTGCGCGCCCGCGTCATCCAAGCTCTGGATCATTACGTGAGCATCAAGGAAATGACGGATGCCGAGGCCGCGCAGTGCATCCGCGCCCACGAAATCGACATTCTGGTCGATCTGAACGGCCTGACCTCCGGAACGCGGCCCGACATTCTGTCGTATAAACCGGCGCCGGTGCAGGTGACTTATCTGGGCTATCCGGGCACTACCGCTTTGCCCGCCGTGGATTACGTCATCGTGGACAAGTTTCTCCTGCCCGAAGAGCTGGCGCGGTTTTTTTCCGAAAAACCGCTCTACATGCCGCACTGCTTCCAGATCAACGACCGCCGGCGCGCGGTGGGCGCCACGCCGACGCGGGCCGACTGCGGCTTGCCGGAACAGGCGTTTGTGTTTTGCAGTTTCAACAATAACTACAAGTTTACCAGCGAGGTTTTTGCCGCCTGGATGCGGATTTTGCAGCGGGTGCCGGACAGCGTGCTGTGGTTGCTGGCCGACAACGAATGGGCGCGCGCAAACCTGTGCCGTAGCGCCGAGCAGCACGGCGTCGACCCGCAGCGCTTGATTTTCGCCCCCAGGGTGCTGCCGTTGGAATACCTGGCGCGCTTTCGCTGCGCCGATTTGTTTCTGGACACCTACCCGTTCAATGCCGGCACCACCGCCAGCGATGCGTTATGGGCAGGATTGCCGTTGCTGACTTATACCGGGCGCACTTTTTCATCGCGCATGGCGGGCAGTATATTGACGGCCATCGGCTTGCCGGAACTGATTACTGACAACCTGGCTGATTATGAAGAAAAAGCGGTGAGCCTGGCCAACGACCGCGCCAGGGTCGGCGCGCTGAAAAGCCACATCGAACAGCACAGGGATACCTGTACGCTGTTCGACAGCCCGCGGTTCGTCAAAGACCTGGAAGACCACTTTGAACGCATTGCCGTAAGAAACGGCGTTGCGGCGCCTATGGATCAACAGGCGGCGAATGAGGCTGGGAGCGCGGCCATCTTGACCGCTCCCTGGGAGCGCGGCCATCTTGACCGCAGTGCGGACAGGACGCCCGCGCTCCCGGCCGATCCAGCCCCGGCCTTGGTCAGCGTGCTGATGCCGATCCGGCAAGACGCGGCGTTTTTTGAACAGGGACTGCAAAGCGTATTGGCGCAAACGCATGACCCGCTGGAAATCGTCATCGTCGATGGCAGCGCCGATGATGATTTTGCGCATAAGCTGGCGCCCTACCTGCAAAAAGATTCACGCATCAAGTATTGCCGCGACAGCGCATTGTCTGGAACGGAAATGCTGGCGCGTTGTCTGGAACTGTCCAGCGGTGAGTACGTGAACTACTGGCTGGATGGCGACGTGTTTCACCCCGACAAGATTCAACGCATGCTGCACTGCATGCAGGAGCGCCCGAACATCGGTTTGGTGACTTCGTTTCGCCAGTATATCGATCAGGACGGCAAGCCGCTGGGAGCAGTGCAGATCGACAGAGTATTTGCGCAAGATACCGCCATCGGTGGGATATCGATGGGCGAATTCCTGCTGAAAAACGGGCTCAACCTGATCGGCCCGGCATCCGCGGTACTGCTGAAAAAGGCGGACATTCAACCCGCGTATGGCTGGTTTGCCGGCCGGCAGTATGCAGGGCTGGCCGATGTTGCGACCTGGTTGAGCGTCCTGGCCGGCAAGGATTGCGTCTATCTGGCGGAGCCGTTGAGCTTTCGCCTGCACGCGGCAGCGGACAGCGAAGCCGCGCAACCCGCCGAATGGCTGCAACTGATTGGCGCCGCGCTGAGCGGGGATGCATTTCTGCTGCAACGCAGCGATATTCAGCAGGCGTTGGCTTTGCAGATTGAGCGGCTGCAAGCGGTTTAAAGACACGGCGCTCAAACGCCTTCGTACAGGCAACAACAATGCCCCGGATGCGCCGGGCGGCGTACTCCAGCGCGACAACAGCGATGAAGCCTGCCCCTCGCTGTATCCTCATAAGCGTTTGATCAATACCTTGGAGTTTCGCGCCGGGTTGTAGCCTGCGCGCCGCTCCGGCGGCAGCTCGTCGACGGCGGCGGCAATAAAACCGCGTTCGCGAAACCAGTGTTCGGTTTGGGTGGTCAGCACGAATAAAACCGCCAGACCCTGTGAGCGCGCCTGGTTTTCCACAAACGCCAATAAGCGTTCACCGCGCTGACCGCCCCGGTATTCGGGGTGCAGCGCCAGACAGGCCATTTCGCCCATCGCCTGTCCCGGATAAGCGTGCAGGGCGGCGCAGCCGATGATGGTGCCGTCGCGTTCGATGACGGTGTAATCGTCGATGTCCATTTCCAGGCGTTCGCGGGTGCGCGGCACCAAAACGCCGCTGGCTTCCAGCGGCGCGATCAGTTCCAGTATGCCGCCGACGTCGTGCATGCCGGCGCGGCGCAGGTCTTCAAAAGGCGCCGAGCTGATCAGGGTGCCCACGCCGTCGCGGGTGAACAGTTCCAGCAGCATGGCGCCGTCCAGCCGCCGCTGGATGAGATGGGCGCGCGGCACTGCGCTGCGGCAGGCCGTCAGCGCGGCCTGGATATGAGCCGCCAGTTGCGGGCTTAAGGCCGCATTCTGTTCCAGCAGCGCTTGCGCTTCTTCCGTCGTCAATTGCCGCGCCGGTTGGCCGTCGGCGTTGCGCGGGCCGTCCTGCTCGATCAGCAGCAGCAGCTTGTCCGCTTGCAGCGCGATGGCAGCGGCGGTGGCGACGGCTTCGGCGCTCAAGTTGAAGGCTTCGCCGGTGGGTGAATAGCCGATGGGCGAGAGCAGCACCACGTTGCCATGATCGAGTTTTTCCCGTATCGCTTCGGCGTCGATGCGGCGCACGTCGCCGGTGTGCTGGAAATCCACGCCGTCGCGTACCCCTACCGGTTTGGCGATGACGAAATTGCCGGAAGCCACCCGCACCCTGGCCCCGGCCATGGGCGAGTTGGCGACGCCCATGGACAGCAGCGCTTCGATTTCCACCCGCACCAGGCCGGCGGCTTCCTTGGCGCAGAGCAGCGCTTGCGCGTCGGTGACGCGCAGGCCGTTGTGGTAGCGCGGCCGTTCGCCACGCAGCTGCAACCGTTCTTCCACCTGGGGGCGAAAGCCGTGCACCAGCACCAGGCGTATCCCCAGGCTGTTGAGCAGGGCAAAGTCGTGCGCCAGGCTGGCGCATGCCCCTTCGGCCACGGCTTCGCCGCCGAAGCACACGACGAAAGTGCGGCCACGATGGGCGTGGATGTAGGGGGATGAGCCGCGGAACCAGCGGATGAATGCGTGGTTGTCAAGCATGCAGGCAGAATCGTTCTATCAATTGGCGGTAAATGTCGATGCCTGGCTGGAGCTGAGCCAGGGCCAGGTATTCATCCGGCTGGTGGGCCTGGGCGATGTCGCCCGGCCCCAGGACCAGCGTTTCCAGGCCCAGGGAGCTGAGGTAGGGCGCTTCGGTGCCGAAGGCGACGGCTTCGGCGGCGTGGCCGCTGAAATGTTCGCAGGCGTGGACCAGCGGGGCGTCGGCGGGAGTTTCGAAAGGCGGCAGGCCTTCGAACAGGGCGTTGCATTCCAGGCGCAGGCGCGGCTGGTTTTTCAGGCTTTGCGCCAGGCGCCGGCGCAATTCCTCGCGCACCGCCGCCGGCATCATGCCGGGCAGCAGGCGGATGTCGATGTCGGTTTGGCAGCGGGCGCAAATGCGGTTGGAGTTGTCGCCGCCGTGGATGGCGCCGAGGTTCAGGGTGGGCGTGGGTACGCTGAAAGCGGCATGGTGGTGGCGCTGTTGCAATTCCTCACGCCAGGCCAGTAAATCGCCGATGACGGCGTGCATGCCTTCGATGGCATTGGCGCCCAGGGCAGGATCGCTGGCGTGGCCGGCGTGGCCGTGCACGCACAGCGATTCGGACATGACGCCTTTGTGCATGCGTACCGGCCGCAAACGGGTGGGCTCGCCGATGACGGCGTAGCGGCCGGGCCGCTCTTGTTGCTGCACCAGCCATTTGACGCCGGACATGCTGCTTTCTTCGTCGGCGGTGGCCAGCAACACCAGGGGGCGCTGGATCTGCTTGCGGTCTATGGCGGCGGCGGCGCTCAGCGCCAGGGCAAAAAAGGCTTTCATATCGGCCACGCCCAGGCCGTAAAGCCGGTGGCCGCGTTCGCTCAGGCAAAACGGATCGCTGTGCCACTGGCCGGCGTCGTAAGGCACGGTGTCGGTGTGGCCGGACAATACCAAGCCGTTGCGGTCGACGGCATCGCCCAGCACCGCCAACAGATTGGCCTTGCTAGGGGAAATCTGCTGCACGCTGACGGCAAAGCCCAGCGTTTCGGCCCATTCGGCCAGCAAATGCACCACCGGCAGGTTGCTTTGATCGTATTGCGGATCGTAGCTGCTGACGGACGGCTGGGCCACGAGTTGGCCGATCAGGCTGAGCAGAGGAGGTAGCTGCATGGTCGTATGGCGTCGGCTGGAAAAGGTGTGCGGTAGAGTGTAGGGTGGGTGAGGTGCGCGTGGCAATGTTTTGCGGTTGCCATGATCGTTGAGTGACCGGGTTTCCGTTCCACCAAATTCAGGAGTCGATGATGAGCAAAAAATTCCACCTCGGGGGGCTGCTGTTGTTTTTCCTCGTGCCGGTGCTGTCGGCCGTGTGGCTGCCGCCTTTCAGCCAGCCCCAGGCTTACCATCGGTTTGCCGATGCGCGCGCGTTTTTCGGCGTGCCCAATTTTGGCAACGTGGCGTCCAATCTGGCTTTTTTGTGGGTGGCGTGGCTGGGGCTGGCGCTGTTGCGCCGCTCCCGGCCCGGTGCGTTCGTGTCGACGGAGGAGCAGCGACCCTATGCGGTGTTTTTTCTGGGCTTGGCGGCGACCGGGTTCGGTTCGGCCTGGTATCACCTGGCGCCGGATCACGCCGGTTTGTTTTGGGATCGCCTGCCCATGACGGTTTGCTTCGGCGCGCTGACGGCTGCCGTCATCATGGAGCGCGTCGATTTACGCCTGGGGCTGGCTATGCTGGCGCCTCTGGTTGCGCTGGGGGCCGGCACGGTGTGCTGGTGGCGTTACAGTGACGCGCAGGGTGAGGAAAACGTGTTGCCGTATTTTGCTTTTCAGGCCGTATCGCTGCTCGCGCTGGTGGTTCTGGTGCCGTTGCGCCCGTCCGGTTACACGCGCAGCCAAGATTTGACGGCGGCGGCTCTGCTCTATGCCCTGGCAGTGGCGGCCGAACAGCTGGATGCGGCGGTTTTTGCCGTGGGACAGATCGTCAGTGGGCACACGCTGAAACACTTGTTGGCGGCCACGGCCATTTACCAGATAGTGCGCATGTTGCGTGAGCGGGAAAGGGTTTTGTAGGCTTGAGGCTTGAGGTGCGGGTTCCCTTTCCCGGTGTGATAGGATTGAAAAGAGATGAATACTGTTCACACGGGCTGGCACAGGCGTTCCCATAATTCGGGATATTCCCGGCACAGCGTCCAGCGGTGCATGCCGGCGAAGCCGGCTTGAGCCTGGATCATGGCAAGTACGCGGGGCTCGTCGTCAGCCCGAATGGCATCCGCCAAATCAATGTCGTGCCGAAGCATTTTTTTGCGCAGGTTTTCCGCTTCCAGCTTGCGAATAGGCGTGCGGCCCTCAAAACAGTGGCGCAGCAGTTTCACCGTGTTTTCGCATACCTGTTCCCGTCCCGGTAATGGATGAGCTTTGACTTCCAGCTTTACCTTGGGAAATCGTTGCACGGTAATTTCCACTTGCTCCCACACCCTGGCGTCTTGCGTGCAGTCCAGCAGGGGAAAGTATTTGTCGCCCTTGGTGCCATTGCAATGGGAGCAGGAAAAAAACAGATTGTCCCAGCAAAACTTCCGTGCCGTATCGCCTTGATGGGGCTGAAAATGCTCCACTTGAATGCCGGTCGGCTCGGCATCCTCGCAAAGATAACATTTCCAGTGAAAATCCCGGGTTATCTGCGCCAACACCGGTTCCAAACGATAGTTGCCGGAGGCTTTCCGCGCCTCCTGGTCGAGCAAATTTTGCAGGTCCGGCCGCCGGGTTTTGGGGAAATGCATCATCCTTGACGTTCCCTGGCGCGCAGGTGGCGATATTGAGCCACCAGTTCCGGCGCCTGTTCCAGGGTGACGCCGTCCAGCTGATCGATCAGTTGCCGATACGCCTCTGCTTGTTCCGGCGTACGCGGGTTTTGCGCCGCCAGTTGCTGGTAACGCGCCAATAAATCTTTACTGACTTGTGAATATTGATCCGAGTCAAAATAGTCTTCGATGATGCTGCCGGCCGATAAAGGCGCCAGATTTTCCCAGCGCTTACCCGATGCCAAATCGAACACCACGGCGTCGGGCAGCGAATTGAGCACGAAGGGGGAATGGCTGGTAACGATGAATTGCAGATGGGGAAAAAAGTCGGTCAAAAACGGCAGTATCTGTTTTTGCAACTCGATGTGCAGATGGGTTTCGATTTCGTCGATCAACACCACGCCAGGCATGTCGTAACGGCCCGTTTGCCTGGCTTCCATGCGCAACAACAGTTCGGCGACGATTTGGATGGCGGAGGAAAAACCGTCGGAAAGCTGATCGAGCCCAAACGGTTCGCGGTCCGGCAGGTGGATCTTGAAATTAAAGGTCTCTACGTCGTATTCCAGCTCCAGCTCGGGGCATTGAAACAAGCCGCGCAGCCGTTCGATAAAACCGTGCTTCCACTGTGTCAATTGCGCTACCTTCGCATTATCTCCCTGATAATGAAACATGCCGATCTTGTTTTCCTGGTTGACCAGAAATTGCAAAAATTTGGCGGCAAGGGTGCCGCTGGTTATCGGGCTGGTTTGGGGAATATCTAATTTCTGAGGTCCATTAACGACATCAAGTTTTACTGTGCGCTTTGCATCGAAAAAGACGATCAAAAACTCACCTTGAAAATAAGCGTCGACCGCGCCGGGTAAATCGCTGATGACGGCTTCGATTTTTTCGAAGTCGGAGAGCACGGTTTTCCATGTCTTAATGTGCTGCTCACAAGCTGAAATTTCGACTATCCATTGTGCACGTTGCTGATCAGATTGATTGGGGCTTTCCCACTGAAGCTTAAGATTTTTAATAGCTTGCTCGGTAAGTTCTACCTTCCGTTGTAATTCTGCCATCTTCATCAGATTTTGACTGGGAACACCGTTCAGGTAGTCCCTGACGGCCAACAATACGGAAGTTTTGCCGCTGCCATTGGGACCGGTCAAAATCAAATGCCTGGGGCGATTTTCATCCAACGGGATTTCGATGTTTTCCAGGTGCCTGACTTTATGAATGTGCAGGCTTTTGATAAACGGTGGATGCGTCATCATGGGTTCCATTGGCAGCGTCCGCTTTTCAATAGGTTGGCAACCACCGGATTCTATCATGCGCGCCATCAGGCCCTATGCCGTCTGATGCGGGCCGCTACGCCCTCAGAACTCCGTGGCTTGCCTTTATAATCACCGCTTTGCCTCTTAAGCCCCCCGATGACGCCACTGCCCGCCCCGTTAGCCGCTCACACCGCCCAGCGCATCGCTGATTTCCGCTCCAAAGCTTCCGCAGATCAACTGCCGCTGCTGGATCACCCCGCCGTCGCTGCCTCCATGCCCAAAGTCTGGGCCATCAGCCAGTTCGTGGCAGACAGCTGCGCGCGCGAGCCCGCCCTGTTGTTTTCCTTGCTGGAATCCGGTGATTTGCTGGCTGATTCCGGCGCGGCCTATTACGCACGGCGCTTGGCGGAAAGCCTGCGGGAAGTAACGGACGAGGCCGGCCTGCACCGGGTGCTGCGCCGTTTCCGGCGCCGCGAAATGGTGCGCATCGCCTGGCGCGATTTGGCTCGTTGGGCGGATTTGCACGAAACCCTGGCGGACTTGTCCGCGCTGGCGGAGTGCTGCTTGCAGGCCGCGCTGGCGTTTTTGTACGACGCCGCCTGCCGCCGTTGGGGCGTGCCGCTGGACAGCCACGGCCAACCGCAAAACCTGGTAGTGCTGGGCATGGGCAAGCTGGGCGGCGGCGAGCTGAATTTTTCTTCCGACATCGACCTGATTTTTGCCTATCCCCAGGCCGGTACGCTGCCGGGCAAGCACGAACTCAGCCACCAGGAGTTTTTTACCAAACTGGCGCAAGCGCTGGTCAAAGCGCTGGATGCGCTCACCGAAGACGGTTTTGTGTTCCGGGTCGACACGCGCTTGCGTCCGTTCGGCGAAAGCGGCCCGCTGGTGATGAATTTCGACGCCATGGAAGCTTATTACCAGGGACAGGCGAGGGAATGGGAACGCTACGCCATGATCAAAGCGCGGCCGGTGGCGGGCGATGCGGCGGCCGGGGCTGAACTGATGGCGATGTTGCAGCCGTTCGTTTACCGGCGCTATCTGGATTACCGGGCTTTCGGCGAACTGCGCGAGATGAAGGCCAAAATCGCTCAGGAGTTGCTGCGCAAGGACCGTACCGACAGCGTCAAGCTGGGCAAGGGCGGCATCCGCGAAATCGAATTCATCGCCCAGGCTTTTCAATTGCTGCGCGGCGGCCAGGATAAAGCGTTGCAGGAGCGGCGCGTCCGCGTGGTGCTGGACGTATTGGCCGAGCGCGGCTATCTGCCGGCGCAGGAAGTCGCCATGTTGCAAGCCGCCTATCGTTATCTGCGCCTGACGGAAAACCACATCCAGCAACTGGCCGATCAGCAGACCCACGATTTGCCCAAAGACGCCGGCCAGCGCCTGCGGCTGGCCTGTTCCATGGGGCATGCTGATTGGGACAGCTTTAAAGCGGAGCTGGACGGCGTATCCGCTCAAGTGCAGAGCTTGTTCGAGCAGGTGATCGCGCCGGCGCGGGACGATGGCGAGCAAAACCTGGCGCGCCAGGTCTGGTGCGGTGGCGGGGATGAAGCGGCCAAGAGCGTGCTGTTGGGTGAGATGGGCTACCGCGCGCCACACGATATTCTGGAAATGCTGGCGGCTTTTCGCGCCAGTCAGGCGGTGGCGCGGCTCAGCGCGCGCGGCGTGGCGGAGTTGGACCGGCTGATGCCCCGCTTGCTGCAAGCGCTGGTGGTGGTCGAGCAACCTGACGATCATGACTCTACTCAGGAGTCGGTTGCTTCCGGCTCCCTCTCCCTCAGGGAGAGGGCTGGGGTGAGGGAATTAAACAGCCGCGGCCAATTTCATTGCAAGGCGACGCTGCAGCGCATTCTGGCATTGCTGGAAGCGGTCGCGACCCGCAACGTTTATTACACCCTGCTGGCGGAAAATCCCGCCGTGCTCGGCCAACTGGTCAAGCTGGCCGACGCCAGCCCGTGGATCGCCGCGTTTCTCACCCGTCACCCCATCCTGCTGGACGGCCTGCTGGATGCGCGGCAACTGTACGCGCCGCAGCAAAAAGACGATTTACGCAAGGAGTTGGCGCGGCAACTGGCTGCATTGGAGGCGGACGACCGGGAAGCGTTGATGAACCGCCTGCGCCATTTCAAGCAAACCCAGGTGTTGCGCGTGGCGGCGGCGGACATCATGGCAGCCATTCCGCTCATGGTGGTCAGCGATTACCTGACCTATATCGCCGAGGTGCTGATCGAAGAAACGCTGCGCGAGGCCTGGCAACACACGGTAACCAAGCACGGCGTGCCGCCGGGCTGCCAGCCTGAAACCATCGGCGGGTTTGCCGTCATCGCTTACGGCAAGCTGGGCGGCATCGAACTGAGCTACAGCTCCGATCTGGATCTGGTTTTTCTGTACGACGCCGCATCCGCGGAAGCGGTGACCGACGGCGAGCGGCCCATCAGCGTTGCCCAGTTTTATGGCCGTATCGTGCAGCGCATCATCCACCTGTTTACCACCAATATGCATACCGGCACGCTGTATGAGGTGGACATGCGGCTGCGTCCTTCCGGCAAATCCGGCCTGCTGGTGACCAGCCTCAAAGCGTTTGAGGTGTACCAAATGGACAGCGCCTGGACCTGGGAACAACAAGCGCTGGTACGGGCACGCTACGTGGCGGGCGATGCCGTGCTGGGCGAAAAATTCCGCGCCGTGCGCGCCAAATCGCTGAGCCGCCCCCGCGACAGAAGCACGCTGCAAGCGGAAGTGCGGGAAATGCGCGAGAAAATGCGCGCCAACCTGGACAGCAAAGATCCGGCGCTATTCGATTTTAAACAGGGTGCCGGCGGTATTGCCGATATTGAGTTTATTGTACAATTCGCGGCCCTTGCCGGTGCGGCGGAACATCCCTCCTTGCTGCAATGGACCGATAATGTGCGTTTACTGGAACAGCTCAGCGCCACGGGTTTGTTGTCGCGCGAAGACGCCGAAGACTTAAGACAAACCTACGTCCATTTTCGCAGCCAAGTACACAAGGCGGCGCTTTGGGAACAAGAAGCCAGAGCACCTGCCGAAGCATGGACGGAAAGGCGCGCGCGCGTTCAGGCCATCTGGCATAAATTGCTGGATGCAGCCGTGTAGCGGATTAACCAAGGCTTTTGAAAAGCCTGACGTATCGCGCGTTTTTTTAAAAACAGCTAAGGTACATTCCCCAGCTTCCCGGTGTTTCTAACAGCAACCGGACGGGAATACTGTATTTTTTATTTTATCCACTCATCTATCTACGGGAGAACGCATCATGCTGATGGAGGACAGAGACGGGCAGATTTGGCTCGACGGCGCATGGAAACCCTGGCGCGAAGCCAAAGTCCACGTGCTCACGCACACCCTGCACTATGGCTGCGGCGTGTTCGAAGGACTGCGCGCCTATAAAACCGATCAGGGAGTGGCTGTTTTCCGCCTGCAAGATCACACTGACCGTTTGTTCCGCTCGGCCAAAATCCTGCAACTGGATATGCCTTACGACAAAGACACGCTGAACCGGATTCAGCGCGAAGTGCTGACCCGCAACCAATTGGACAGCGCCTACATACGGCCGCTGTGTTTTCTGGGGTCGGAAGGCATGGGGCTGCACGCCGCCAATCTCAAGG
>SCQD01000244.1 GCA_004299145.1 Methylococcaceae bacterium | reverse complement strand
CGCCGATTCAAAATATTGACTAAATCCCCTTCAACCAGCGATTCCATCAACCGCCCCCACTGGCTGGTAAACAAATCTTCCAATTTATTAAGTTTGCGGTCCGATGCTTTGATCATGCGATCCGTGTCTTGGAACTTTTTATCCGTTTCCTCAAAGCGCCGGGCCACTTCGCGAAACATTTCCCACACTTCATCACGGGTGACTGCGGTCATTGCAAAACTCCTTTGTCAAACATTCGTCAGGCGCCATCATAACACCCGCCTTGATACCCAAAACACGGGCGTAACTCACGGCACCATGGAGCTGAATAGATGATTCGCTGGTTCCCAAGCTCCGCTTGGGAACCCACTCCGCGAAGCTCCGGCTTCGCGTTTGCACGGGGAACCACAACAATATAGATGCCGGAATTGATTAAGATTCATAATGCGCAGCTTGAGAAGCCTATTTTGTATCTTAGAGCTGAAAAAATGCACATCCTTTCGCAACCCGGAGGGTTTCCAGCTATTAGCCGGGAGTTGAGCGCAGCGACACCCCCGGTTGATGCCGCTACCGCCATTCAAAACGCATCCAGCTTTACCTGGAAATGCACGCCCTCATCTTGCAAATCGCCGTGTTGGACCAGTTGCGGGGCGTTGATACGGTGCGCCCAATAAAACTCGGCGTGCCATTGCTCGTAGTGCCAGTTCAGCCCCAATCCTACCGAATGCAGGTATTCGGCCTGAGCGTGGTGGTTCCAGGCGCCGCCGTAGTCCATGAACGGCAGCAAGGTCAGCGTGTGGCGCGCGCCGCTGTCCCCGCCGTACAGCGGGTAGTGAAACTCCAGGCTGGTCGAGAAACCCTGGTCGCGCACCAGTTGGTTTTCGCGGTAACCGCGCACCGTGCCGACCCCGCCCACGGCGATGCGCTCCAGCGGCAACAGCGGATCGTTGCTGAGCTGCACGTCGCCGCGCCACACCAGCTGCGCGCCGTTGTCGAACAGGCGGTGGGCGTATTGCGCCTGGCCCAGCCAGGCAAAGAATTCGCTATCGGGGAAATGAGGATCGCGCTGCGGGGTGGCGCCCAAAGCGTTCAAACCCACGCTGAAGGTCGAACGCAACGCCAGGGCTTGTTCGCCCAGCCGTTCCAGGTGTTCCTGATAAACGCGCAGCACCGTCGCTTGGCTGTGCCCCGTCGTCTCGCCGGGGACAAAGGAGAAAGGCCGGCCCAGCAACATCGTTTCGTTTTCGCGCACCGCGAACAGGGCGCCGACAGTCAGGCGGCGCCGCAGGCTGTCGAGCAAAGGATGGCTGACGCCGCCTTCCAGGTTGTGAATGCGGCTGGTGATGTCGATGTCGCTGCTCGGCGCTTCCACCACGGCGGAATCGCCTTCGTCGAAACGCACGAACGCCAGTGTCCCGCTATCGCTGACCGGCACGCTCCAGCCGCCGCTATAACGCTGCGCACCCGCGCTGATCTGGAAAGTGAAGTCCAGCAAATCACCCAGGCCCGTCAGATTGCGCACCCAGCCATGGGCGCCGCCGGCCTCCGCGCCGATGGAAGGCGGCCGGTAATTGTTGCCGAACGCCGTCAGTTGATAAGGCCGCGCCCGCGTCACGTCGACGTCGAGGATGCTGTGGCCCAGTTCCGCGCCCGGCAGCAGGCGGCCATTCATGCGTTCGATCAAGGGATCGGCCAGCAAGCCTTGAAAGCGCTCTTGCAATTGGCCCATGTTCAGCGGCGCCGCCTCGCCGGCGCCAAGGCGCTGCTGGATATAGCCCTCGCGCAAGCGGCCCTGGCCGTGCACCTTGACCTCGGCTAGCCGGCCTTCCACGATGCGGAAGCGCAGCACGCCGCCGTGCAGGGAGTGTTCGGGAATCAGCGCGCCGGAATTGACGTAGCCGTGTTCGACGTAGTGCAGCGTCAAGCGCCGGCGCAGTTCTTCCAGTTCATCGATGCTGACCCTGCGGCCCGCGTAAGGCGCGGCGATCTGCTGCAAGGTGGTCTCGTCGAACACGCTGTTGCCGGTAAACGCATAGCGCTCGACGTACACCTGGCGCAGCGGCGTGGCGTCGCCGTCTTGCGCTTCCGGCAGTGGCGGCAAAGTGAAGGCAGGCGCGGCGTCGCCGGGCAAATAAGGCGGCAGTTCGGCGGCGCGGGCGCTGGGCCGGTCGATGGGCCGGCCGTCGTCCGCGGCCCAGGCGGCAAACGGCAGCAGCAGCCAGCACATGGCCCCCAGGCAAGCGGCGCGTTTCCGCGGGTTTGGCGGGTTTTGCCGGCTTTGCTGGTTCCCAACCTCCAGGTTGGGAACCAGGCCCGGGAAGCTCCGGCTTCCCGTATTCGTTCGGGAAGCCGGAGCTTCCCGGACCGCATTCCCAAGCAGAGCTTGGGAACGAGCCGGACGAGCCGGACGAGCCGAGGTACGCACAGCGTACCCTACGCCAATCGACCAGATCGGCTGTCTGTTTTCTGCCATAACCTTAAAACCTCCACCAGGATCACTCATCGACGGCAGGCACCAACGCTTCGCCGGCGCGGCGCGGTAAAGCGCCGGCGCCGAACTGCTGCAAACTGCTGCCCAGGCCCACGCGGCAATAATCCGCAAACAATTGGCGGGCATCGAAACGGCGCGCGCTCAAATGCGAAATGCTGCCGCTGATGTCCAATTGCGGCGTACTGATGGAAACCGTGCCGCTCAAGCCCTGCGGCGCGGCGGATTGAATCACGTTGGCGGCGTTGTTTTGCTGTAGCAATATTCCGGGGTTGAAACTGACGTGCTGATTCAGCAGCAGAATACTCTGGCTGGGAATCAGCGCTTGCGTTTGCACGTCGACGCGCCCCCCTTGTCCGCCCAGGCCGTCGCTGTTGGCCTGGATAAAGCCGTCGCTCAGCAGGGTGACCGGCGCGCTGACGCGGATATTGCCGCCGTCGGCCCCGACCGAGCGGGTGCTGATCGTGGAAAGGTTCAGCCCCAATACCTCGCCGATGTCCAAATCGATATCGCCGGCGGCGGTGTTGCCGGCGGCGATGGTACTGATGGCGGCCCCTTCGTTGAGATACAGTAAAGGAGATCGAATGGCTATCGACTGGGGCTGGATTTGTTCAGGATGATCCAGCGTGGCGTAGTTTTCCGAGCGTATCCAGCCGTAATTCCACAGCCTGACCCAATCGTCCGCCTGAATGGCGATATGCCCGGTTTGGCCGCTGGTATTTTCCAAGGCATTGGTGAAAATGCCGGTATAGGCCTGGACTTGGCCCTGAATCTTCAGGGTGCCGGTATGGACGGCGATATCTCCCGCCTTGCCGGCGCCATAAGTGGCGGCAATCACGCCGCCCGGCGCTCCCTGATTATTGGGATCAGCCGTATTCAGGCGGGAGTTGTCGATCAGCATTTTATCGGTGTGAATGTCGATGCTTCCGCCGTCGCCCGAGGAGCCGACATAGGCCGACGAAGCGATCAGGCCGTTATTCGCCAGCTCGACCTGATCGGCGCGGATGGTGATGTCGCCCGCCGCGCCGGCATTATAGGTATCGGAAAAGATGGCGGTGGGCAGCCCGCTATTTTGGCTGTCGACGCTCAGCTCACCACTGTCGATGACGATGTCGCCGGCAGCGGCGTTGGCGTCAGGCCCCGTGGCCGTGCTGAGCTGCGCCCCGTTCACCAGGCGGGTCGTTCCCTCCACTTGAAGCGTGATGTTGCCGGCCTGTCCAGAACCCTGCAAGGCATTGGCAGTCAGCCGAGCATGGTCAAGTTGCACGTCATGGGCACGCACGTCCACGCCGCCGTCGACGCTGTTCACGTCGCCATAACCATCGGCGTACACCCAACTGTCCCGCACCACCAGTTGATCGGTGGCAAGGCTGATTTTGCCGGCCGGCGCGCCGCTGCTATCCAGATAAGCCTGACTGATCGTCACGCTGCCCTGGGGAGCCTCCGGGGAATGCTCATGCAGCGGCACCTCGCCTTGCTGCGCCGTGGCAACCGTCACCACGCCTTGCGGACTCGCCAAACGGGTTTGCGCTATCGCCACGTCTTGCGCCACCAAGTCCAGGCTGGAACCGGGGGAGAGTTCGACCGACGTACCCTGCCAATTGCCCGCCTCATCCCAGTCGCCGTCGCCGTCGAAACGGATTTCGCCGCGCCTGTCCTGCAAAAAACCGAAACTGACCGGGGCCTGCACGCTCAAGCTGCCGGCATCGGGATGGGTGGCGCTGAACACGCCGCCGTCGCCGAAGCGCAACTCGGTTGCCGTGCTGAGGTACAAAGAAGCCGGCACGTCGATCTGTGCATCGGGACCAAACACGATGCCGGCGGGATTGATGAAGTAAAAGTCCGCCCGCCCCACCTTGGAGCGCAGCAGGCCGTCGATGTGCGAGGTCTTGCCGCCGGTCACCCGGCTGATCACGCGGGCGAGATCGGCGTCGCCGGTGAAGGTTGCGCTTTCATTCCGGCCCAGGTTGAACGAGCGAAAGCTGTGGAACAGATTGGGGCCGACGCGGGTGCCGAGGTTTTGGCCGATTTCAAACCGCCCTTGCAACGCCGTTGCCGGACCCAGGGTACCGTCGGTGACCACCGCTGCCCGGAGTTGGCC
>SCQD01000243.1 GCA_004299145.1 Methylococcaceae bacterium | reverse complement strand
TTGCCTTTAATGAGTTCAACGGCTTCATCAAATTGCCACGCCAAATAATCAGCATAACTATATGTTTTAGTTAAATCCAACTCTGACAGATGAGTAATTTTTGGCATTTGCATAATCTCATAGTCCGTAGACGTGTCATAAGGTATTGATGATGGCTGGCATTTTAAAGGCATAGGACGAGCCAAACGCAGGGAGGCGCATCGTTCGTGGCGAGAGAGGCGCCGCGAATAATGCGGTTCGCCGACTCACCACATCCTACGCGCTATGGAGTGCGCCGGCAGAGCGTTAGCGGCGACGGCGCCATGGCTTTCGAAGCGTTGTGTTGACGTTTAAATCAATGCTTCGAAAGTAACAGCGGCGGCTAAGGCCGCCGCACTCCATAGCAGGCGTTCCCACGCAGCGCTTGATGGGAACCAGCGGACTCCCGGCCAAAACCGAACCCAAAACAAAAAATTCAAAATTCAAAGTTTGGCTCCGCGAGAACACACCTCACAACACCTCAAGGGCCACGAAAGTGTCGTAGTAGTCGTAGTAGTCGTAGACGAAGCCACTGTCGAGGGTAACGAAGGCGTGCCCCGAAGCCGAGGGCGTGGCCGACCAGTAAAAGTCGGGGTCGAACCAGCCCGACGGCGTACCGTTGGTGTCCGTTCCTGTACCCGTCCCGTTGTAGGCATCCCAAATCGCCAGCAGGTCGTTATAGGCGGCATTGGTTTCTCCGGCGGGGTTGTTGTCGATTGCCGTACCCGGTGCGTAGTAATAACTTGAGATACCCGTTTTTCCATCCCCTTGTGTCGGCAAGGCCACCTTCACCCCATTTAGCGTGGCATAGCGGTAAGTGTTATCGGTATTGCCACTCCCGCCGGTAGCGCCGTTAACATCCTGGATAAACAGGTCATCCAGCACGTCGTGAGTGGTGGTGTCCGTGCTATTGCTATAACCAGCGCCCGGTGTGTCGTCATAGCCACTGACGCCGTTGCCATTGCGATCCCAGTAGTAATACCAATGACCGTCCACGTACACGGGCTTGATGAGCTTGCCGTACTCAGCCCCCAGGTCGATCATCGCCTGACCGGCCTGGGAAGAGGACGAGGACTCCGCCAC
This sequence comes from Methylococcaceae bacterium, assembly GCA_004299145.1. Lineage (GTDB taxonomy): Bacteria > Pseudomonadota > Gammaproteobacteria > Methylococcales > Methylococcaceae > Methylogaea. The sequence continues at coordinate 13,168 of SCQD01000243.1, read as the reverse complement.
ATCCGTCACCGTCAACGCCACCGCCCGGTCGGTAACGTTGCCCGCCGCATCCGTGGCGCGCACGCTGAAGTTGTAGACGTTATTGTTGCCGCTATCGACCGGGTGTTCGTAGTCAGGCTGAAAAGCCAGGCTCACCGTGCCATTGTTGGGATCGATGCCGAATTGGGCGGCATCGGCGCCCAACAGGCCGTAGCTCACGCCCCTGTCGCCATCCGCCGTGGCGTCGTAGATTTGGGCGCCGGATGCGGTGTTTTCCGCCACGCGGGCCGTGCCGCCGGAGGTGAATACCGGGGCGGTGGCGTCCACAGCGCTGCCGTTAAGACTGACGGTGGTGTCGGTGAAGTGCAGTTTTTCGACGCCGCTGAGCAGGTCGGTTTCGCCACGGCTCAGGTTTTTTACGGTCCAGGTCCGGTTGCCGGTATTGTAGGAAACGCCATAATCGTTCTGTGAACCGGTGTAATACGCCGTATCGCTGCCAGCGCCGCCATTCAACGCGTCATTGCCTGCGCCGCCGTTCAGTGCGTCATCCCCCGCCCCGCCAAACAAGGAATCGCGCCCGACCATGCCGGTGAGCTGGTTGCTGCCATCATTGCCCGTCAGCGCATTATTGGCGATATTGCCCGTCAGGTTGCTGTTTTGCGTCCCGTCAGCGATGCGGCCATTTTCGATATTGGCGGGCAGGGTATAGCTGGCTAATTGATAAGGCGTGATTACCGTATCCACATCACTGACCAAGCCTTGGTCATTCACCACGTCCACCGCCGTATAACCCACGTAATAGGTGTCGTTGCCCGCGCCCCCGACCAGGGTATCGACGGTCAAATCATCCACCCCGCCATTCAAGACGTCATTACCCGCATCCCCTTGCAAGTAATCGCTGCCTTCTCCGCCCATTAACGTGTCATTGCCCGCTTGTCCGTACAGGAAATCTTCGTCATTTTCGCCATAAAGCCAATCGTTACCGATGCCTCCCGACAAGTCATCCTGCAAATTGCCGCCATACAGCGTGTCATGACTGTCCAGGCCGACCAGCACATCATTGGTGTAGCGAACGCCGGTGGTTTGATACAAACCGGTGCGGGGATCCGTATCATGGGTGTCGACGATTTGATCGCCATAGATTTTCACCGGGGTATCGCGTGGAAAACCCGCCGGAATGCGCGGCGCAGCCAGCGCGTCCATGGGTAAATCCGTCGCGGTCACGTCTTCCTGATTGAGCAGCGTCAGCGGGGCAATGGTCAATTGGCGATAGTTGATGTCGGTGCTGCCGGGGCTTACCGTGGCATTGAGTTCATACGCGACATTGCCGTCATTGAGGTAATCGTTGACGCCCTTCACTTTAACGCTCTGCGCGGTATTCCAATTATTGGAATTAAACGTCAGTGTGGCGTTGGTCACCGTGCCTTCCGTGGCATCGGTGCTGGAGAAATTGAGGATGACCACGCGCCCGGTGGTGGGCGCTGTGACCAGCTTGATGCTGACGGTGGCCGCATCGCCGTCCTCATTGGTGGTTAAGTCATTATGGTTAATGATGAAAGCGGGAACGGCACTGGCGGCTTTCGGGCGGGGTATTGTATGCATGAAAAATTCCTGGAGGGCATGAGGTTGAAGCAAACAACTTTCGGTGAAACTGAATCGGAAGGGCAAACCAACACTACCAATATTTAAAACGCCTGTCACCCGGCTTTGTGATATTGCCATTTATTACGTACACGCAAAATAATGGTGAAGCTGGAGGGGCAGTGAGCGTTCGCACCCCTGGGAGTGCGGGCATCCTGCCCGCAACCTGGGGCTGCGGCCATTTTATGCAGTTAATCAGGAGCGAATCATGCGTCGTACAGTCTGGTTGTTTCTTTGCGCCATCGTGTTCATCTCCGTGGCACAGGCAAAGCCGCTAAGCCCGGAACAAGTGCCGGAGCCGCTTAAACCCTGGATAGCCTGGGCGTTACAGGATGCCCCGCAACCGCCCTGCCCTTTCGTCTACAACCAGTACGAGCAAAAACGCTGTAGCTGGCCTACGCAAACGCAACTGGATTTGACGAACGAAAAAGGCGCGTTTTCGCTGAGCTGGACGGTGTATCAAGACAGCTGGATCGGTTTGCCGGGCGATAAAAACCACTGGCCGCTTAACGTGACGGTCAACGATCAAACCGCGCTGGTCATGGACAAAAACGGCATACCGTCGCTTAAACTGGCGACGGCTGGGCCATACCAAATCAAAGGCGAGTTTTTATGGACCGCCATCCCCGATAATTTACCCATACCCGATGACAGCGGATTGATCGATCTACGCATCGATGGCCAGCCCATACCGGCACCGGCCATTAAAAATGGGCAATTATGGTTGAAAGCCGGCGAAACAGGACCAAAGCAAGCGGAAAACCTGCAAAACAACCTGGATATTCAAGTCTTTCGCAAAATCGTCGACGAAGTGCCGGCCCAGCTTTTCACCCGCCTGATGCTGGAAGTCTCGGGTGAACCACGCAAAGTCAAACTCCCCAGCCCCATTCCCGGCGGCTTTATCCCGCTGAGCTTACAAAGTGCGTTGCCCGCGAGGTTGGAGCCCGACGGACGGTTATTGGTGCAACTGCGGCCGGGGCGCTGGCAAATCGACATACTGTCCAGAAACAGCCAGGCATTGGCCGAACTCCCCCTTAATACAACCGGCTTGGGGAACGAGGCCGAACCCGGCATCCATTGGCCGGAGTCGGAAATCTGGGTGTTCGAGGCGCGGCCGCAACTGCGCATGGTTGAAATCGAACAGCTCAGCGCCATCGATGCCGGCCTGACCAACTTACCCAACGAGTGGAAAGACCTGCCGGCTTATAAAATCACCCAAGGCCAGGCGATGGCCTTTAAAACCATACGCCGGGGCAACCCGGAGCCTGAGCCTAATCAGCTCAATCTGCACAGGCAGCTTTGGCTGGATTTCGACGGCGCCGGGTATACCGTCAATGACACGATTACCGGCAGGATGTCGCGCGATTGGCGGCTGAATAGTTTGCCGCAAACCTTCCTGGGCAAAGTCAGCCTGAACGGCGGCAATCGGTTTATTACCCAGGATAAATCCGGCAGGCAAGGCATTGAAGTCAGGAACGGCGAAATAATGCTGAACGCCGACAGCCGCGTTGCCGGCCCGGTCGGCTCGATCAGCGCGGTGGGTTGGGAGCAGGATTTCCAGAGCGTCAGCGCCGAGCTGAACCTGCCGCCGGGCTGGCGTTTGTTGGCGGCCGGCGGCGTGGACAACGTACCCGACAGTTGGATTTCGCGCTGGAGCTTGCTGGATTTGTTCCTGGTGCTGATCGCCGCGCTGGCGGCAGGGCGGCTTTGGCACCCTTACTGGGGCGTTCTCGCCCTGGTTACGCTGGCATTGATCTGGCACGAGCCGGATTCGCCCCGCTTCGTTTGGCTGAATATTTTGGCCGCGACCGCTTTGATTAAACGGCTGCCGCCAGGCAGGTTTTTAAAATCCATGACCGGCTACCGCGCCGCTTGCTGGCTGGTTTTGATCATGACCGGATTACCGTTCATGGTGGAGCAGGTGCGCATCGGACTTTATCCGCAACTGGAAAAACCCTGGCAAGCGCTCAGCGCCCTCACCGTGCAATCCGGCGGTGTGGCCGATGAAGCCGCCGACCTGGAAGCGCCGGCCAGTGCGCCGGCGCCGTCGGCCATGCTTGAGATGGGCAGAGCGTTCAGGAAACAGAAGTCCGCCGGCGATACGGCATCGTCCTTGCCCGATGTGGATGAGGCGGTCGATTTCGAGCGCATCGACCCCAAGGCCAAGGTACAAACAGGCCCAGGCTTGCCGCAATGGCAATGGAACAAAGTCCAGTTATCCTGGAACGGTTCGGTCGATTCCGGGCAACCACTGCAACTGTGGTATTTGACGCCGACGCTGAGCCTGCTGCTCAATTTCGTCCGCGTATTTTTGGTGGCGGCGCTGGCGTTGCCGATGTTCGGGGCAGCGGAAAAGCTCAGGTTTAAAACCGCGCCGCCACCGGCGGCTACGCCCTTGCTGCTATGGCTGTGGCTGTTGCCGATGCTGACCATGCCGCCGCAGCAAGCTTATGCCGATATTCCCGACCCGGCTCTGCTGAACGAACTGCGCGGCAGGCTGCTGGAAAAAACGGAGCCGCCCGACTGCTTGCCGAGTTGCGCGCAAATCCAGCAGATGAAAATCAGCCTGACCGGGCAGGAACTGGCGCTGACCTTGCAAATTCATGCGCATCGATCGGTGGCCGTGCCTTTGCCCGCCCGCTACGAGCAATGGTTTCCCCAGCAAGTCCTGGTTGACGGCAAAATCGCCGCCGGCCTTTATCGCAACGACCACGGCTTGTGGATGTACGTGGACGCCGGTGAACATCAGGTGGCGATGAGAGGCGCCGCCCCCGCATTAAGCCAGTTCACGCTGCCGTTGCCGTTAAAGCCCAACTGGGTGAGCGTGCACAGCAGCGGCTGGCAAGTCATCGGACTACAGGAAAACGGCCAGGTCGACGATCAGCTGCAATTCAGCCGCATCGGCCGCACCGCCGGACAAAGCGGTGGGCCGGCCTTGGAACCGGGCGCCTTGCCGCCGTTTGTCAGGGTAGAACGTCTCTTGCAACTGGGCCTGGACTGGCGTGTCGTCACCCGGATCGTGCGCGTTTCGCCGGCGGACTCCGCCATCGTATCGGCCGTGCCCTTGCTGCCAGGCGAGTCGGTCGCCAGCGCCGGCATTCGCGTCAAAGAGGGTAAAGTCGAGGTGAATATCCCGGCCCAGCAAACGGTTATGCAATGGGAGTCCGTGCTGGAAAAATCGGAAAAAATCGAGTTTACCGCCACCCAAACAGACCAGTGGATCGAAGTTTTGCGTGCGGACGTCAGCCCCATCTGGCATCTGGAAACGTCGGGTATCGCGATGATTCAAGGGGGTAACGACGGACCCTGGCTGCCGGAATGGCATCCCTGGCCCGGCGAAAAAATCACCCTGCAAATCACCAGACCCGAGGCGGCGGAAGGCCAAACCCTGACCATAGACAACAGCCGCTTGAACGTCAGGCCGGGACAACGCAGCCGGGAAGCGGAGTTGACCCTCGCGCTGCGCAGCTCGCAAGGATCGCAGCACACGCTGATTTTGCCGGAAGCCGCCGTGTTGCAAAGCGTTTCCATCGACGGCCAGCTGCAACCCATCCGGCTGGAAGGCCGCAAGCTCACCTTGCCGGTGCATCCCGGCAAACAGGAGATTGCCGTCAGCTGGCGCGAGGCCGGCGGTATAACCAACATTATGAAAACACCGCGGCTCGACCTGGGAACGGCCAGCGTCAACGCCAACCTGAATATCGGCTTGGGGCAGGATCGCTGGGTATTGTTCGCCATGGGGCCGAAACTGGGACCGGCGGTTTTGTTTTGGGGCACGCTGACGATTGTTTTTATCGTGTCGCTGGGCCTGGGTAAAGTCAGGCTGACTCCCTTAAGAACCCGGCAATGGTTGTTGTTGCTGATCGGCCTGAGCCAGATACCCCTGCTATCGGCAGGCATGGTGATAGCCTGGTTGATGCTGCTGGGCTGGCGCAAGACGCAGCCGATGTCCGGCATGCGTTATTTCAATGCGTTGCAGATTTTTATCGGCGGGTTGACCCTGGTAGCGCTAAGTTTGTTGTTTTACGCGGTTGAGCAGGGTTTATTGGGCTCGCCCGCTATGCAGATCATCGGCAATCAGTCTTCGGCGTTCGATTTGAACTGGTATCAAGACCGCAGTGCGGCGACGTTGCCCATAGCGACGCTGATCTCGGTTCCGCTGATCGTGTATCGCTTATTGATGCTGGCTTGGTCGCTGTGGCTGGCCGTGTCGCTGCTCAATTGGCTGAAATGGGGCTGGGCGTGTTTTTCCAATGAAGGACTTTGGCAACAGGCCCCGAAGAAAAAAGCCGCCGCCGAGCCGGTAGTGCAATGACTAGTTCTACTTTGTCAGACTCCACCAACAACGTCTTCGCCATCCGCTGTCTCAACCTCCGTTTCCACCCAGCGCAGACCGAGCACGCGGCCCATGGCGTCCAGCAATTCATCGCTGACCAGCGGCTTGAGCAGAACGGCCTCGAAGCGCAGCGCCGCCGCCAGGCCCGGCGGCGGCGCCGGCGGCATCGCTGAAATCAGGATAGCCGGCAAACCGGGGGACAGTTCGGACAACAGATCCCAGGCGCTGCCGTCCGGCAGGCACTGATCGAGCAAGGCCAGATCGAAGTCTTCGACGGCAAGCTGCTCGCGGGCTGCACGCAATGTGGAAACGCCGCGCACCTCGAACCCCAGATCCGACAGCAGATGCTCCAGCAACAGCCGGTGGGCGGCGGTGTCGTCCAGCACCAGAATGCGGCGCGTCGGCCCTTCGTAGCCTTGTACCGTGGTTGTCGCGAACTTCACCGGCACCTCGTCCTGCGCCGCCAAGGGCAGTTCCAGGGTAAAGCCAAACCGGCTTCCCACGCCGGGCTGGCTTTCCACCGCGATTTCCCCACCCATGGCCTGTACGATCTGCCGGGCGATGGCTAGCCCTAAGCCCAGACCATCGCCGCCGCCGGCCCCGGCGGCGCGCTCGAATGGCTGGAAAATGCGGGCAAGATCGGCGGCGGCGATGCCGATTCCGCTGTCGGCCACCGCGAAGCGGAGGCTGACCCGATCCGGCGCCGCCGGTTGCGCCGTGACTTCCAGCACGAGGGTTCCACGCCGGGTATAGCGGGCGGCATTGGACAGCAGTACCAGCACCGCCTGCTCCAGGCGCCGCGCGTCCACTCGCACCGCCGGCGGCAGATTTTCGCCATGCCGGCTTTGGTAATGATTCATCCGCTTGGCAGCCAACGCCGCGCCGTGATCGTCGAGACGCGCCAGCAAGCGGTGCAAAAAGACCGGCTCGGGAGCCAACACCAGGGTGTCCCGTTCGTGGCGGGCGTAAGCCAGCAAGTCTTCGATCAAACTTAAAAGGTGCCGTCCGCCGTCTTCCAACAAAGCCAGGCGCTCGCCGGCTTTGCCGCCGAAGTCGCGCCGTAGCAGGGCGGCGTAACTGAGTATGGTATGGAGCGGAGAACGCAGCTCGTGGCTGACCCGCGCCAGAAATTCGCCCTTGGAGCGGTTGGCCCGCTCCGCCAGCTCCTTGGCTTGGTGCAACTCGCTGGTCCTCTCCGCCACTTCGCTTTCCAGACGCGCGGAAATATCCCGCTGTACCGCCAAGGCCGCGGCCCGGGCCGACTCCCTTTCGGTTTGCAATAGGTCGACCCTGCGGCTGACGGCGGCAAAAAAACACAGTTCCGCCAGATAGAACAGCCCGGACGTCATCGCTTCACTGCTCAGCGCCGTAATAGGCAACCAGCCTGAAACCTCGCCGATGCGCATCGCCGCGGCGGTGCAGGTTATGGCCTGGCCCAACACCAGATAGCGGACGGGCCGATAGCCGGAAACTAAAGCCGCCACGGCAAAACCGACGTGCGACAACAGCGAAACCGCCACCACCACCAAGCCGATGGGTGCCAGCAACACGAAGGAAACGCCGAAAAGGTGGCCGGCCACCAGCACGAATTTGGCGGCCAAAAGACCGTTCAACCAGCGCGCGGCCCAAGGCCGGTCCGAACTTTCGATACGCAAAAACACCTTGACGAACCGGTTGAACGCGGCCTGCATCAGCAAAACGAAAATCCACGGCGCCCGTAACGCCCAATCCGGGCTGTTCGGCCAGAGATAGGCATAACCGTAACCGTCGAAAGCCGCTTCGAACAGGCAATAGCAAACCATGGAGCAGCCGAGGAACAGCGCCGTGCGATCCCGCTGCAACGGAAACAACAACACGGCAAAGCCGGCCAGGCCGAGCAGCACCCCGAAGTTCAGCATGGCCAGCAATTCTTCGTGGTGTGTGTTGCGCTCGAAAGCCGCCGCGGCCCGAAGCACGGGCATGAAAGACAGCGCGTTGCGGGTTTCCACCCGGAAAAAGAGATGCAGCGTCCGCCCTGGTTCGAGCCGCAGCGGAAAAGCCAGGCCGCGCGCCGGCAGCGGACGCTGTGCGACCGCCACCCGCAGCCCGTTGTCCAGGCGGAGGTAGCCGCCATCCGGTCCAGGCAGGAACAGGCTGACCCGTTCCAGGCGTTCCGGTTCGACCTGCAAAATGGCGTCGATCAGCGCGGCTGCGGGATTATGCAGCGCCAGCCGCACCCACAGCACCGGCGCCCCGTATCCGAAACTCAGGCTGTCGTGCAAGGCGGGCCGATAACGGGAATCGCGGCTGGCCGCCTGCAAATCGAGCCGGCCGGTTTCATCGAAAAAATATTCCATGGCGGACCCCAGCGGCAGGCGTTCCGCCGTGGCCGGCACCTCGAACACAGCGGCCTGAGCCCATCCCGACCAAAACAGGCATAACCAGACTAATTTAAGCATCGGGTTCAAATATGGCTGCATCACGATGCAGGTGCGGGCGGTTCGGCTCGTTTCCGCCAGCCCAGGCAACCGGCAAAAACCCGGTTCAAACAGGCCCGAACGCCATCACGATTCATGCGTAGGCGGTTCGCGGCAAGGTCCGGGTTCGATCAAGCCGGCGGAACGGCGATAGGCGCTGGGTGTTATCCCATAGCGTTCGCGAAAGGCCGTGGCGAACGCCGCCGGATTGGCATAGCCCACGGCCACGGCGATCACGGCGATATCCTTGTCGCTCTCCAGCAGCAACTCACAAGCTTTCCGCCAGCGCTCTTCCCGCAGCCAGGCGAAAACCGGCATTCCCAGTCGGCGGCGGAACAATTCGGTCAGGCTGCGTTCATTGGTGCCGACTTGGCGGGCCAGCTCCACCAGAGGCGGCGGATGGGCCAGATCGGCGAGAAGCAGGCTCTGGACCTCGGACAGCAGCCTTTCCGAGCGGAATTCGGAAGGAGGCGCGGGCGGCGCATCGTCCGGCGGCGCGGCTTTGCTCCTGAGCCGTCGGCGCACGTGCAAATGCACATGGATACGCGCCGTCAATTCATCGGCGGAAAACGGCTTGGTGACGTAATCGCTGCCGCCGGCCTCGAATCCTTCCAGCTTGTCCGGGGCGCCGTCCCGCCCGGTCAAAAAGATCACCGGAATATCCGCGGTGCGGGGGTCATTTTTGAGCAGCCGGCATACGTGGTGGCCGTCCATTTCCGGCATCGATACGTCCAGGAGAATCACATCCGGGTCGCCCGCCACCGCTTTCCGGTGGCCGTCCCGGCCATCCAGCGCCGTCCGCAAGGCGAAACCGCGCCCCCTGAGCAGCTCCACCAGTATACGAACGGTCTCGATGTCGTCGTCGATAATCAAAATTTGCGGCAAGGAAGACATGGAACCCGGCTGAAAATAGTCGCTGGCGCGAAAGTAAACGTCATTCCGGCGAAAGTGGGAAAGCGCACAATTGTAATCCCTTCAAGCCCATAGAAGCCGGGTTCCTTTCAATCCACATTGTAGGAAACAGAAAACATGTCCAAGCAACTCATCGTCATCGATTCCAGCGTTACGGATTATGAGAGCTTGCTGGCCGGATTCGGCCCAGACCAGGAACTGCTCTTGCTCGATCCCGGCCAGGACGGCATACGGCGGATCGCCGATTATCTCCAGGGCAAATCCGGCTACGACGCCGTACAGATTTTCTCGCACGGCAGTCCCGGCGCACTCTATCTGGGATCGACCGTTCTCGACGGCGGCAATATCGCCGATTACCAATTCCAGCTCCGGCAAATCGGGGACGCCCTGACCGATGGGGGCGATTTGCTGCTTTATGGTTGTAATGTGGCGCAGGGGGACGAGGGAGCCCTGTTCGTCGCCGGTCTGGCGCAATACACGGGGGCCGACGTGGCGGCGTCGGACGATCTCACCGGAGCGGCGGATCGGGGCGGTGATTGGGTATTGGAAATGCGGGTGGGGGAGATTGAATCGGCTGTCACTCCGGCCATAACCGACTATGGATACTTGTTGGTTACGAACAACGCACCTGTCATCGTCAGCGAAGGATCGATCAGTCTCGACGGTACGGGCGACTTTATAGACACGGGCGTCACAGCCGATATAACCTTCGCCGATTTCACTCTGGAAGCCTGGATCAAGACCACGAGCAGCAACGAAGCCATCCTGGCCAAGTCGGACTCGGATGGCACATGGGAAATGGGGGAAAAAAGTTTTTATATCAATAGTAACGGCAAAATTAACTTTGAAGGCGCATATAACGGCTTTATCAGCGGCACGAGCGCAGTTAATGATGGCGCCTGGCACCATGTCGCGGTGGTGTGGGATTACTCCGGCAGCGGGAGCTCGGGAACCGGCAAGATATACGTCGACGGCGTGGACGACGCGGCCTCCAGTAACTATGCCGCGAATGTAGGAGACAACACGGGGGACACGCTACGGATCGGTCAGACAAAAAGTGTTGCAAACGACGACAGCCACCAAAACGACTTCAGCGGCCAGATAGACGATGTGCGCATCTGGAGTATCGCCCGCAGCGCCACCGAGATCAATAACGACAAATCCTCCCGACTGGCTTCCGGCACCAGCGGCCTGTATGCGGACTTTCTTCTGGACAGCTCGACGGTCAGCAGCAATGGCACTTACACGGGCGCCCTCAACGGCAACGCCCAATTCGTCACCAGCAGTGCCGTCACCATCGCGCTTCCGACCTTGACCACCATCGCCGAGGACGTGTCGGACGGCAGCAATACCGGCGCCAGCATCGCCGACCTGGTGGTGAACGGCAGCATTTCCGACGCCGACGGCACGGCGCTGGAAGCCATCGCCGTCACCGCAGTGGACAACAACCACGGCACTTGGCAGTACTCGACCAACAACGGGACCAACTGGAACGCATTTGGTACGGTTTCCGACGCCAGCGCCCGTCTGTTGGACGGCAGCCTGACCGGCAATGACACGCAAAAAATCCGCTTCGTCCCAACCGCCGACTATAACGGTTCGGCCACCCTCACTTTCCGCGCCTGGGACAAATCCACGGACTCAGCCGGCGCCACGGCGGACACCAGCAGCAACGGCGGCAGTACCGCTTATTCCACGGCTACGCTTACTGCTTCGATCACCGTCACGGCGGTCAACGACGCACCGGTGCTGAGCGGCGACCTGGCCGCCACGCTGGCCGAAGGTGGCAGCTACACCCTGACCGGCGCCGACCTCGGCTACACCGATCCCGACGATGTCGATGCCGGGGTGGCTTTCAGCGTGAACACGCTGAGCAATGGCGTTGTCAAACTCAACGGCAACACCGCCACCAGTTTCACCGGTACCCAGTTGGCCGCCGGCGAGGTGGCTTTCCTGCACGACGGCACTGAGACCAGCGCCGCCTCGTTCAAGGTATCGGTCGAGGACGGCAACGAAGACAGTTCCACGCCGACCGAGAGCACCTTCAACCTGACCGTCACGCCGGTCAACGACGCGCCGGTGTTGAGCGGCGACTTGGCCGCCACGCTGGCCGAAGGCGGCAGCTACACCCTGACCAGCACCGACCTCGGCTACACCGACCCGGACGACGCCGATGCCGGGGTGGCTTTCAGCATAAACACGCTGAGCAACGGCGTGATTAAAGTCAACGGCAGCACCGCCACCAGTTTCACCGGTACCCAGTTGGCCGCCGGCGAGGTGGCTTTCCTGCACGACGGCGGCGAGACCACTGCGGCGTCTTTCAAGGTGTCGGTCGAGGACGGCAACGAAGACAGCTCCACCCCGACAGAAAGCACCTTCAACCTGACCGTCACCGCGGTCAACGACGCCCCGACCCTGACCGCCTTCTCCAACCTGGGCAGCATCCAGGCAGGCTCGCAAATCACCATCGTCCTGTCCGACCTGAAAACCGCCGGCGACGAGGCGGACGTGGACGGCACGGTCGACGCTTTCGTGATCAAGGCGGTCAGCAGTGGGAACTTGCTGATCGGCGGCAGCGCCGGAACGGCCACCGCCTGGAATGCCGCGACCAACGACACCGTCGACGCCAGTCACCACGCTTACTGGACCGGCAGCTCCAGCGGTACGGTGAACGCTTTCACGGCGGTGGCCAAGGACAACGGCGGCAGCGAGTCGGCCACGGCGGTAGCGGCCGGCCTGACGGTCACGGCGGCTCCGGTCGTCGTGGTAAACAGCGCGCCGACCCTGGCCACGCCCGGCGTAGCGAATTACACGGACACGGCGGCCGACGATAATTTCGCCAATGCCGGCGGCACGCTGTCGGGCAGCGACGTCGACGGCAACAGCCTGAGCTATGCTGGCGGCAAAACCGGCGGCTACGGCACGCTGACCGTCGGCAGTAGCGGGGCTTACAGCTTCGTGCCCAACGACAGCGCCATCGAAAGCCTCAAAACCAACGCCAGCGAGAGCTATACCGTCACCGTTTCCGACGGCGCCGCCAGCGCCAGCGCCACGTTCACCGTAAATTTGACCGGCGCCGATGACGCCACCATCTTCGGCGGCGCGTTGGCCGGCAGCGTATCAGAGGATGGCACGGCGACGGCGAGCGGCACGTTGACCGTTAGCGACCGCGACAGCGGTGATGCCGTTATCACCGCGCAAACCGGCGCGGTGGGCACCTACGGCAGCTTTGCCATCGGCACGGACGGCGCCTGGAATTACACGCTCAATAATGCGGCGACGGAGGTCCAGGCGCTCAAGGCCGGCCAGAGCGTCACCGATACGTTCAATGTCGCCACCGCCGGCGGCGCCAGCCAGACCGTCACGCTGACCATCGACGGCGCCAACGACGCCCCCACGCTGACCAGCCCCAGCGCCGCCGGCTATGCGGATACCGCCGCCGACAACAGCTTTGCCGACACCACCGGCACGCTGGCCGGCAAGGACGTGGACAGCGACGCCACCCTGACTTATAGCGGCGACAAAACCGGCAGCTACGGCACGCTGACCGTCGATAAAACCAGCGGCGCTTACACGTTCGCACCCAACGACAGCGCCATCGAAGCGCTTAAAACCAGCGCCAGCGAGAGCTACACCGTCACCGTTTCCGACGGCACGGCCAGCGCCAACGCCACACTCACCGTGAATTTAACCGGCGCCGATGATCCGACCACGTTTACCGGCGCGACCAGCGGCAAGGTAACCGAAGACGGCACGGCGACGGCGAGTGGGACTTTGACGGTTACCGACCGCGACAAAGGCGATGCGGTGATCGTGGCGCAGACCAAGAGCACCGGTACCTACG
>SCQD01000025.1 GCA_004299145.1 Methylococcaceae bacterium | reverse complement strand
TTTCGCGGATGGCGATGTATTCCATTTCCGGCGTGATGATGCCGCGCCGCGCGTAGTGCATCTGGCTGACGTTGCAGCCGGGTTTGGCGCGCAACGGATTTCTGATGTGCTCAAAGCGCATGTCGGCCAGGGCGGCATCGTTTTGGCGCTGCCGACCGTACAGCGAACTGGGGCCGGTCAGCCGCTCGGTATCGCCGCGGTCTTCGATCCAGCCTTGCCGCAGTGCCGGCAGTCCTTGTTTGAGATCGATGCGGACGGTCGGATCGGTATAAGGGCCGGACGTGTCGTACAGATATACCGGCGGGTTGGATTCCACGCCCGCGCTCAGCTGCGTATCGGCTAGGCTGACCTTGCGGAAAGGCACGCGCAGATCAGCGCGGGAACCGGTGACGTAGACCTTTTCCGAAGCGGGAAACGGGGTGATGGAAAGGGTTTTGCCGACGGACGCCGGCGGAATGATGTCGTGCAATTCTGGTCTCATTTCATACTCCCCCACTCGGGAATCAAAAGGCGACGCAGGAGCCGCGACGGGCTATTCAAAAGCTTGGGCTATCGCTACACGGCGGCTTTCAAGAAGCCTTAGCGATACCGCTTCGCGGCGGCTTTCCTACGCCGGCATTAACCGGATCAGGTTCGAAGGGTATTGTCTCAGCCTGACGCGGCAGGCACCCCCAGCCTTTCTGATATAGGCGGCAAAACTAAAGCATGGCAGGGCAATTTGCAAGCGATTGCGCCTGGCTACAGCTTTATCTGCTCGCTGCCGGTAAACTCCCGGCCTTTATTATCGTGGATTTCCGCTTTCAGCTCGCCGGCTGCATGAGGCACAAAATAAAAGCGGAAATTCGGATCGGCGCTGATGGAAATATCGGTTTCAGCACTGAGGACAGTCTTGCCGTTGAAGCTGATTTTAATGCGGTCGACAAAATGCGCCGGCTGCACCAGGCGACTGACCTGGTCCATCTGCATGCCGGTAACATTGGGATGACTGACGAGCAATTGGACCTGGGTCGGCTGGTCTTTGGCGGCATCGCCCTCCAGGCGGAATTTCATTTTACCCAGCCGCGCCATGATGGCGTCCAGATCGGCACCGATGGGCGCGGAACAACCGCCGCTGGCTTTCACGAATACCTTGTGCATGGTCAGCTTGCCGTCGTTGGTTTCGGCGATGGCGCGCACAAAGCTGTAGGAATTGATGCGCAGACGCGTCGCCAAATCGGCGCGACCACTGTCCGGGGTAAAATGAAAAATGCCGGCCAGCGGCGCCGGATTAGCATCGATAATCAAGGTAACGGTCTTGATATAGCGCTCGGCGCTCTGCGGAAACTTGGCGAGCAATTGCACCGGCACCAGCGAAGGATCCTCCGCACGATAAGGCGCGGTCAGCTCGACGACGGCGGAGGATTCTTCGATGGATTTGCCGGCAAAATATTTGGCCTTGAGGGTGTTGTTCCACAAGCTTTCGTCATTGGCATCGGCAATAGCGTGGAAGGAAATAAAGCTGAACAACAGAATAGCGAGTGCTTTGTATGACATGGCGATAATCGACGATTCAGTGAGTTTAAAAACAACAGGGGCATCGGACACGGAGCAAGCGCCGCTCAGCGCGGCACGCTTCCTGGCACTGCACGATACACCAACCTCCAACCCTGATGCAGCAAGGACACCACTGCATCCGGCCTATTTCACTACCCAGTTCACATGCCCGGAAGCGCAGGCAAGCTGGCCAGCTGAATTCGCCATCATCACCGCTTACGCGACCACAGGGCAAAACTGGCCGGATGCGGAAAACGTCGCAGCAGACCAGCAACTGGAAGCTGAACTGCGTCGCACAGCTCGCTGGCTGTGCCGCTTGACGGGCTACTCGCCGCAAGACGGACACGCCGAACCGGGCTGGGCGGCGGAACTGGCTTTTGCAACCGCATGCGATGTGGGCCTGCACTATCGCCAGGACGCCATCTACTACGTCATAGGCGACACGCTGTACCTGAGCTTTTGTGACCAGCGGCGCGACCTGGTGCCGGTAGGAACGTTTCGCTGCCGGGTGCATAGGGCACACGGCCAACGCTCACTCGGCGCTATTGGCGACCAGCGACTGCCCTGGGTACATTAAACGCTGCGGATGCGCATAGACATTGTAGTTACCGCCCCGTGCGAAACCCACCAGGGTCAGACCACAACTTTGCGCCATGCGCACAGCCAGGCCGGTGGGTGCGGAGATGGCCGCCAGAATGGCAATACCGGCAGTGGCTGATTTTTGCACCATTTCGAAACTGGCGCGGCTGGTGATGACGGCAAAGCCTGCGTGCAAATCGACGCCTTGCCGCGCCAGGGCGCCGATCAGCTTGTCCAGGGCATTGTGGCGTCCCACGTCTTCACGGACCAGCAGAATCTCGCCGCCGACATCGGCCCAGGCTGCGCCGTGCACGGCGCCGGTGATTTGGTTGAGGGTTTGCCGCTGTTGAATTTGTGCGACGGCGCGCACCAGCGCCACGGACGATACCGTGCAGCCGCCAGCTACGGCGACGGGTGGCCTGATGGCGTCATCCAGGCTGTTGCTGCCGCACAAGCCGCATCCGGTGCGGCCAGCCATGCTGCGCCCGCGCTGCAACAACAGCCGATAGCATTCGCCGGGGATTTTCAGCCATAGTTCCACGCCGTTGGCGAGCCGGCGCATCTCGCGTAGCGTGATTTGCCCGGCTTCGGCCACGATGCTTTCGCTCAGGCTGAAGCCCGTGGCGAAGTCTTCCAGGTCAGCGGGGGTAACCAGCATCACGGTATACGGCGTGCCGTTGTAGATCAACGCCACCGCCACTTCTTCCGCCACAAAATCGTCGGCTTCGGTAAGACGCCCGTCGCGCCAGCGCTGCACCAGTGTTGGGGAACAGGTCGTCACGTATAGTTTTTTGGAAATGATTCACCACGAAGGACCCTACAAGGTGGGCTCGACTTTGGAAATAGGGGTACAAAAAACCTACACGTGTAAGGGTAGGTGGAACCCACTATCCGGCGTCGCTGCCACCACCCCCGGCCCAACGATCATCGGCCATGATGGTCTGTCGGCCACCGTTCAGCGCATTGCTGTGGCGTGCAATGGCGTCACGCACGATGCCGCTCAACCCTGCGCCGTTCTGCGTTGCCACGTGGGCAACGATTTGCCGGCGCATGCGTGGCTCCCAGAACTTTTTCAAGTGGTCGGCGATGTCGCTCATGGCTTCTTCGCGGTTGGTTTCGGCGTCGAAAAAGCCGCCGATCTGGTTGACCATGTCGATGAGTTGTTCGATCTTCATGAGGCTATATCGTCATCACTAATGATTTGCCGTGGCAGGGTAACGCTGTGCGTACCTTGTGGGGCTGAAAAGGTACGCACAGCGTACCCTACGATCCAACCGGGTTGCGCGCATCCAGCAGCGCCAGCTGCTGCTGCGTGAACGCCTGATATTCCTGCTGCCAGGGCGATAGCTGCGTGACCGGCAATACCTGGACCGCCGTGACTTTATATTCCGGACAGTTGGTGGCCCAGTCGGAATTGTCTGTGGTGATGACGTTGGCGCCGGATTCGGGATGGTGGAACGTGGTGTAAACCACGCCGGGCTGCACCCGCTCGGTGATCAGCGCGCGCAGCACGGTTTCGCCCGAGCGGCTTTGCACGCCGACCCAGCAGCCGTCCTTGATGCCGCGTTGTTCAGCGTCGTGGGGGTGAATTTCCAGGCGGTCTTCCGAGTGCCAGGCGACATTGGGCGTGCGCCGCGTCTGGGCGCCGACGTTGTACTGACTGAGTATGCGGCCCGTGGTCAGTATCAACGGGTATTTGCCGCTGGTCTTTTCGCGGGTGGCGACGAATTCGGTAATGGCGAATTTGCCCTTGCCGCGTGCAAATTGCTCGGTATGCATGATCGGCGTGCCGTCCGGCATCTGTTCGTTGCACGGCCACTGCACGCTGCCCATTGCTTCCAGCTTGGCGTAGCTGACGCCGTGAAACTGTGGGGTCAGGCGGGCGATTTCGTCCATGATTTCCGATGGATGGCTGTAGTGCATGGGGTAGCCCAGCGCCTCGGCCAGCATCAGGGTGATTTCCCAGTCAGCCTTGCCGCTCATAGGCGCCATCACCCGGCGCACGCGCGAAATGCGGCGTTCGGCGTTGGTAAACGTGCCGTCTTTTTCCAGAAAGGACGAGCCGGGCAGAAACACGTGGGCGAACTTGGCGGTTTCGTTGAGGAACAAATCCTGCACCACGATGCATTCCATGGCGCGCAAAGCGGCGTGGACGTGATGGGTGTCCGGGTCCGACTGGGCGATGTCCTCGCCTTCCAGGTACAGCCCCATGAAGCTGCCATCCAAAGCTGCGGCAAACATGTTGGGAATGCGCAGCCCCGGTTCGTTTTCCAGACTCACGCCCCAGGCGGCTTCGAACACGGCGCGGGTAGCGTCGTCGGCGACGTGGCGATAACCGGGGAACTCGTGTGGGAAGGAGCCCATGTCGCAAGAGCCCTGCACGTTGTTCTGGCCGCGTAGCGGATTGACGCCGACGCCTTCGCGGCCGATGTTGCCGGTGGCCATGGCCAGGTTGGCGATACCCATGACCATGGTCGAGCCCTGGCTGTGCTCGGTCACGCCCAGGCCGTAATAGATGGCTGCGTTGTCGCCGCCGGCATACAGCCGGGCGGCGCCACGGATTTGCTCGGTCGGCACGCCGATGATTTCCGCCAGGGCTTCGGGCGAGTGGCGCGGTTCGGCGGCAAACTCCGCCCATTTATGGTATTCGTGCACGTCGCAGCGCGCCGCGACAAAATCCTGGTCCACCAGGTTTTCGGTGACCAGCACGTGGGCCAGGGCATTGACCAGGGCCACGTTGCTGCCGGGTTTGAGTTTCAGGTGATAGTCGGTGTGGATGTGCGGTGATTTCACCAGGTCGATTTCGCGCGGGTCGACCACGATCAGCCTGGCACCCTGACGCAGGCGCTTTTTCAACAGCGAGCCGAACACCGGATGACCATCGGTGGGGTTGGCGCCTATCACCATGATGACGTCGGCCTTCAATACCGAGTCGAAAGTCTGGGTGCCGGCGGACTCGCCCAGCGTGACTTTTAAGCCGTAGCCGGTAGGGGAATGGCAGACGCGGGCGCAGGTGTCGACGTTGTTGTTGCCGAACGCCGCGCGCACCAGCTTTTGCACCAGATAGGTTTCTTCGTTGGTGCAGCGGCTGGAGGTGATGCCGCCCACGGCATGGCGGCCGTATTTTTCCTGGATGGCCTTGAATCGCGCGGCCGCGTAGCCGATGGCTTCCTCCCAGCTCACGATGCGCCAGGGGTCGCTGATCCGGTCACGGATCATGGGCGTGGTGATGCGGTCCTTGTGGGTGGCGTAACCGAAAGCGAAGCGGCCTTTGACGCAGGAATGGCCGTGGTTGGCGCCGCCGTTTTTATAAGGCGTCATGCGCACCAGCTGCTCGCCCTTCATTTCCGCCACGAAAGCACAGCCGACGCCGCAGTAGGCGCAGGTGGTGACGATGCCGTGCTCCGGCTGGCCCTGTTCGATGACGGATTTTTCCATC
>SCQD01000242.1 GCA_004299145.1 Methylococcaceae bacterium | reverse complement strand
CCCAGCGATTCCCCGCATGTTAAGCAATATCAGGAAAGGGTTTGCGCGTGCTCAGTCAAAATAGTTTGCCCATGGCTACGCAGCGCGTATTCGAGCACTTTGCGCAAAATACCCGGCTGGCGGATTTTACCCTGATCGGCGGGTCCGCACTGGCGCTACAAGCCGCCCATCGCTATAGCGAAGATTTGGACTTTTGGCTGCCCGCTCGGCAATTGGATAAAAGCAGAATTTATCGTTCCCACGCTCCGCGTGGGAACGATAGATCGAAAACATACATGCTTTTTTCCAGGCCAAAGTCGACGAATACGAGCAGTCCCTGGCCGAAGCGGCGCTGAGAGCGGCGTTGTCCGGGGGCACATGAACGCCCGTTGCGACACCGGCTGAACCCGGTGGCAATCAACCACCCCCCGGTGCTTATCCACCAAATTTTAGCGAACCATTTCCCACCGGCGCCGCGAACCCGATTTATCTTATTGAAATAAAACAATTTTTTAGCCATGCATGTTTTGGCATGCCTTTCGCTATCAGGGTATTCGTCAACGTTACCCTGTTAAGCGAGCATGCCATCCCTCACCGCAACATCCATCCCACCCAAAACCGGCTGGGCCGGCTTGATGCAAAACTGGCGCGCCGACGCCCTGTCCGGCTTTCTGGTTTTTCTCATCGCCCTGCCCCTCTGTTTGGGCATTGCCATGGCCTCGGGCTTTCCGCCCATGGGCGGCATCATCAGCGCCATCGTCGGCGGCATCCTGGTATCCCGGCTGAACGGCTCGTTCGTCACCATCAACGGTCCGGCCGCCGGACTCATCGTGGTGGTGCTGGGCGCCGTGCAGTCGCTGGGGCAAGGCGATGCCATGGCGGGCTATCGTTATACGCTGGCCGCCATCGTGGTCGCCAGCGTGTTGCAAACGCTGATGGGCCTGTGCAAAGCCGGCCGTTTGTCGGCTTTTTTCCCAGCATCGGTGGTGCACGGCATGCTGGCCGCCATCGGCATCATCATCATGGCCAAGCAGATTCACGTCATGCTGGGCGTGAAACCGGAAGCCCAGGAATTGATCGAGACCATCCTGGCTATTCCTGACAGCGTGCTGAACCTCAACCCGGAAATCGCCATCATCGGTTTCGTGGGCTTGGGCTTGTTGATCACCTGGTCGCTGATCAAAAGCCCGCTGCTGAAAATGATCCCGGCACCGCTGTTGGTAGTGGCGGTGGGCATGGCGTTGGAGCGCTGGTTCGACCTGGACCATGAGCACGTTTACATGTTCCTGCCGGATCAGGCATTCCTGCCGCACCACGAGTTCACCATCGGCCCCCGGTTTCTGGTGTCCATTCCCGACGACTTTCTCTCCGGCTTTTACTTTCCCGATTTCGGCAAAATCGCCACGCTGGAATTCTGGACGGCAGTCGTCAGCATCTGTCTGGTCGGCAGCCTGGAAAGCCTGTTGTCCGCCGCCGCCGTGGACAAGCTGGATACCTGCAAACGCTATTCCGACCTCAACCGCGATTTGGCGGCGGTGGGTATCGGCAATGTGATCTGCGGCCTGCTGGGTGGTTTGCCCATGATCGCGGAAATCGTGCGCAGCTCCGCCAACGTCAACAACGGCGCCAAAACCGGCTGGGCCAATTTTTTCCACGGTACTTTTTTGCTGGTATTCGTGGCCGTGTTTCCCCACGTCATCCACGAAATTCCATTGGCCTCATTGGCCGCACTGCTGGTGTATACCGGGTTTCGTCTGGCCTCGCCCAGAGAGTTCGCCAAGACCATGGAAATCGGCTGGGAACAGCTGAGCCTGTTCGTCATCACCATCATCGGCATCCTGGCGACCGACCTTTTAATCGGCGTATTCATCGGCATAGCCGCCAAGTTTGTGCTGCACCTGCTGCGCGGGGTCAGTGTCGGTAATTTGTTCAAAATCTTTTATACCGTCGATGAAAAAGCCGACGGCGGCTACGTGGTCAAAATAGAAGGTTCGGCGGTGTTTTCCAACTTCATCGCGCTGAAAAGCGCCATTGCCGAACTGCCGGAAGGTAAGCAAGTGCTGTTCGATTTATCGGAAACCTATCTGATAGACCACACCGTCATGGAGTTTGTCGACCACTATTGCCACGACTACCAGGCACGCGGCGGGGTCTGCGTCATCCAGGGCCTGGATAATCACAAAGCCTACTCCAGCCATCCCCTCGCCGCGCGTAAGCGGGTTTAGCTCGTTAGCTCGTTAGCTCGTTCCCAAGCTCTGCTTGGGAACGAGGTCCGGGAAGCTCCGGCTTCCCGGACTGGAAGCTGGAGCTTCCAAGGCCGGGTTCCCAACCTGGAGGTTGGGAACCAGCAAAAAGTAACGGCGATTCGGTATCGGTTTAGCTCGTTCCCAAGCTCTGCTTGGGAACGCGGTCCGGGAAGCTCCGGCTTCCCGAACTGGAAGCTGGAGCTTCCAAGGCCGGGTTCCCAACCTGGAGGTTGGGAACCAGCAAACCAGCAATCAATCAACAAACAGTAAACTGTTAATTTACTATTCGTTATTTTTTGTACGCACGGCATTTCAGGCTGACTTAATATTTAATTGTTTTGTTTTTGCAATAATTTTTGCCGGGTATTGCCGCCGCAGGTGCAGACGTATTGGAGATCTTGCGCCGGATGGTGGGTAAATCTCACATTTATAATCTTTGGATTATCATTGAAGGCGCGGCGCTATGTTGTAGCGCTCTGGATGAACGCGAAGCCGGAGCTTCGCGGAATGGGTTCCCAAGCGGAGCTTGGGAACCAGCAGAACTCGCTTCCGCTCCATTGACCCACAAGGGCTTACTGATGATTTTATTTTTGGCTTACCTGTCGCTGGTCATGGCGCTGCTGTCGGGCATGGCCGCGCTGCTGAATGGCCGGTTGGCGGTTTGGGCTCAGCAGAGCGGGGCGGGACGGGACCAGCCGGCGCGCTGGCTGGCCGACAACGCCGTATACCTGCTGCTGGGCCTGTCCGGCCTGCTGGCGCTGCTGGCCGGCGCTACGGCATTGCTGAGTGAGGGGGCCAGCACCGGCCAACTGCCGCTGGGTTTGCCCTGGCTGCACTGGCACATGCGTTTGGACGCCCTGTCCGGTTTTTTTCTGGCGGTGATCGGCATCGCCGTGCTGGCGGTCAGCCTCTATGCACCGGGTTATGTGCGCGACTTTCGCCACGGCAAATACTCTTCCTCCGTGCTGGGCCTTGCGACGGCGCTGTTCGTCACCGGCATGGAACTGGTGCTGCTGGCGGACGATGCGTTCAGCTTCGTCATCGCCTGGGAACTGATGTCGGTCAGCAGTTATTTTCTGGTCGCGTTCCAGCACGAGCAGGCAGCCAACCGCCGCGCCGCTTTTCTCTATCTGCTCATGGCCGAAGTGGGCGCCATCGCCATCATCCTGGCCTTTGGCGTCATCGCCGCTTTTGCCCACGGCTTTGGTTTTGAAGCGTTCCGCCTCACGCACTTGAGCACCGGCTGGGGTTCGCTGGCGTTTGCCCTGGCCTTGTTCGGCTTCGGCATGAAAGCCGGCCTGGTGCCGGTGCACGCCTGGCTGCCGGAAGCCCACCCGGTGGCGCCCAGCCACATTTCCGGGCTGATGAGCGGGGTGATGCTGAAAGTGGCGGTGTATGGCCTGATCCGCTTCAGCTACGACCTTTTGGGCGACGTGCGCTGGGAGTGGGGCGTGGCGGTGCTGCTGCTGGGCACGGCGTCGGCGGTGCTGGGCGTGCTCTACGCCATGCTGCAAAACAATCTCAAGCGCCTGCTGGCTTATTCCTCCATCGAAAACGTCGGCATCATTTTTGTCGGCCTGGGACTGTCGATGATTTTCCTGGGCACGGGCCAGAGCGAGCTGGGCGTGCTGGGTCTGGTGGCCGCGCTGTACCACGCGCTCAACCACTCCCTGTTCAAAAACCTGCTGTTTCTCACCGCCGGTTCGGTGCTGCACCAGACGCACGAACACGATCTGGAACAAATGGGCGGGCTGATCAAGCGCATGCCAAGGACGGCGATTTTATTCCTGGTGGGCAGCCTGAGCATTTCGGCGCTGCCGCCGCTGAACGGTTTTGTCTCCGAATGGCTGATTTTTCAGGCCGCGCTGCAAGCGCCGGCCTTGGACAGCGGCGTGCTGCGCGGGGTGATTCCGGTCGCCGCCGCCGCCCTGGCCTTTGCCGGAGCGGTAGCCGCCACCTGCTTCGTTAAAGTGTTCGGCGTGGCCTTTCTCGGCCTGCCGCGCAGCCGCCACGCGCAATACGCCCGGGAAGTGGCCAGGCCGGGCATGCTGTGGGGACCGGGCTTGCTGGCGGCCTTGTGCTTTTTGACGGGCGTGTTCCCCACCGCCATCGTCGGCGTGCTGGAAAACATTCCGCTGATATTGCTGGGCAAAGGCCTGCCCAGCGCTTCGGCGCACGGCTGGCTGTGGCTGACGCCGGGCGGCTCGGATAACGCCTCTTACGCCGCGCCGCTGGTGATGCTGGCGGTGATGGTGGCCGGCTGGCTGGGCTATCGCCTGATGCGCCACTCCGACGATGTGCGCCGCGCCGCGCCCTGGGATTGCGGTTTCGGTGGATTGAACGCGCGCATGCAATACACGGCGACGGCTTTTGCCCAGCCGCTGCGGCGGATTTTCCAGCCGGTGTGGGCGATACGGGAAAGCATAGAATCCGAGCCTGCACGCGACTCCGGCCTGCAACCCGGCGTGCTGCACTATCGATTGGAAGTGACCGACCGGTCCTGGCGCAGCCTGTATCTGCCCATCAGCCGGGGCGTGGATGAAATGTCGCGGCGCGTGTCGCGCATCCAGACCGGCCAGATTCGCACCTACATCGCTTACTCCTTTTTCACTTTATTGATCTTGCTATGGGTGGTGAGCTGAT
>SCQD01000241.1 GCA_004299145.1 Methylococcaceae bacterium | reverse complement strand
GGTTGGCGCGTTTCGCGCCTACCCTGGGCTGTGTTACAAAACCCCGTTGGGGTTTATTTTCTCGAAAGCCGCCGCGTCCTCGCGGAATAACTAAGGCTTAATTAAAGCCGCCACGTAGCGGAATGATTAAGGCTTCTTGAATCGCTATGGCTGCTGTACGGTTGGGTATCACGGGTCGGTATTTCACAGCGTACATACAACAAAGCCAAAAAGCGGGAAAAACCCGTTTGAATCAAAACGCAAATTTCGACAGCCTAGCCTTGGCCTGATGCGCCTCCCATAACGCTTGGGCACGATCCGGCCTGACCTTTTTTCCAGCTCCGTTTCTTCGGGGCGCCACTGCGCCAAGGAAAAGCGTCCGCTGTCCAGTCCCAATTCGCGGATCGTTTCAATGGTTTCCAGTTCAAAATCATTTATCTGTTCGGGGCCAGGGAATAGATTCCTGGTCCCTGGCCCCTAAACTGCTACCGGCGAAGTGGTTTTTAGCCAAATCCTTACTGCGGCGTTACCGTATAGCGCCCTATCTCGTTCCAGTTTTTGTAAATCACGATATCGATTTTTCCGTTGTCACCGACCCAGGCATTGCGGGTTTGGCCGCTGGGCGTTGCATTGCTCTGTATGTACAGTTGCAGCGTGGGGTCGGCCAGGGTCGCCGTTACCGCTATCGAACCGGAAGCGGGTTTAGGAATGGTGTACTGGGTGACGGCGGGCGAAAAGGCCGGTGATAATCCCGCTATCGACAGGGCGCTAAAGCCAGGGGGCAGGCCTTACATTTGACGCTCCCCCATCCTCTGCCACGATATCGTTGGCCTCGCTGGTCAGGCTGCTCAACAGGCTGTCGCCGACCTGACCGGTTCCCAGGATGATTTTCATGAATGCTTTCCTCGACGTTGGTGATCGGGCGATAAGGGAGGCGGGATTTTATCTCCCCTTGGCGGGGCGCGCGTCATTGCAGTTTAAGCAATTGATGGCCTTCAAATACTGTCAGGATGGATATGCCGTCTTCTTCGACGCGATAGACGATTCGATATTGACCTACAAAAACTTCACGAATATCGGCTTGATTCAATTCGGGCACCCTGCGACCAATCAACGCCGATTTGGCGGCAGTTCTGGCACGTTTTCTGAGTTTATCCACCCATCGCTTGGCGTTTTCAGGATTTTTCCGCGCGATATAGGCATAGATGGCGACGAGGTCGTCCGTGGACCGATCACTCCAGCGCAGTTTCATAGCTTGGCTATTTTGCCTTCCAAAACTTCATCCAGTGTTTCGTCATCAATTACCCGGCCGGCCTGCACATCATTCAAACCTTGCTGCACGGCGGATATGAATCGGGCTTGGGTGGTGATCCGGTCGAATTCGCTGGGTGACATTACCACCGCCGCTGGTTTGCCATTTTGGGTAATTACGATGGAACGATTGCTGCTGTTAATGCTTTTTAACAGCGCGGAGGCTTGAATCTTGAATTGGCCCAGCGGCAATATATCTTCGGAAATATGCAATGTGGACATGACTAACGCTCTAAACGGATCGGAATTAAGGTCTGAATATAGGTTTTTTATCCGCCGTGGGCAAGCGCTTTCTCTTAATCTGATGGTTGCACACACAGGGCAAATCTGTTCTCCCACCACCATAAACAGGGAACGAAAACAGGCGCAAAGTTACCGAATTTCGACAGCCTGACCAGGGGGCCGAGCATCCATTCCCTGGCCCCTAAATTGCTACCGGCGAAGTGGTTTTTAGCCAAATCCTTACTGCGGCGTTACCGTATAGCGCCCCGTCTCGTTCCAGTTTTTGTAAACCACGATGTCGATTTTTTTCCCGTCACCGACCCAAGCGTTGCGCGTCTGGCCGCTGGGCGTTGCGTTGCTCTGTATGTACAGTTGCTGCGTGGGGTCGGCCAGGGTCGCCGTTACCGCTACCGAACCGGAAGCGGGTTTCGGGATGGTGTACTGGGTGACGGCGGGCGAAAAGGCCGGTGATAAGCCCGCTATCGACAGGGCGCTGAGCGGACCCGTGGCGACGGGCGGTTGCACCGGCGGCTGTTCCGGCGGCGCCGCCGGCGCCGCCGGCACGAATTGCGGCGTGACGGTATAACGCCCGGCTTCGCTCCAACCGGCGTAGACCACGACGTCGATGTTGTTGCCGCTGCATACGTAGGCGTTGCGCGTGGCGCCGCTTGCGGTATCAGTGCTTTGTATTTGCAGTTTTAGGGTCGGATCGGCCAGGGTCGCCGTCACCGGGACCGAACAGGTGCCCTCGGGTACGCTGACCGTGTAGCTGTTTTGCAGCGGATCGAACGCCGGGCTGAGTCCGGCGATGACCAGGCTCGCCAAGTGTCCGTCGACGTTGGCGGGTGGAACGCCGCCGCCATTGTCTGCACCGTTCCCTCCGTTGCCGCCATACCAGACCGGTGCGGGATCGGGTGTACCGATGGCCGCCAGGTCTGCGCCGGTAAACCAAGCCTCGGTAGTGCCATTTACCGGTGTCGCGCCGCCGCCGCCGACCGTGAAAGCCAACACCCCGCCGTCATCGGGCACGAACGCGCCTTGCGCGGCTGGCGTTACCGACACCGCCCACTGGCCGTTATTGGACGCCGCCGCCACGCTGTAGGTTTGATCGGGATCGATGCCGGTCAAGTAGTGGTGGGTGGCGCTCTGCGGTGCGT
The DNA here is from genome assembly GCA_004299145.1 of Methylococcaceae bacterium. Lineage (GTDB taxonomy): Bacteria > Pseudomonadota > Gammaproteobacteria > Methylococcales > Methylococcaceae > Methylogaea. The sequence goes on along the minus strand of SCQD01000241.1, from coordinate 25,295 downwards.
GATAAAAGGCTAGGCTCGGCTTGGCGCGAATATTTGCGGCAAACAGCACCAGGTTGTCGGCCAAGGCGGCGCCTTGAAAATCCGCCGCTGCATCGTCGGTGACGCGCTGCGGCGCCGGCAGGACCGCACCGTTGTCTCCAGCTTGCAGCACGTGCAGGAAAACCGCATCCGCCGGATTGCCGGGGGCGTCCACGCGAATCCGCCACTGCGCTGCTTCACCGGTGGCGGTTTCATCGCCTTGCTGGCTGGGGTCGATTTCGTTGGGATTGCGCAGCGGCTTGGCGGTATCGACCTGGGGCTGCGCCGCCACCGGCAGCAGGGTATCCAGCGCCACGGCCTGGCCGCCCGGCGTGGTGAGGCTGGCGCGGCTGCCTTGAACTTGCGGCTGGGCGGTGAAATTCAGCCAGAACCGCTTGTAGCGACCGTCGGTGGCGGTGCGCGCCCTATCGTATATCACCGCGACGTCCGGCTTGAGCCAGAACACTGAACGGCGCGCTTCCTGCACGTCGTTGGCGCTGAAGCGGTAATCGGCGTTGTACAGGTTGGTGGCGTCACCGGATACATAGGTGAAATCGGCGCCGTTGCTGTAGGCGATCAGGCTGGGGTCGCCGGCGGCCACGTATGCCGGTTGGGCGCCGTGCTGATGCGCCAGTTGCACCCAATCCAGGTTGCCGCCGGGCGCATTGTTTTCAATCACCAGGGTGTTTTTGAATGACGACAGCCCGGCGACGTAGCCGTAACCGGAGCGCTCCTTGGTGATCCATTCGCCGCTGCGCCAGAACTGGAACATATTGCCGGTGCCCTGCTGATGGTCCACGTCGTTCCAGGGCAGCATGTAGGACAGCCAGGCCGCATCCGCGTCCCAGCCGGTGCGGCTCTCCACGCTGTTCATGCCGTGGGCGGCGTGAAAAGTGGGCAGTTGCGGACCGGGATGGGCCGGTTCGGCCATCTCTGGTGTAAACAGGATGTAATAGAACAGGGTGTTGCGCGAATAGATGCGGTCGGAGGCGCGGTACATCAGGCGCGCCGCGCCGCCGGGCGCCGCGTGTTTTTCGATCCAGCGGATGGCGTCGAGCCGGGCGCTGTTGCCGCCGTGCAGCAGGTCGTACACGCCCAGCGGGCCGAACAGGCTCATGAAGTCGTTGGCAAAATAATTTTCGATGTCGCCGTAGTTGGCCGGCTGATACAGATTGCCGATCCAGCTGAACGCCGGGATGACGCCCGGTTTGGGGCTGATGAGGTGGAAAAAGGCCGGCGTCACTTCATCCCAGAAAGGATTGTTGGACGGCACCACCTGTGCTCCATAGACGGCCGGGTCGTCGTAGCCGGCGGTGTGCAGCGCCAGATAGGTCTCCGCCATGTGGGCCGTGCTGGCGCTGTTGTATTCGAAGCCTTCCACCGGCACGCCGCCGCCGGCGTAGCGGGTCAGCGCTTCGTCCACCGTGTACAGCCAGGCTCCGGTGGCATTTTTGATGTAGTCCCGCAGCGTGTCGTAGCCGGCGACGCCCAGGGTGGCGAGTTTGTTGTCGGCGCCGTATTCCGCCGGCGACAGTTCATCGGCCGGGTCCAGCGCCAATGCCATCAGCGTGATGTTGCGCATGTGCGATGCGCTGAAGTTGTTCAGCGCGGTACGCAGCCGTCCTTTGTTCTGGAACAGGACCGGGTCGTTGACGACGCCGACCGGTTCCGGATGGTCCTGGCCGGAAGTGGTGGCGGTCAGGTTGTAGCCGATCCAGCGCATGAACACTTTGGCGATTTTATGTTTGTCCTCGGTGCTGAAATAGTCGTAGGCCCAATCCAGCGTCAGCGGAATGGCCTCGCCTTCGAAGTTGCCGCGATAGTCGGTGGCGAAAATGGGGTAGTGAAAATACATGCCTTGCGCAGGCGTCAGCACCCGGTCGATGATGTACATTGCCAGGTTGCGGGCGCGCTGGCCGTAGTCGGCGCGAGCCGCCGGGTCTGGTTCGATCAGCGACATGAAGGCGAACACTTCGGCGCCGCCGGCGATGTCGTAGCCGATGTCGACGCCGCCCCAGGGATCGCCGTTGTCGAGTTGGTACAGTTCTCCGCTGTCCATCTTGGCCTTGTACTGCACAGCCAGTTTACGGACGCCGTCCTGATAAAACGGGTTGGCCGGCGTCGCGCGCGCCTGCAATTGTTGCGTCAGCGCGGGAGTCAACCAGAGCCGTGGATGGCTGGTGGCGGGTGCGGCCATTGCGCTGGGCGCGCCGGTCAGCGCGGCCAGCACGCAGGCTGCCAGGCAATAAGTGCGTAGCGGTTTCATGGGCGTATTCCTCGTGAAATGTGGAAGAGGCCCAGAGTCTAGCGACGCCGCCACGATTTCCTCCCCCCCTGAGTGGGGAGGGATTTGCCGAGAAAAGCCGGGCAATTGCGGGAATTGTGAACCAATCGACCGTGAAATTGTGAACCAGTCGACAATTACCGCTGCGGCTGCCGGCGGCTTTACTCGTCATTTGCCGTCGAATGCCGGGTGGGAGTGTTCCGTATGGCAATGCAGCAAGGCAGGCAGCAGTTCAGACTGCCGGTTGATGCCCAGACGCCGGTAAATTTGGCGGATGAAATAGATGACGGTGGAGAGTTTTACCCCCATGGCTTGGGCGATTTCGCTGTGGGTTTGTCCGGCAAGCACGTGCAGGCAGACTTCGCGCTCGCGTACCGACAGCTCGATGAAGCGCGTACTGCGAAACAGCCGTAGCGATAAAGGCTGGCGGCGTTCGATGTGCAGGGATATTTGCAGTGGCGTGCCCGTTGCAAAGGCGGACAGCGCATAAGCGCGCAGATAAAAACAGCCCCAGCGGTTGTTGATGTGGACTTCGGGCGGCAAAGCCTGCGCCCCGTACATGGCGGCTTCCACCGGCTTGACCAGGCGTTTGAGCAGATCATCCACCTTGCCTTGCACGGTGCTGCGCAACAGGCCGGTTTTCAGCGGCATGTCGGTGGCTTGATGCAATACCGCCAGGGCGCCCGTACTGGCTGCAAGCACTTTGCCCTGCTTATCCAGAATGAGCATGACGGACTCGCCCGCCGGCGCCGGCGAGTCGCGCCCCGCAGGCGCGGTGTCATGGCGCAACAGGTGTTGCAGCCAGGGGTGGGCTTGTTGAAAAAAACGCTCATCGCCGGGACTGAAATCGGCCATGTTGAGCCGGCGTCCGAGGTGCAGAATGGCCAGCGGGCTGCGGTCGCTGTGCCGGATGGGTAGCAGGCGGTTCCAGCCATAGCCCAAAGGGATGATGACGCGTTGGTAAAACGCTGAATTGACGTATTCGCGCCGGATGGCGGCGCGGTCGGGCGCGGCCAGGACGATGCCGCCGCTGGCGTGCGCGGCGCGCATGGTGTAGCCGCACAGGCCTTCGCCTTCCACTTTATTATGGAAATGCTCCAGGTAATCCAGCGCGACCGACAGGTGTTCGTGCGTCATCATTCCCGCCTCCATGGCTGCCGCCGCCGCCGGCGCGGGCGCGGCGTCCGGGAAATGAATCAGATCAATGCTGTTGCCGCCGGCGTCGAGCCAGTTCAGCGTTGCGGCGTCAAATCCGACCTGCGCGCGCAGCAAGCCTACCGCTTCCGGTATGGCCATGGCGCCGCCGAGTTGCAGCAGCGCCAATTGACGCAGAGCGGCGAGGGTTTTGGCGGGAGTGGGACGCATGAAGTGAGGGGGGAATCAAGCCGTTTGCGGGATGAGGCGGTGAAGTGGATGGCATGGAGTTTAGTTAGGCGAGATTTTACAAATCATTGTCTGTTAACCTGGCGTTATTAAGTAATCGGCCGAGTGTTCCTTTTTTTAAATCCTGAAAGTTGCCGATGCTGGTCGTGCCGGGGAAAAAACTGAACGCTTGCAAGGGATGAAAAAAAAAAGCGCCAACCCTCAGGGTTGGCGCTTAAGATTCGACGTGCCGCAAAGCCGCCGCGAAGCGGAAAAAATCAGGCTTCTTGAAAACTACTTCGCCAGCGAGGGATCGAGATAGATCACTTTGGGGGTGAAATAAGTAGCGGGATACTTGCTGTCTTCCGCCGGAGTCTGGGCGCTGCTCGCAGCGCTTGAGGCGCCACCAGAGGCTGGGCTGGCACTTTGGATGATGGTCGGCATGAAATCGTAAGCGGGATGCTTGGGATCATCGCCGGCAACCGCCGGGGTGGAGCAGAAAACAGGAACAAAAACGGCGCTAAGTGCCATGATACGCAAGGTGGACATTGAACATCTCCTCAACAAAAAGTTAAACACAGCGGACAGCGAGACGGCTTATTATCCGACAAGTGATCCGGTCTGCGCGATAGCAAAAGCGCATTTTATACAGCAATCGACCAATATCCGCCTGACCGGCGCCGCTTATAATAGCCTGCATGAACCCGAACCCGGCAACGCCATGACGCAACTGACCCATTTCAACGCAGCCGGCGCCGCCCACATGGTGGACGTGGGCGCCAAAGCCGCCACGCAGCGGCTGGCCGTCGCCGAAGGCAGCATCGACATGCAGCCGGCCACCTTGACGCTGATTATGCAGGGTGGTCATCAAAAAGGCGACGTATTGGGCATTGCCCGCATCGCCGGCATTATGGCCAGCAAGCGTACCGCCGATTTGATTCCGCTGTGCCATCCGCTGGCGCTGACTCACGTCGACGTCGATCTTGTCGCCGAACCGGACCAGCAGCGCGTGCGTTGCCGCACCACGGTCAAGACCACCGGCCCCACCGGCGTGGAAATGGAAGCGCTGACCGCCACCCAGGTGACCTTGCTGACCATCTACGACATGTGCAAAGCCGTGGACCGCGCCATGGTGATCCGCGACGTGCGGCTGCTGGAAAAAGCCGGCGGCAGTTCCGGCCACTGGCGCAGGGAAGCATAAACTGCTCATGCTGAAGCGTTTACTGCCCTGGTTGGTACTGTGCGCCGGTTTACTGGCGGCATTCTGGTACGTCACGCGCCCCAAACCCATCGCGGTGATACTGCACACGGTGACGCGCGGCGCCGTGGAAACCACGGTGGCCAATACGCGCGTCGGCACCATCAAAGCCTGTCGGCGTGCCTATCTGGCCCCGGCCAGCGGCGGACGGGTTGCCAGCTTGATGGTCAGCGAAGGAGCGCGCGTCGCGGCCGGCCAAGTATTGCTGGAAGTGTGGAACGAAGATTTGCAGGCGCAATGGCGTCTGGAAACCGAGCAAGTGGCGGTCAGCCGGGCGCACAGCGAAGAGGCCTGCGCGCTGGCGCGGCTGGCGGAGCGCGAAGCCCGTCGCCTGCAAGCCATCCCGCCGAAACGGCAACTGGTATCGGAAGAAAGCGTCGACAACGCCGTCAGCCAAGCCCAGGCCAAGCAAGCCGCTTGCCGCGCCGCCGAAACCGGCGTCGCCGCCCAAAAAGCCCGCAGTGCAGCCGCGTCGGCGCTGCTGGAAAAAAGCCGCTTGCGCGCGCCGTTCGCCGGGATAGTGGCCGAGGTCAACGTCGAGCTGGGCGAGTACCTCACGCCCTCGCCGCCCGGTATCCCGACCTTGCCGGCCGTGGACCTGCTGGATGTCGGTTGCCTGTATGTTTCGGCGCCGATCGACGAAGTCGATGCGCCGGCGATTCGCGTGGGGCAAACCGCGCGGGTCAGCCTGGATGCTTTTCCCAACCGCAAATTCGCCGCCGGCGTGCGCCGCATCGCGCCTTACGTGCTGGATAAAGAAAAGCAAGCCCGTACCGTGGAAGTGGAAGTCAACCTGGAAGACCCGGAAGCGTTGCAAAACCTGCTGCCGGGGTACAGCGCCGACGTGGAAATACTGCTGCAAAGCAAAGCCGGCGTCATCCGCGCGCCCAGCCGGGCGCTGCTGGAAGGCGGCAAAGTGCTGGTGTTCCAGAACGGCCGATTGCTGGAACGCCGCTTGCGCACCGGCCTGGCCGACTGGGACTACACCGAAGTGCTGGAAGGGTTGGCGGAAGGCGAGCGCATCGTGCTGTCTTTGGGGCGGGAAGGCGTCAAAGCCGGCGCCTATGCCGAAGCGGATGCGGCCACCGAGCCATGATCCGCTTGGAGCACATCAGCCGTGAGTTCATCGTCGGCGATCAGGCCGTTCATGCTTTAAGCGACGTCAGCCTGCACATCGGTTCCGGCGAATACGTGTCGGTCATGGGGCCGTCTGGTTCCGGCAAATCCACCCTGCTCAACCTCATGGCGCTGCTGGACAAACCCAGCGCGGGCCGCTACCAGCTCAACGGCCGGGACGTCACCCAATTGAACGACGTCGAGCTGGCCGGCGCCCGGCGCGACAATTTCGGCTTCGTCTTCCAATTTTTCCATTTGATACCGCGTTTGACCGCCGCCGAGAACGTCGAAATGCCGCTGGTGCTGGCCGGCGTCGACAGCAAAGAGCGAAAGGAGCGGGTGGCCGACGCGCTGGAGCGGGTGGGGCTGACCCCGCGCGCCGAACACCGGCCGGATCAACTGTCCGGTGGCCAGCGGCAGCGCGTCGCCATCGCCCGCGCCACCATCATGCGGCCTGGTGCGATACTGGCGGACGAACCCACCGGCAACCTGGACAGCGCTTCCGGCAGGGAAATCATCCATTTGCTGGAAGCGCTGAATGGACAAGGCGCGACCCTCATCGTCATCACCCACGACGCCGACCTGGGCGCCCGTGCGCCACGCCGCGTGCGGCTGGTGGATGGCATGGTGGCGGCGGATGAGCCGGCTGAGCATGCATGAGAAAAGACCGTGATCAGTGTCCGTCGAAAACCGCACTCAGCCAGATGGACATGCATGCCGGGTTGTACTTGACCTCCAGGTTTCGACCCGATAGCATCACCCCTTGAACGATAAAACGCTAAGCCGTCAGAGCGAGGAAAGGCCCCATGAAAATGATAAGACCGCTATTGCTGACCCTGTGCAGCCTGCTAATGTTGTCCGGCTTGGCGCACGCCAAAAGCGACATACCCGATTTTGCCGATTTGAAAGCCCAATATGTCGAGGATCATCCCGGCAAAGGCTCGCACGCCCAATACTGGGAGCCCATTCCCATCCAGAAATACTGGAATCCGCGCAATTTTTATAAACCACCGGCCACGGTGACCGGTGAAGTGACGCGCGCGGCCTGCGTTTCCTGTCACCAAGCCGTCACGCCGGGCGCCTATCACGCCTGGAAAGACAGCGGCCACGCCAATCTGCAGCGCATCCGCGACATGCCCAACAGCCTGGATGCGCGCTATTACAAAAAAGAAAAGCTGGCCGAAGTCGAGCGGCAGTTGGTCAAACAGGGCTTGCTCAAAGAGGGCCAGCCGCTGGCCGAGGTCGGCTGTATCGATTGCCACGGCGGCGTCGGCAAGCAGTCCATCCGTCATGACCAAGACCTGGTGATGCCGGATCGCGCCGCTTGCGGCACCTGCCACACGCCGGAATTCGCCGAAGCGGAGTCGGAGAAAAACCAGGAATGGCCGCAAAAACAGTGGGGCAAAGGCCATCCTTCCCACGCCGTGGACTGGGCCGCCAACGTGGAAACGGCCATCTGGGCCGCCATGCCGCAGCGGGAAATCGCCCAAGGCTGCGATATGTGCCATTACCAGCAGAACAAGTGTGACGGCTGCCATACGCGCCACACTTTCTCCGCCGCCGAAGCGCGCCAGCCGGAAGCCTGCGCCACCTGCCACAACGGCGTCGACCACAACGAGTGGGAAAACTATCTGACCTCCAAGCACGGCACGGTTTACCAGACGCAAAAGAAAAACTGGAACTTTGAAGCGCAGTTGAAGGATTCCTTTACCCAGGGCCATTACACCGCACCGACCTGCCAGACCTGCCACTTCGAGTTCAAGGGCGAATACAGCCACAACCTGGTGCGCAAAGTGCGCTGGGCCTTTAACCCGACGCCGGCCATCGCCGACAATCTGAATCACCCCTGGTTCCAGGAGCGCAAAGAGGCTTGGCAGGACACTTGCGCCAACTGCCATTCCGCCAGCTTCGGCGAGGCTTATTTAACAGCAGCGGACAAAGGCACCATCCAGGGTTTGAAAGTGGAGCAGGAGGCGAAAAAGATCGTGGAAGCGTTGCACAAGGACGGCTTGCTGGTGGGCCAGAAAACCAACCGACCGGCGCCGCCGGCACCGGAGAAGGACGCCGCCGGTGGCTTCTTCCAGTTGTTCTGGGCCAAGGGCAACAGCCCCAGCCACGTGGAGCGCGTGTATGCCGACATGTGGGAGCACGACGTGATCAAGCTCTACAAGGGTATTTTCCACGCCAATCCGGGCGGCTTTACCTACACGGAAGGCTGGTCCGAGCTGATGCGCGATTATGCGGAAATCATGGACGCCAATACTCAGTTGCGTGAAAGAGCGGGCCAAAAAGTCAAAACCAGCGACGCCGCTTCCGGCGACAGCGGGTTGGGGCGGTTGGCGCTGGGTGTGGTGCTGTTGGGGGCGGGCATAGTCGTGTTGCGTCGCCGCAAGCCATGAATGCCCTATTTTTATCGTTCCCACGCTCCGCGTGGGAATGCAGCCTCGGACGCTCTGCGTCCCGTAGTGTAGCCGCAGGACACGTATCCAAACGGATAAACGATCTTGTGTCAAAAGGACACAGACTATCCATAACCCGGATTGGTGGTGATGTCATACGGGACGCAGAGCGTCCCAAAATGCATTCAAGAAGCCTTAGTCATTCCGCTTCGCGGCGGCTTTCCCACGCGGAGCGTGGGAACGATAGCCGCTTAATTTTTGACCGTGCATAGCATCAATTGGTGCCAAACGATCATGGTACGCGTGCCGTCCTTGATATTGAACGTCACGCGTACCATGATCCTCCCCCTCACCCCGGCCCTCTCCCGGAGGGAGAGCGAAGCGAGGGGTTGGGGGAGCAAGGTCGCCGCAGTTTTTATGACAACCGCCGGCGTGGCATTGCTGCTCGCCGGCGCGGCTGTGCTATGGCTGGGCCTGCCCGACATCCCCGCTTTTTGGCACCAGCCGTTCAGCTATAGCAAGCACGCTATCTGGAAACCGGGCGATGCCGCATTTCCAGCGCTGACCGGCCGTTACCCGGTCGAGGCCTTCAGCCGTTACGCCATTGAGCACGGCGATGGCAATTTGTTGACTCTGCACGTGGCCGATTATCGCGACGCCGACGGATCGATGCGGCGCGCCGGCGTTTACCTTTCCGACGCCGATCCGGCCCATCCCATCGCCGACGCTATGCAGATACGCCGGGAGGCATGGGCTGCCGCCGCGAATGCCGTTACCGCCCATGCCGGCCCGCAGGCCTTGTTTCTCACCCTCTGGGACAACGGCCAGCGGCTGCACTTTTTCACCGGCGCGGCAAGCTGGCTGATGCTGCCGAATCCCGCCGCCTGGCGCGACGGCCACGAACGGCGTTTTTGGCAGGAACTGGCCGGTGGTGCGGACACTTCGTCCAAACCGCGGCAACTGGCGCGCTGGCTGACCATGGACGCCGAACAGGCGGTCAAGGACATGGCGGCGCAGTTGCCCAAGGATAAAGCACCGTATTGGCTGGTGACCGTGGATGATCTGGCGCGGCTGAACGAAATCGAAACCCTGGCCGGCGTGAGTTTGCCCCTGGAAACACGGCTGTTCCCCCATGCCGACAACCTGCATGCACTGATCGCCGACGTCAAGCGCTGGGCGCTGGAAAAGGGCAGCGGCAATTACCTGGTGCAGCAGATCCCCGGTTACGGCGTACGCGCCTGGCGCGTAGCCGATGCCAAGGCTGACGACACGTTGCTGGTGCGCTTGTTGCCGTTTACCGGCTCCATCGGGCGTGCGCCGGAAGGATTACAAGCCGTCTACCAGTCGGAGCAGGCTTGGTTGACGGTTTATCGTTTGAGTGGCCGGCATTGAGCGCGGTATGATGCTTGCCATATTCCTTTACCGGACCTCAGATTATGACGACTGCCATTGAATTACCCGACAAGCTGGCCAAACAGGCAAAAGCTGTTGCTGCTTTGAAGAACGCGCGGCAAGTTGTCATTGACGCGTGTGTGCTGGTGTCGGCTTTCAAAGCAGACGAACCGCAGCACGCCATTTCAGCCGACTTGCGTTGACGCCGGGGGAATGGCTGAAAACCGCCTGCACTGATGGGTAAACCTTTACTCGAAGCCACCCAGCTGGAATGCCAGCGCGGCGACCGCGTGTTGTTCTCCGGCCTGAACTTCAGCATAACGGCAGGCAGCCTGCTGCTGATCGAAGGCGAAAACGGCGCGGGCAAAACCAGCCTGCTGCGCTTGTTGTGCGGGCTGAGCCGGCCGGCGGCGGGCGATATTCTATGGCGCGGCATCGGCATTCACACCCAGCGCAGCGTCTATCACGGCGAAATGGCTTATCTGGGTCACCATGGCGGCGTCAAGCTGGAACTCAGCACGCTGGAAAACCTCGCCGCGTTTTGTGCGCTACGCCGTGCGCGCTCCCTGCCGGAAATGGAAGAGGCGCTGTATCAGGTCGGCTTGAACGGCTTTGAAGACGCGCCGGGCCGGCGCTTGTCCGCCGGGCAAAAGCAACGCCTGACGCTGGCTCGCCTGCTGCTGAGCGGCGCGCTGCTGTGGGTGCTGGACGAGCCTTATACCGCCCTGGACGTCGACGGCATCGCCCTGGTGAACGGCATGCTGGAGCGCCACGCCGCCCATGGTGGGTCGGCGATACTCACCTCCCATCAACCGGTGTCGCTGAACGCGGCGCTGGACCGGCTCAGGCTGGGCGCATGAACAGTACGCTGCACGCCATGACGGCCCTGCTCCGCCGCGATTTGCTGCTGGCTTTCCGCCACCGCGGCGAGTTGGCGAATCCCTTGCTGTTTTTCGCCATGATAGTCACGCTGTACCCGCTGGGCGTCAGCCCCGACCCGGAATTGCTGCGCGTGGTGGCGCCGGGCGTGATCTGGATCGCAGCCTTGCTGGCCGCGCTGTTTTCGCTGGAAAACCTGTTCCGCGCCGACTTCGACGACGGCGCTTTGGAGCAAATGCTGCTCAGCCCCCATCCCCTGGCTTTGCTGGTATTGGCGCGCATATTCGCGCACTGGCTGGTGTCCGGCCTGCCGCTGCTGCTGCTGGCGCCGCTGTTGGCGTTGCAGCTTAATCTATCCCCGGTCGCTATCCAGGCGTTGCTGGCCACCCTGGTGCTGGGCACGCCGCTGTTGAGCCTGGTCGGCGCCATCGGCGTGGCACTGACGGTGGGCTTGCGCCGGGGCGGCATGTTGCTGACCCTGCTGGTCATGCCGTTGTACATCCCCGTACTGATTTTCGCCACCAACGCCGTGGCCGCCGCCGGCGCGGGCATGCCCATCGAAGGCCAGTTATACTTCCTGGCCGCTTTGCTGGTGCTGGCCCTCACCTTGGCGCCGCTGGCGGTGGCGGCGGCGTTGCGGATCAGCTTGAGTTAGCAGTACTCGAATACTTTCCTTCCCCATAGCCAATCGACATGTGGTCCTTTTTTTATAAACTCGCTTCCCCCAAATATTTCTACGATCTCGCCGGCAAGTTCATCCCCTGGCTGGGTACGCTGACCGTCTTGCTGCTGCTCGCCGGTCTTTATCTGGGCTTGTTCGTCGCCCCGCCCGATTACCAGCAGGGCGAGAGCTACCGCATCATGTTCGTGCACGTGCCCGCCGCCTGGATGTCCATGTTCATATACGTGTTCATGGCGGTGCTCAGCGGTATCGCCATGATCTGGAACATCAAGCTGGCCGATGTGATGGCGCAAAGCTCGGCGGCGCTGGGCGCGTCGTTCACTTTTCTGGCCCTGGCGACCGGCAGCCTGTGGGGCAAACCGATGTGGGGCGCCTGGTGGGTGTGGGACGCCCGGCTGACTTCGGAATTGATCCTGCTGTTTTTGTACCTGGGCTACATCGCGCTGACTGCGGCCATCGAAGACACCCGCGTGGCGGGCCGGGCCGGCGGCATTTTGATCCTGGTCGGCGTGGTCAATATTCCCATCATCCACTACTCGGTGGAGTGGTGGAACACCCTGCACCAGGGCGCCACGGTGACCAAGCTGGATAAGCCGTCCATCCACGCCAGCATGCTGTGGCCGCTGCTGCTCATGGCTTTGGCGTTCCAGTGCTATTACTTTACCGTGGTGCTGATGCGCGCCCGTGCCGAGGTCTTGGAGCGGGAAAAGCGTAGCGCCTGGGTGGCGGAATTATTGAGCCGCTTAAAGGGTTAAGCCGCAAATACGGTAAAGTCGGCTGCCGCTATAGCGCCGTCCAATCCGGCTGCATCCATAACCGCGGCAGCCTCGCCGCCCTACAACATTCCCAATTCCAGTTTGGCGGCGTCCGACATCATGTCGCGCGACCAGGGCGGGTCGAATACCACTTCCACGTTCACCTTGCCGACGCCGGGCAGCTTGCGGATGGCGCGCTCGGCGTCGAACTGCAATACCGGTCCCATACCGCAGCCGGGGGCGGTCAGCGTCATGGTGATGGCGACGTCGTTGAGGCCGTCCGCCACCGGCGCCACTTCACAGCGATATACCAAACCCAGCTCGACGATGTTGACCGGAATTTCCGGGTCGTAAATGGTCTTGAGTACTTCCCAGACGTTGCGTTCCACGCTGGCCGGATCAGCGCCTTCGCTGAGGGTTTCCAGCATTTCCGGTTCTTTGCCCAGGGCGTCGGCATCGCCGGCGGCGATGCGCGCCATGCGGCCGGTAGTGGTGGTGACCGTGTAACTGCCGCCCAGCGCCTGGTACAGCACGACGATTTCACCATGGGTCAAAATGTCCGGCGTGCCGTCCGGCACGTAAATGACGTTGACGTCCCTTTGCAGGACCAGGGTTTCTTTACCGTACATAAATCGTGGCCTTAAGGATTCGGAGCTGAAGTCCCGCTTACAGCAGCAGGGGAAGAAATCGGTTGTTGGCTTGATAAACCGGCGGCAGCCGGTTCCTGGGGGATCTCCGGTGCATCGAAATCGGCAGGGCCAAAACAGCGCGCCGTCAAGCTGCGCCCTGGTGGAGACAGCCAGCGGCAGATGAAGGCGGCGATGGGCTCTGGGCCGGGCAGGTTGGCCGGTTTTTCGCCGGGAAATATGCGCTGCCGCAGTGAAGAGCGAAACGGCGCCGGCGCCAGCGTGGCGACGCGCAAACGTTCGCCCGCAGTCCATTCTTCGGCCAGGGTTTGCGCCAGTTGCACCAGCCCGGCTTTGGCGACGCCGTATGCGCCCCAATAGGCTTTGCCGTGACTGGCCGGGTCGTCGATGAACACGATGCCGGCGTCATCCTGGCTGGCCAGCATCGGCAGCAAGGGGCGCGTGAGCAGGAACGGCGCGGTCAAATTGAGGTGCAGCAGGCGATGCCAGTCTTTGCCGGTAATGTCCGCTATCGGCCCCAGCGCGCCGGTATCGGCGGCGCAGTGCACGACGCCGTGCAGGCCGCCGAATTGCTGGGTGATGGCAAGCGCCAGGGTCTGTGCCTGGTCTTCATCCAGCTTGCTCAAATCGCAGGGAAACAAATGCGGCAAGGCATACCCCGCAGCGGCGATGCGGTCGTACAGCACTTCCAGCGGCTGCTGGCGCCGGCCCAGCAAGATGAGGTTTGCGCCTTGGGCGGCGCAGGCCAGCGCCACGGCGGAACCCAGCGCGCCGCCGGCGCCGGTGACGAGAATGTGTCGGCCTTGCAGGGTCATGTCACGGCTCCGCGTTGCGCCAGCCAGGGCAGTATCTCGTCCGGTGCTTGCAGCAGGCCATCGGCCCCCCAGCAGCGGGGATCATCGCCTTCCGGCACATAGCCGTACACGGCGGCCAGGGTCAGCATGCCCGCCGCGCGGCCGGCCTGGATGTCGCGGCTGTCGTCCCCCACATAAACGCAGTGCTCGGGGGGGCGATCGAGGCGGCGACAGGCTTCCAGCATGGGCAGCGGGTGGGGTTTTTTTTGCGCCACTGTGTCGCCGCTGATGGTGCAGCTGCTGCGCTCGGCCAGCCCCAAGGCATCCAGCAAGGGGTTGGTCAGCCAGCCGGGTTTGTTGGTGACGATGCCCCAAGGGATGTTTTGGCTTTCCAGGTATTCCAGAATGGCGCTCATGCCGTCGAACAAGCGGGTGTGGACGGCGATGTTGGCGAGGTAATAATCCAGCATGTGCTGCAAGCGCCGTTGAAACAGCGGGCTTTCCCGGTCGTCGCCGAAGGCGCGGCGCAACAGCACGGACGCGCCACCGGATACAAAGGGGCGCAGTTGCGCCAGCGGCAGCGCCGGGCGGTCTTCATGCAGCAACACCTGATTGACGGCGGCTACCAGATCGGGGGCCGTGTCGAGCAGGGTACCGTCCAGGTCGAACAACAGGGTATTAATGGGGGGCATGGCGGGGAGGAGACTGCTCCTGAGCGGTTATCAATTTTAATGACCGTATCGACAATTCTTGAATGCGAGACAGACGAGCATCATTACTCAAAAGGGTAGAACCCCAGTCCAGTGCGGTGGCAGCTATTACGGCATCGGGCAATTTAAGGCTATATTTTCGCCGCAATGCAATCAGAAATCTCAAGGCCATTCATCCCTTAGATTCTGTTGATAAGCGACGCCGTCAATCATTGCAAATGTGGGAACAGTACCCGCCAAACGCATTAATGCTTCCGCTTGCGTTGCCTGTTTTTCAGCAATATTGCTGGGTATATCCAATACCATAACCAAATCAAGCGGTCCTGGACGCACCTGCTCAGGCAATTGCAGCGTAATAATCCGCTCCGGCGGCACATTACATCTTACGTTCATGGTCAGCATAAGGACGATTTCTCTAGTAAACGAACATCTATTGCTTCCAAAATTTCCCGTTCGGTGTCAGGGCTCCTGCCCCGTCAAGACACGAAGCTGGAGCTTCGTGGGTATGGGTTCCCAAGCGGAGCTTGGGAACCAGCGCGTTGCAGATGGCATGGCGCGGTCTCATTGCGGCTTACGGAACACCGCCAGGTAATTGATGCTGACGTCATCGCACAGAAAAAAGCCCCGGGTCAGCGGGTTGTAGCCGATGCCGGCCATGCCCTGCAGCTCCAGGCCGGCGTGGCGCGCGTAAGTGCCGAGCTGGGCCGGGGGAATGAAGGTGTCGTACTCGTGTGTGCCTTTGGGGATCATGCGCAGCACGTATTCCGCCGCGACGATGGCCAGCAGATACGCTTTCAGGGTTTTGTTGAGGGTGGAAAAGAACACCACGCCGCCGGGCTTGACCAGGGTGGCGCAAGCGCGCACCACCGACTCCGGGTTGGGCACGTGTTCCAGCATTTCCATGCAAGTGACCAGGTCGAAGCATCCCGGCTGTTCAGCCGCCAGCGCCTCGACGCTGATTTTGCGGTAACCGACTTGTACGCCCGATTCCAGGCCGTGCAAATCAGCGATGTCCAGCAATTCTTCCGCCAGGTCTATGCCCAGCGTATCCGCGCCCTGGCGCGCCAAAGCTTCGGAAAGAATGCCGCCGCCGCAGCCGACGTCCACCACTTTTTGGCCGGACAAGGATGCGTGGCGCTGGATGTATTGCAAGCGCAGCGGATTGACCGCGTGCAAGGTTTTGAATTCTCCGTCCGGGTCCCACCAGCGCGCAGCCTGGCTGCCGAATTTATGGATTTCATGGGCGTGGACGTTGTCGCTGCTAGTCATGGCTGTCGGGTACGATGTCAAGTGATGAGTGTGTGGAAAATTTAATGCTTCCCTGCCAGCTTGGCCTGCCAGTGATCGGCGCGGGCCAGGATGCCGTCGATGTCCAGCGTGGTCAATTGCCGTTGGCGCAGCAGCCTTTTACCGGCCACCCAGGCGTCGCTGACTTGCCGGCGGCTGGCGGCGTAGACCAGGTGGGAAACCGGATCGAACAGCGGCCGGGTTTCCAGTTCGTCCAGCGACACGGCGATGAGGTCGGCGGATTTGCCGGCTTCCAGCGAGCCGATTTCCCGCTCCAGGCCCAGCGCCCTGGCGCCGTTCAGCGTCGCCATGCGCAAAGCGGTATGGGCGGGAACGGCAGCGGCGTCACTCGCCACGCCTTTGGCCAGCAAAGCCGCCGTGCGCATTTCGCCGAACATGTCCAGGTCGTTGTTGCTGGCGGCCCCGTCCGTGCCGAGAGCGACGTTGACGCCGGCGGCCAGCAGCTTGGCCAGCGGGCAAAAACCGCTGGCCAGTTTCAGATTGGATTCGGGACAGTGCACCATGTGCGCGCCGGTCGCGGCATAGCGGCTGATTTCCGCGTCGTCGAGCTGGGTCATGTGCACCGCGATAAACTGCGGGCCGATCAGCTCCAGCTGTTCCAGCCGTTGCAAAGGCCGCATGCCGTGGGTCTGCAAGCTCTGCCTCACTTCGTCGCGGGTTTCATGCACGTGCATGTGGACGGGTTTATCGAGTTCTGCGGCCAGGGTACGCAGCCGTTGCAGCGGGCCATCGGATACCGAGTAGGGCGCGTGCGGCGCAAAGGTCGTTTGCAGCAAGGGTTCGTGGCGGATTTCGTCGAACAGTGCCAGGTTTTTGGAGAAATATTCGTCCGGGTTTTCCGCCCAGGCGGTGGGAAAGTCGATGAGGATCAAGCCGATGGCGGCGCGCATGCCGGCGTGCAGCACGCGCCGGGCGGCTATTTCCGGGAAAAAATACATGTCGTTGAAGCAGGTGGTGCCGCCGCGCAGCATTTCCGCCATGGCCAGGTCCACCCCGTCCTGCACGAACGATACCCCCATCCATTGCCGCTCCAACGGCCAAATGTGGTCGTTGAGCCAGTTCATCAGCGGTAAATCGTCGGCACGGCCGCGCAGCAGCGTCATGGCGGCGTGGCTGTGGGCGTTGACCAGACCGGGCAGCAATACGTGCCGGTCGAAGTGCTCCACGCTGCCGGCTTGATAGCGCTGCAAGGCGTCGCCGTGCGGCAGCAGGTCTTTGATGCGCCCGCCGTCCAGCACCAGGGCGTGGTTTTCCAGCACCACGCCGTCGGGTTCCACCGGAACAATCCAACGGGCGTGCAGGATGGCATCGACGATCATCAATCAATTCCCCAGTGTTTTGATAAACTTTACCACAGGCGCCCGCTGTATGGTAATCAGCACAGCTCCGGTAGTCGGAATAATAAGGCTTCTGGAATGCCGCGCTCCCAGGGGCGTGAACGCTTACGTCGCGGGTTGATAATTGGAAACCGGGTTGGGGTGGGGTAAGCGTGTAATCGGCTTAATCCCGATGGGGCAGCATGCGCCGGAGCGTATTGTCGCGGACGACGTAGTGATGATACAGCGCAGCAGCGGCATGTAGGCCGGCGAGGAGGTAACCGATAACGCCGCCGGCTTCATGTATTTCCTCGACCAGTTCCGCCAGGGGGGGGCTTTCACCGGTGAGCGGTGGCAGATGTAAACCGAAGAATGGAATCGGCTTGCCTTCAGCGCTAAGCATCAACCATCCGGCCAGCGGCATGCCGATCATGAATACATAGAGCGCAAAATACATAAGCTTGGCGGATAACTCCTGCCAAGCCGGCGGTTCCGGCGTGATATGGGGAATAGGTCCCGTCATGCGTGCCGTCAAGCGTAGCCAAACCAGAACAAAAACCGATAACCCCAGCATGAAGTGCCAGGCTTTCAGTGCCTCGCGGGTATCGCTGCCTTTGGGGAAGAACTCACGCAGTTCGATGCATGCACATACCGCTATAAGCAGTAGCAGCATCAACCAGTGCAGCCCGATGGATAACGCTCCGTAACGCTCGCTGTTGTTGCGCCAGTTCATCATCATGCACCTTCGTATAATTTTTCGATGTCTGCTGTAACCGGTGTTACTGGAAGTTTTTCACGAAATAGTCGATGGCTTTGAGCCAGCCTTTATCGTTGTCGCCGCGAAAATCCAAGCCTTTGCGCAATACGGTGCGCCCGTCGGCGGTGTCTTTGATTTCAAGGTTCAACGATAGCACCAGATTGCTCACACGGGAAACCCAGCCGACCAAAACATAGCGGGCGTGCGCGCTCCGGGCGACGTCCAGCTCGCAGCCGTTGCAGGCGTGGAACGGTGGCGTGGCCCCTGAGGCATCGATGGCCCGTAAGGTGGCGGCCTGGTCTGCGACGGCGTATGCATGCCGGTTATCGAGCGCTGTGCGCAAGGCTGTGCTGGCGAGGATGCGCCGCTCTTCCCATTCCGCGTTGCGGCTGCTGTCGCCAAGATCGCCGGTCATTTCCAAGTCCAGCACCACCAGTGTGTGGTTGGAAAACGCGCCGCTGGTGGTTTCCGCCCACACCGGTTCATAAAGACAAACCAGGCAGGAAAACACGGCCAATGAACGGACCAGCGTCGAATGAGACATGAGACTGACCTCTGCGGCAAGGGATGGATGACCGGGATGCGGGGGTTTTTACGGTAACGGAGCGGATTTAAACACGGAAATTGACATCGCGTCAATTTATAACGCAATGTCATGTATTTTCCTCGCCGGTGCGCTTTTTGGCGCGCGGATGGCTGCGGTCGTACACGGTGGCCAGGTGTTGGAAATCCAGGTGGGTGTAGATTTGCGTGGTTTTGATGTCGCTGTGTCCCAGCAGCTCTTGTACGGCGCGCAGGTCGCTGCTGGATTCCAGCAGGTGGCTGGCAAACGAGTGGCGCAGCATGTGCGGGTGCAGATTTTTGTCGAAGCCACATTGTTCCGCCCAATTCTCCAGCCGCGCTTGTACGGTGCGCGGTGCCAGCCGGGAACCGCGTTGGCTGACGAACAGGGCGGTTGCGTCGGCGGCGGCGAATGTAGGGCGGATGGTCAACCAGCGCTCCAAAGCGGTTTTGGCGTAGCGCCCCATCGGAATCAGCCGGGCTTTGTCGCCTTTGCCGTGGCGTATGTGCACCATTTCTTCGCTCCATTCGATGTCGCCCAGATCCAGCGCCACCAGTTCGCCGAGGCGCAGGCCCGAGGAGTAAAACAGCTCCCACATGGCCAGATCGCGGATTTCCAGGCTTTTTTCGGTCGGTTTTTCCAGCAGGCTGGCGAGTTCGTCCAGGTCCAGGGTATGGGGCAGGGTGCGGCCGCTTTTGGGTGCACGGATGCCTTTGGCCGGGTTTTGTGCCACGGCGCGCTGGTGCAGCAGATAGTTGAAAAAACTGCGCAGCGCCGACAGTTCCCGCGTCAGGCTGCGCGCGCCGCGTTTTTTGGTGCGGCGCGCGGCAATGTGTTGGCGGACTTGGTGCGGGGCTACTTCGGCCCAGGCCTCGATTTTTTGCTGGGTACAAAACTCGCAGAACGCTTCCAGGTCGCGGGCGTAGCTTTGGACGGTGAGTGGGGATGCGCGTTTGACGTGGCTTAAGTGGTCGAGGAAGTCGGTTAGTTGCTGCAGGGCTGCTTCGTTCATCAGCCGTCGGCCGGCAGCAAGGCCGCCAGGCGTGCCGCGACGATCTCACCGAGACGGCCCAGCACCAGGCCGTCCATGGCCGGGTGATAGCGCTGTGCGTTGCGGCTGCCGATACCCAGCAGGCCTTGTCGATTGCTGTGCAGCAAGGGGATGACGGCACAGGAGGCTACTTGGTCGGCGTCGGTACCGAACAGCAAGCGGCGCTGGGTTTCGTCGAGCGCGCCGAACAGCGGTTTTTGGCGTGCCAGGGTGTCGGCGTAAGGCGTTGCCGCGTCCGGTGCCAGGAAGATGCCGGACGGAACATGCGGGTCGTCGATGGAATTTCCCATGAACAGGCGTACCGCGACGAAATCGGCTTCGAAGCATTGGTGCAGAATGTGGTCCAGGGATGCCAGCGCGCCGGCAAAATCGTCGGCGTCCAGCATGGCCAGGGTGAACTGGTGCAGGCGCTGGAACAGTTTGTCGTTGTCTCTGGCGATGTCCAGCAGTTCGTCCATTTGCCGTTGCAAGCGGCTGTAGCTCTCGCGCATCAGCGCCATTTGTTTTTCCACCAGCGATACGGCGCCGCCGCTGGCGTGGGGGATGTAGAGCTTTTCCAGTAAATGGGGCTGTGCGCCGAAAAAATCCCGATGCTCCTGCAAATAGGCGACGACGTCGGCTTCGCGGATGGGGGCGGCGTTGTTCATAGTTCGATCACTCCTTCAAAAACGCTGACGGCGGGGCCACTCATCAGTACCGGAGAGCCGCGCCCTTGCCATTCGATGTCGAGGTTGCCGCCGGGGAGTGCCACGCGCACCGGCGATTGCAACAGGCCTTGTGCCATTCCGACCACGGCGGCGGCACAGGCGCCGCTGCCGCAGGCCAGGGTTTCACCGCTACCACGTTCGAATACGCGCAGGCGGATGTAGTGCTCGTCCATTTTTTGCATGAAGCCGATATTGGCGCGCTGGGGGAACAGGCGGTGGCTTTCCAGGCACGGACCCAGCGTGTCGACCGGTGCGGCGTCGATGTTTTCCACTGGCAGCACGGCGTGCGGGTTGCCCAAAGATACGGCGCCGAAGCGGTGGAGGGTGCCGTCCACGGTGACGGTGTACCAGAGACTTTCCTGCTCTGCCGACAGCGGTATTTCGCTGGGCTGAAAGCGCGGTAGGCCCATGTCCACGGTGACTTGGTTGTCCGGGCGGTGGCGTAGTATCAAGCGTCCGGCGCGGGTGTCCACGCGGATTTCATCGTCCAGACAGAGGTTTTTTTCGCGCACAAAACGGGCGAAACAGCGCGCGCCGTTGCCGCACTGGGCGACTTCGCCGCCGTCCGCATTGAAAATACGGTAGTGGAAGTGGGCGTCGGGTTTGATGGGGGCTTGTACCAGCAGGATTTGGTCGCAGCCTATGCCGAAATGGCGGTCGGCCAGCTTTTGCAATTGTGCGGGCGTCAGCTCGACGGTCTGCTGGATGGCGTCCAGCACCACGAAGTCGTTGCCCAGGCCGTGCATTTTGGTAAAGCGCAGCATCACGTCAGCGCTCCAGCAGGTGTTCGCCTTGCCACAAGCTGGCCAGCGTTTCCCGTTCGCGGATCAGGTGCAGGCGTTCACCGTCCACCAGAACTTCGGCCGGGCGCGGGCGGGAGTTGTAGTTGGAGCTCATGCTGAATCCGTAAGCACCGGCCGAGCAGACGGCCAGCAGGTCGCCTGCCTGGATACGCAGCTTGCGTGCTTTGCCGAGAAAATCGCCGGTTTCGCACACTGGTCCTACCACGTCGTAGCTGTCTTCCTGTGCTTCGGCGTTTTCTTGAACCGGCACGATGTTTTGCCAGGCGTTGTACAAGGCCGGGCGCAGCAGGTCGTTCATGGCGGCGTCCACGATGGCGAAGTGCTTGTCCGGGGTGTTTTTCAGGTATTCCACCCGGGTGAGCAATACGCCCGCGTTGCCGACGATGGATCGTCCCGGTTCCAGCAGGACTTCATAAGGCGCACTGCCCAGTTTGCCGAGCAATTCGGCAATATAAGTAGCTGGAGAGGGTGGTGTTTCATCACGGTAGCAAATCCCCAGGCCGCCGCCCAAGTCCAGGTGCCGGATGGCGATGCCGCTTTGTTGCAGGCGCTGGGCGAGTTCCAGGATCAAATCCAGGGCATCCTGGAACGGCGTGGCCTGGGTGATTTGTGAGCCGATGTGGCAGTCGATGCCGGTGATGGTCAGGTGGGGCAGGCCGGCGGCGTGCTGGTAATAGGCCAGTGCCTGGTCGATGGGAATGCCGAATTTGTTTTCTCTGAGGCCGGTGGCGATGTAAGGATGGGTTTTGGCATCCACGTTGGGGTTGACGCGCAGGGATACCGGCGCCTTGCAACCCAGTTCACCGGCGAGGCGGTCCAGCCGGTCCAGTTCGTCCGGGGTTTCCACGTTGAAGCAGCGGATGCCGACCGACAGAGCGCGGCGCAATTCATCCTCGCGCTTGCCGACCCCGGAAAACACGATTTTGCGCGGGTCGCCGCCGGCTGCCAGTACCCGCTCCAGTTCGCCCAGGGAAACGATGTCGAAGCCGGAGCCCAGGCGTGCCAGCAGGTTGAGCAGGGCCAGGTTGGAATTGGCCTTGACCGCGTAGCAGATCAGGTGGGGATGGTTGGCGAACCCTTGGTCATAATCGAGCCAGGCTTGTTCCAGTGCGGCGCGGGAATAGACGTAACACGGCGTGCCGTAACGTTCGGCGACGGCGCCTAGAGCGACGTTTTCCGTATAAAGCTGATGATTCCGATAATGGACGCCGCCGCGCGGCGGTATGGCTAAGTCAGGAAAGTGCAGGGCATCCATTCAATACTGTCCTTGCGGCGTAGCGCCTTTGATGGGTGGTTGTTTGGGGGCTGCGGGAGGCTGGGAGGTGTTGCCCGATTCGGATGGCAGATACAGCGGGCCTTTTTGGCCGCAACCGGCGCATGACAGCGCCAGCAACGCGGTGATGAGAAAGTAGTGTTTCATGGCGTAATGTGGCTGGGTGTGCGGTAAATTCGATCCATTGTAATGCAAGCCGGCATGGGACTGCTCCCAGGGAGGATGGTGCTTATTCGGCTTGCGCCAGACGGCGATAATTGATGGCGATTTTCAGCCCGGCAAAGCGGCTGGACATTTTTTGCAACCGGTCGGTCTGTTTGTCGAAGTCGAGCTTGGCTTCGGCATAGCGGTTTTTTTCGTGGCTTTCGTCCACGGCGCGGCCATCGAGGCGAAAGCGATAGATGTAGCGCAGGCTGTTTTGGCGGTGAGCGATCTCCACGGGTTCGCCCAAGGCCGCAACGATGCTGCTGCGCGGTGGTAATTGTGCGGCGACTTTGTCTAGGGAGTCCGAATCTGCACTGACGCGATGTTTTCCTTGATCGATAGTGGCGCTGCCTAATGAGCGGATGGAGGCTTCGAGAAAAGCGGCGGGGGCCATGATCAGAAATGCCGGCGAAAAATCCCAGCTCGTTAAGCGATCGTGTTCGTCGAAGGTGAGTTTAAAAATCAGATTTCCAGCAGGGGCGTCGACTACGTTGTCGTTTACGTCGATTTTTTGGAATGTGTAAATGTTACTTTGACTGGTCTCCTGGACTTGGTGGGTGGTGGGTTCAATGCCCGATAGGTTGGTGAAGTCATCGCTGAGCAGCGTAGGACGCAGGAAGTGCACGGTGAAATGATTGCCGGTGTCGACACGGAAATTGTGGTCAAAATCGGCAATTTGGTTTTTGGTTTCCAGCAGACGCAAGTACACGCATCCGCTGAGCAAAAGCGCTACGGAGGCCAGGCTGATGAATTTCAGCCAGCGCAAGCGGTAATGGGGGCGGGCATGGTTAATCAAATGGCGAGGATCAGTCGAAGTACAATGCCGTTATTTCAGCCGGAAACGTCTGACCATGTTTTTCAGATCCATGGCTAGATTTAACAGTTCCTGGCTGGTGCGCGCAGTGCGCTCCGCTTCATCGGCGACGCGGCGCGTTGCGCCGCTGATGTTGCTGATGTTGCGCTTAATTTCACCCGTGACGCAGGTTTGTTCTTCGACGGCGCTGGCGACCTGAACGCTCATGTCTTTGATGCGATCGACTGCCTGGGAAATTTCCGACAGCGTGGTATCGGCCAAGCCCGCCTGTTGTACGCTGTGGTTGGCTTGTTCACGGCCTTTTTCCATGGCTGCTGCGGCTTGGCGCGCGCCGATTTGCAGGATTTCCACGATTTTCTGGATTTCATGCGTCGAGTTTTGCGTGCTGGAGGCCAGCTTGCGTACTTCGTCCGCCACCACGGCAAAGCCGCGTCCTTGTTCACCCGCGCGCGCCGCTTCGATAGCCGCATTCAGCGCCAGCAGATTGGTTTGTTCGGCGATGTCGCGGATTACGCTGACGACTACGTCGATATTTTTGCTTTCCTGCTCCAATTGGTGGATCGCATTGGCGGCGTTTTCGACGGCTTTGGCAAGATTTTCAATGGCATCGGTAGTGCCGGTTACCGCGCTGCGACCGTTGTAGGCCATCGCGGTGGAGGATTCGGCGGCAGAGGCGGCGGCGGAAGCATTTTCGGCCACGCTTTGCACCGCGCTGGTCATTTCATCGATGGCTGCGGCCATCATGTCGACGGAGGATTGTTGACTTTCCAGGTCCAGACTGGTGACCGCCGCAGTTTCGGCGGTATTTTGCGCCATATCGGCCAGATGTTCGGCGCTTTCGTCGAAACGCCGCATGACCGTGCGCAAGCGCGCTTGCAGCGCAAGCACGGCGGTTTCGATCTGACCGATGTCGTCATTGCGACCGGTATAAACCAATCTCGCCACGGTGTTGTCGATGATGTGCTTGGTTAGGCTGGCCGCTTTGGCCAACGGGCGGCTCATTTGAGCGGAAACCAGCCAGGCGAGGCCCAGCGCCACAGCGGCGGTAGCGTAAA
Organism: Methylococcaceae bacterium; assembly: GCA_004299145.1. Lineage (GTDB taxonomy): Bacteria > Pseudomonadota > Gammaproteobacteria > Methylococcales > Methylococcaceae > Methylogaea. Next base: position 1,149 of record SCQD01000241.1, on the reverse strand, counting down.
ACGATGGATTATGCAACAGATTGCCGATCCAGCCGGTAACCGCCAAACAGGGGAGCAGTATGGCCAGATATCCTTTGAAAAATTGCAGGGTGGTGCTCCCGTAGTTGGGGAGGCGGGTCACTTTTTTGTCGAGAATGGCTTTGTACAGTGGCGCGGCGCGGTCTACGTATTCCTGTTTGGGTTTGACGCGCACAGATTCATAGCCGACAGTCTGATCGCAGTCGGTCATTGGGGTGACAAAAGCATCGACCCAATAGTAGTCGCCGTTTTTGGCGCGATTTTTTACGATGCCCATCCAGGCATGGCCAGCTTTCAGCGTGGACCAAAGATCGGCAAACGCTTCGGGCGGCATGTCCGGGTGGCGGACGATGTTATGGTTTTTGTTGAGCAGTTCGTCCTTGCTGAACTGCGCGATTCGTACGAAATCGTCGTCGGCATACGTGATGATGCCCTTAAGGTCGGTAGTCGAGATGATCTGTGTGTCATCGCTCAGTCTGATTTCGCGGTCTGTTACGGGAAGATTAATTTTCATCTACCTGAGCCTCAAATTAACTTTTTTCGAAGTGTTTTATTGGTGCGCCAATGCGCTTTGTCGCGGTAGTGTGGTGAAGAAAAGCAAGAAATACAAGTTGCCGACATTGGCCGGCACGTCGCTTAAAAATCAGGAGCAAGAAAGCTGGCCTGGCGCTGCAGAAGTTCTATTGACAAGGCAAAGTGAAGTGATAGACTGCGCAGCAACCATAAGGGACAGGTCTCTTTGTCATACACGCTAAGTGCATGGCTGGAGTGGGTAAAGGGAAGAAAACACAAAGAGTGTGATGCCTGTTTTGGGTATTGCAAGCTTGAAAAGTCGTCATCTAGTGAGGTAATAACATGGCTGCAACGTCAATTTCGGTTGCAGGTGCTCAGGACAAGCCCCTGTTGGACAAGGGCTGGCTGGCATTTGCTCTTGGTATTTACACAGTGTTTTATATGTGGGTTCGCTGGTACGAAGGCGTTTACGGCTGGTCAGCCGGTTTGGACGCATTTGCACCGGAGTTCGAAACGTACTGGATGAACTTCCTGTACATCGAAATCGTGCTGGAAATCGTAACGGCCTCTATCCTGTGGGGTTACCTGTGGAAGAGCCGCGATCGCAATCTGGCTGCG
>SCQD01000240.1 GCA_004299145.1 Methylococcaceae bacterium | reverse complement strand
AGCGCTTGTAATGGCCGTCCAATTGCGACAGCAACGCAGCATTGCCGGCGGCTTCGTCCAGCAGGCGGCGCTGTTCCTTGTTTTGCAGCAGTTTGACGTGAGCATGCTGGCCGTGAATCTCCACCAGATTGCCGGCGAATTCCTGCAAGGCTTGCAGGGTGACAGGACGGTCGTTGATATAGGCTTTGGAACGGCCATCGGCAGCCACGGTGCGGCGGATCAGGGCGCTGTCTTCGCCGTCCAGCTCGTGCTCCGCCAGCCACTGGCGGATATCGGGGGCATGGCGCAAGTCGAATTCGGCGCAAACTTCGGCGCGCGGGCTGCCGGGGCGGACAAAACCGGAATCGGCTCTATCGCCCAGCGCCAAGCCCAAAGCAGTCAGCAGGATGGATTTACCGGCGCCGGTTTCGCCGGTCAGCACGCTGAGGCCGGATTTCAGCTCCAGATCCAGAGCGGCGACGACGGCGAGGTCGCGGATTTGCAGGGTAGTTAGCATGTTTGAATTAAATCACACATCCAGCCAAGCGGCCGAACAGCGTCACGAATCGGCCTTTGGCATTGATGTCGTAATAGGGAAATTTCATAAACACCGGCATCGGCTGAGGTATTGACCGATTCTAAGGCAAACCCGGCATCGGCACCAAACGCGCACCGCCGTCATACTTGCTCACTCAAACCGTGTTTCCGCCAGTCAGCTCATCAGCACGTCAAACGCCCAACTCTCGCCCATCCCAGACAAAATCCTCGATCTTCACCCGTGCGTCGGCACCGGCCGTTGCCACGGCGGCGCTATAGCCCTCAGCCACGTCCAGATCACAGACCCACCAATCGCCGACATGTCCGCAATCGGGGGGAACAGCGATCAACTCACCCCGCTGGCCGAACTCGATGTGTTCCAACCCCAGCGCGATGCCGCGCCCCACGGCCTTGGCAAAAGCTTCCTTGCGCGTCCACAACTTGAAAAATGCGGGAGTGCGTTCGCTTTGCGCCAAGTCCTGCCAGCGCTGGTATTCAGCCGCGGCAAAACAGCGCTGGGCTATGGCGTCCATTTGGCGCGTATCGCGCCAGCTTTCCACGTCGACGCCCACCGGCCCTGCCCGCGATATCGCGATCAGGCCCAGTTCATCACTGTGAGTCAGGTTAAAGGCAAGGTCCGCGACCGGCTCGGCCAAATAAGGCTTGCCATAGTCGTTAACGTGTAATTGGAGCATGAGGGGAGGCAGGCTCAACTGCCGCGCCAGCAGTAAGCGCAATGCGGCGCGGCACAGCAAAAACCGGCGCCGGGCCGGTGCGTTCAGATAGCGCGCCGCGCGCTGCCGCTCGGCGGCGTCCAGCAGGGTCAATAAACCGGCATCGTCCGGTCCCTCGGGTAGCGGTAGGCGCCAGATCGAAATCAAGCATCAACCTTCATCATGAACAGCGTGTTCCAGATGATCCAGCAACTCGTCGCGCAAATTAAGAAAATCGGGCTCGCTCAGCCCCAGATGCAGCAACACGCCGGCACTGTCCTGCGCCCATTCGGGATCGTCGGCCAAATCGCCCCGCGTCAAGTGCCGGTGGCGGGCATACACGTGGCGCACCATTTTGAGCAGCGCCAACAACGTCACCACTTTCTCCACCACCCGGCGGCCATGGCGGGTTTCGCTGAACGGTTTATGGTGAAACGCGACCACGTGGCACAAAGCCGGCGGTAGAAACCAGGACGTGCAAATCAGAAAACCCAGGTCGGTATGGTTGAGGCCGTAGTACTCGTCTTCCCAGGCGGTTAGCGGCAGCGTGGGCGCCGCGTTGGACTGTATGAGCCGCGTTTTGTAATCCGGGAAGTGCTGCATCATCAACAGCAAGCCGCAGTCGTGCGACAAGGTCAGGGTGTAGAGTTCCTCTTTTTCCTCATAGCCCAGCCGCTCCGCCAACAGCAGGCTGGTCTGCGCCATTTCGTTGGCGGAATGCCAAAAGCGTTCGCATTCACCGCCCTGTCCGAAGCCGTTGCGCAACGCCACGGCGCGCACCAGCAGCAGCAGACGGCGCAAGCCCAGCAGGTTGATCGCTTGCAGGATGGAGGTGACGGCGCTGCGCAAACCATACAGCGGCGAATTGACCGCCTGTATGACTGCGCCGGACAGGCACACGTCGGCCCCCACCAGGTTGGCGATGCGCATAAGGTCGGGAGCGGGTCGGCGGTATTCATCCAACACTTTGCGCAGCACTTCCGGGTGCGGCGGCAAAGGGATATTGCTCAGCAGCGGTTTGGCTTGCAATAAAGGATGGCTGGAGGAAAGCGTGATGGTTTGCATGACTGGTCACTTGATGAACAGGCGGCGCATTCTACCCCAAATCCCCCCACAGCATTTGCACGGCAGCCAGGATGGTCAACGCGGCGGTTTCGGTACGCAACACCCGCGGCCCCAGCTTTACCGGTAAAAAGCCACTGCCTTGCGCCAAACTGCGTTCGTCCCCGGAAAACCCGCCCTCGGGACCGGACAGCAGGGTAACCCGCTGATCGCCGGGCGGCGCCAATTGCAGCAATCCCTGGGCGGCGCGCGGATCGCAGTACAGCCGCAGACCGCTTTGCTGCGCCAGCCAAACAGACAGGTCCATCGGTTCCGCTATTTCCGGCACCCGGCAACGGCCACTTTGTTCGCAAGCGGCAATGGCGATTTTTTGCCAGTGCAGGCGTCTTTGCGCGCGCTTGTCACCGCTCAAGCGCACCACGGCGTGTTCCGTGCTCAACGGCACGATGCGCGACGCCCCCAGCTCCACGGCTTTTTGCACGGCGTAATCCATACGCTCCCCGCGGGAAATGCCCAGCCCCAATTCGGTGTGCAGCGGCGATTCGCTGTCGCGCTCGCGCCGCACCCCCACGTCCAACCTGACCGAGTGACGGCTGACTTCCAGCACCAATCCCTCATACTCCCCGCCCTGCCCATCGAACAGGCAAACGGCATCGCCTTTGCGCAGACGCAGCACGTCGCGCACATAGTGCGCAACGGCCTCGTCGGCGCTGATTTCAGAGTGGGCGGACAAAGGGAAATTTACATGGAGGCGGGAAAGCCGCCGCGAAGCGGAATGACTGAGGTTTCCTGAAATACGCATGGCGGTAATGGTGGTGATGGGAAAACCTATAGCATGGGACGCGCTGCACGGAAGCTCAAGTCCTGCGTGCCCCGCCGCCGTCATTGCGCGATAATTGCCGACTGGTCTAAGATGCCAAGCCCTCTCAACTGATGAAGGAAATGTACCAACGATGAGCAAACACCCCCATTTAACGCCGATTTCGACCATCGCCCTGCTGAGCGCTGTGCTGGCCGGTTGTGCGGCTCAGCCTGCCGCCACGCCACTGCCGGCCACGGACACCCTGGCGCAAAACGACTTCCCCACCCTGGCCCGGGTGGAATACGTCATGCAGTGCATGCAGAAAAAAGGCGGACAGAATTTCAATAATCTCTATGCCTGCACCTGCGGCATCGACAAGCTGGCGGAAAAAATGCGTTACGATGCCTACGTCGAAGCGCAGACTTTCGCCAATATGGGCGGCCTGACGGGTGATAGAGGCGGTTCGGTGCGTGACGCGCCGCAATCGCGCAATCTGAAAAAGGAGTTGCAAGCAGCGCTGGCTTACGCGCAAGACTCCTGCACCGTGGCAAAACCCGGGGCGGAAAATTGAAGGCTCCGTTAAACAGATCGTGCCATGAATAAATACCAGCTTATCCTTGCAGTGTTCGCGCTTATTTTCGGAGTCGTCATGTTTTCATTCGCCAATGCCAATGCCAAATCCGCCGAGGAAAATCAACAAGAAGGCGAGGCTTTTCTTGCCGCCAACGGTAAAAAACCCGGTATCGTCACGACGGCGACCGGGTTGCAATATGAGGTACTGACCCAAGGCGCAGGCGCCAAACCGTCGGCCACCGACAGCGTCACCGTGCACTATCGCGGCACGACGCTGGACGGCAATGAGTTCGACAGCTCCTACGGTCGCGGCACGCCCGCCACCTTTCCATTGAACCACGTGATCGCGGGTTGGACCGAAGGCTTGCAGCTGATGCCGGAAGGCTCCAAATACCGCTTGTTCCTGCCGGCCAATCTGGCTTACGGCGCGCGCGGTTCCCGCCCGTCCATCGGCCCGAACGCCACGCTGATTTTTGAAGTGGAATTGCTGAAAATCGAAAAATAAGCGTTATTGCAACAAACGCTTATGCAGACGCAGGGACGCGATGATGGCCGCCGTCGCGCCATAAGCCGCCGGCACAGCCAAGTGCAGCAGCGTCTCGCCCGGCCATTCCAGCGTGCCCGTCATCAGCCCTCGCACCACTATTACGATGTGGGACAAAGGCAGCCACAGCATCGCCTGCTGCACCAGCGGCGGCAGGCTGCTCTGCGGAAAAAACACGCCGCTGAGCATGATCATGGGGGTGGCCAGCAGGGTGGCGTAGTACACAAAAAACTCGTAACTACGCGAATAAGAGGTCACCAGCAGCGCCATGCTGCCGAAGCACAAGCCGGTGAGCAAAGCCACCGGCAGTACCCACAAAGCCTGCCAATCCGGCACCAAGCCCAAAGCAGCGACCACCGCCAGAATGGCGCTGTTGCTGATCAGGCTTTTGGTGCCCATCCAGAAAATTTCGCCCAGCACGATGTCCGTCAAGCTCAATGGCGCCGCCAACATGCCGTCCCAGGTGC
>SCQD01000348.1 GCA_004299145.1 Methylococcaceae bacterium | reverse complement strand
CAACGATACGGTGACCGCGAGCGAGTTGCAGGGTCTCAAGTACAAAACCGTGGCCGACGCCAACGGCACCGGCAACCTGACGTTCACGGTGGCGGACAATGGCGGCACCAGCAACGGCGGCGTCGATACGCTGACCCAGAACCTCAGCATCACCGTGAACGCCGTGAATGAATCGCCGGTACTGAGCGATACGGTAGTGATGCTGGGGACCCTGGCCGAGGATGCCGGCGCCCCGAGCGGGGCGGTGGGCACGCTGGTCAGTGCGCTGGTCGGAGCCAGCAACGTCAGCGACGCCGACGGCAGTGGCCTAGGGCTCGCCATCACGGGGGTGAACGCCAACGGCACGCTCTACTACTCCATCAACGGCGGCAGCACCTGGGCCCAAGTGGGCGCCGTATCGCCGAGCAGTGCGCGGGTGCTCTACGCCGACAGCGACACCCGGCTCTACTTTGTGCCGGCCGCCAACTACAGCGGCACCCTCGGCGACGCGTTCACCTTCAAGGCCTGGGACCGCACCGGCGGCTACGCCAACGGCGCTGGGGGAGTGGCGACCGGCGCCACGGTCACGCTCAGCCTGGCGGGCAGCTACAACACCAGCGGGAATTCCCTGGACGTGGCGATCAGCGGCAACTATGCCTATGTGGCGGATAACAGCGCCGGGCTGCAGGTCATCAATATCAGCACCCCCGCCAGTCCCACCCTGGAGGGCAGCTACGACACCTGGAGTGCCGGGGGCGTGGCGGTCAGCGGCAACTATGCCTATGTGGGGGATGCTTCAGACGGGCTGCGGGTCATCAATATCAGCACCCCCGCCAGCCTGTTTCAGGCGGGCATCTTAAACACCAGCGGGAGTGCCCGGGGCGTGGCGGTCAGCGGCAGCTATGCCTATGTGGCGGGTGCTGATGCCGGCGGGCTGCAGGTCATCGACATCAGCACCCCCTCCAGCCCCAACCAGATGGGAAGCTACGACACCAGCGGGATAGCCTATGACGTGGCGATCAGCGGCAGCTATGCCTATGTGGCGGATGACACCTCCGGGCTGCAGGTCATCAATATCAGCAACCCTGCTAGCCCGATCCTGGCGGGCACCTACGACACCAGCGGGAATGCCCGGGGCGTGGCGGTCAGCGGCAACTATGCCTATGTGGCGGATTACAGCGCCGGGCTGCGGATCATCGACATCAGCAACCCCGCCAGCCCGACCCTGGTGGGCACCTACGACACCAGCGGGGACTCCCGGGGCGTGGCGATCAGCGGCAACTTTGCCTATGTGGGGGATTATGCCCCCGGGCTGCAGGTCATCGACATCAGCGATCCGGCCTATCCCAGTCTGGCCGGCACCTACGACACCAGCGGGACCAGCGGAAATGCCTACGTCGCGGCAGTCAGCGGCAACTATGCCTATGTGGCGTATGACGGCCAGGGGCTGCAGGTCATTAGCATCGATAATGTGACACGGCCGAACGCTTTTTCCGTCGCCAGCGACAGCGCCAGCCTGACGGTTACGCCGGTCAACGACGCTCCGGCGCTCACTGCCGGCAGCCTGAGCTTCTCGGCGGTCAACGAGGACAGCGCCAACGCCACGGCGGCCTCTCTTGGCTTGAGCGCTGTGACCTACGGCCCCGGCGGCGGCACGGACGAATCCGGCCAGACCCTGACCACCTACACCATCACGGCCATTCCCTCCTTCGTCACCCTCTACAAGGCCAACGGCAACCAGGTCAACGCCAACGATACGGTGACCGCGAGCGAGTTGCAGGGTCTCAAGTACAAAACCGTGGCCGACGCCAACGGCACCGGCAACCTGACGTTCACGGTGGCGGACAATGGCGGCAC
>SCQD01000239.1 GCA_004299145.1 Methylococcaceae bacterium | reverse complement strand
GCTTTCCGTGTAATCGTCACCCGCCGTGGCGGTAACGGCCTGGGTTTTATAGTCCACATACAGAAAGTCGGGGGCGGCTTGCGAGAGCTTAACGGTGATCACGGCCACCGCGTCGCTTTCGGGAAAAGCGAGGTTGCCGCCGATTGAAAACAAATAAGCGTCGTCGTTCTGAATCGTGACGGTGGCCGTGGCGGGCGTGCCGAGCACGGCGTTAAGCGGGTTGCTGAGGCGCACGCCGAACGCTTCGTCGCTTTCCACCAGCGCATCGTCGCTGATGGGCACGCTGATGATGGCTTGCGTTTCACCGGGAGCGAACGTCAGCGTGCCGCTGCTTGTTTTATAGTCGCTGCCGGCCTTGGCGCTGCCGTCCAGCGTGCCGTAGTCGACTGTGATGGTATCCTGACTGGCGCTGGTCAGTTGCACGCTGAGCGTCACCACGCCGCCGGCGAGGTTTTCGGCGACGCTGAGCGCAGCGATGCTCAGGGCGGGCTGATCGTCGTTTTGCAGCGTCACCGTGGCTTCCTTATCGCCGAGCAGGGCATTGACTGCGTCTTTGAGGGAGATTTTCAGCGCTTCGTCCGTTTCGACCACGGTATCTCCCTTCACCGGAATCTGAATGTTTTTTTGCGTTTCGCCGGGGGCAAAAGTCAGCGTGCCTTTTTGCGCGGCATAATCCGAGCCGGCGACGGCGCCGGCGTCCTGGGTGGTAAAGCTGACGGTGACGGTCTGGTTGGATTTTGCCGTCAGCGTCACCGGCACATTGACCGCCAACTGGCCGCCCTGGCCTTCCTTGACCGTGACATCACCGATGTTGACGGCCGGAATCAGCGAGGCCACCGTGATGGTTTTGTCGGCGAATTGCAGCTTTTCCACGCCGCTCAGCGTGTCCATGCCGTCGTCGCCGTTGGTCGGATTGTTGTCTTTGATGGTCAGCGTCTGGCTGGCGACGTCGAGCAGGGCGATGCTGTATTGATTGAGGCTGCCGCTGTAAACGGCGGTATCCGCGCCGCCGCCGCCCTGCAAGGCATCGTTGCCGCCGTTGCCGGTCAAGGTGTTGGCGGCGGCGTTGCCGATCAGCACGTCGTCCAGCCGGGAACCTTTGGCGTTTTCGATCACCACGCCGCGCGCAATGGTCAGACAGTCGCGCACAAAGCCCTGGCCATTGTTGAAAGGAGCGCCGATTTCCGACCATTGCGCGGCATTCAGGTCGATTTTCACCTCCAGCCGTTGACTGGAGGCGTCGATGGTATCGATGCCGCCGCTGTCCCAAAGGGTTTCATACACCGATTTTTCCGGCGCCCACGAATAACTGTTGTCGCCCGCGTTGAAACCGGCGTTGGCGCCATACAGGTATTGCAGGGCGGCGACGTCGTTGAGCATGGGGCTGGTGGGGTAATAGCCGCTGTTGTAGCCGCCCAGGTCGTCACCGGCATAATCGCGGTAACTCATGACGGAGTATTTGAGACTGTCGGCCCCGGCGTCAGCCGCATAGGCAGGAGCGGCATCGTGGGGATGTATCAGGCCCAGCGCGTGTCCCAGTTCGTGCAAAAACGTCAGATAACCGTAGCTGCCGGGCGTGAGTCCCTGGATCAGTTCCGGCTTGGGACCGAACCACAGATCGCCGGCGCCCGCCGCCAGGGCTTTGCCGTCGGGTGAAAAAGCGTG
>SCQD01000238.1 GCA_004299145.1 Methylococcaceae bacterium | reverse complement strand
TGACCTTGTGCGGGCGTACCGCTAATGATGACATTGCCGGTGGGGACGTGATTGGTGGGGAGATCATCCGCACGGTAGACATCGTCGGTATAGATGTTGGCGAAGCTGACTACGCCGGAGCGAAGTTGGCTGGTGTCCGCATTACTGTCGACCGGAATGTAGCCACCATTGCTGTCAAAAGCGCTGCCCCAGGTAACCACCGAACCATCGGCGCGCAACGCAGCAAAGGCGTATCCTGTCGAGAAAATCTGGGTGACATCGATATCTCCATTGAGTTGATCAGCGACCGCGCTGCTGTCAGCACCAAATAAAGGATACCCTCCCCAAGTGACCACTGAGCCATCGGTGCGTAAGGCGGCAAAGGCATCATAGGTCGAGAAAATCTGCGTGACATCAATGGCGCCATTGATCTGGTCAGCTACCGCGCTGCTGTCACTGCTGGCGGCACCATTCCCGTCCCACCAATCAGTGGCGCCCCCCCAAGTCACCACCGAGCCATCGGCCCGCAACGCCGCAAAGGCTTCGTTTGCTGAGACAATCCGGGTTACATCGATTGCACCATTGATCTGGTCAGCCACCGCGCTGCTGTCGCCGCCAGAATAGCTATCTCCCCAGGTCACCACCGAGCCATCGGCTCGCAATGCGGCAAAGGCACCATTTGTCGAATAGATTTGCGCGACATCGGTGCTGCCATTGATCTGGTTAACCACCGCGCTGCTGTCGCCGCCAGGACCTCCCCAGGTCACCACCGAACCATCCGACCGCAATGCAGCAAAGGCACTACGTGTTGAAAAAATCTGCGTAACATCAATAGCGCCATTGATTCGGTCAGCCACTGCACTGCTATCCCCGCCAGACGCGCCATCTCCCCAAGTCACCACCGAGCCATCTGATCGCAACGCGGCAAAGGAAGAGCACGTTGAATAAATCTGCGTGACATCGATAGCCCCATTAATCTGGTCCGCCACCGCGCTGCTATCCCCGCCAAAATGAGCGCCGCCCGCCCAAGAGGGAAGATTGATATTCCACGTCACCACCGAACCATTGGCGCGCAGTGCGGCAAACGCGCCGTAGGTCGAAAAAATTTGCGTAACTTCGATGCTGCCATCGATTTGACTTGCCACCGAGGCACCGCCTTCGCCGTTTCTGCCCCAAGTCACCACCGAACCGTCAGCGCGCAACGCCGCAAAGGCCCAACCCGCCGAATAAATCTGGATAACGTCGATGGTTCCTTTGAGTTGGTCGGCCACGGCGCTGCTATCACCGCCATAATCCTTGTTGCCCCAAGTCACCACCGAACCGTCAGCGCGCAACGCCGCAAACGCCCGTTCCGATGAAAATATCTGGGTTACATCGACAGTGCCATTGAGTCCCGCCGGCAGATGACTGCCATTGCCGCCATAGCCGGCAGGCCCCCAGGTGAATACCGAGCCATCGGCTTTGATGACCGCAAAAGCCCAATCGTTTCTGAATTCTCCCAGTGTGTGATCAGGATAAGACGGCGTATTGGGCGTTACCGACAATCCCAGCAGTCCGCCATAAGGCAAAACCAAGGCGGGATAATCGAGCGCGCCCACGGAAGATTCCAAATCCCAATCCCCACCCAGCGCCGCCGCACCCGTGGCATCGACCGATGCCGCTATATCCGCCCCTGTCGATTTCGCCAACTGCGTAATAAACCGCTTGCCGGTTGCGCCCGCCGCCACGTCGCAACCATACAGCAGCACCTCACCCGTCTCGGCAAGCGACTGGCCGATGCGCGCCAGCGGTCCGGTATAACCACCCAGCGCAGCCTCGTCCAGCAGTGCCGTACCCAGCTGCAAGCGGCCCGGCGCGCCGTGTGAGATAACGTGGATGGCCTGCAAGCCGCTGTACCCCGCCAAAATATCGGCCATCTGCTGCACGCCGTCCCGGTTTGGGTCCAGGACGAAACAGGCAGAGCCGGTGGGCAGGCCGGCGATCAAGGCATCGATGCCGGTCAGGCTGCCGTCGATGAAAGTGATGATTGTGGGCGATACAGTGGACATGGCGTGTCGGCTCCCCTCGTGGTTTTAACTTGTTTTAATTAAGCGCCTTTCTGGGGTTCTTTGGGAACTTGCATGGCGCTGTGCTTTTCTCGTTCCCACGCTTTGCTAAGGGAATGCAGTTTGGGCGCGCCGCGCCCCGTGTTTGCCATGGCGGCTGTTGTCGAAAAATACCAGAATTTACATTCCATATGTCCATTCTTGCAATGGATGTGCATGGGTTCATCTCCTTTGTTGGCATAGAAAAATAATCTCCATCCGAATAAAAAGGCCGGGGCTCAACCCCGGCCCAGCTGACTTTGTCTACAACATGTCAACGATTTCTCAGATAACCACAAAATCCGACGCCGTCACCGACAGGTTTACTCCTATCGTGGCTACTTGTACCGCTGCCTGGCCACCCGCGCCGTCGCCATCGTACAAAACCGCGCCGGTATTATCGTTGTATATGATGCGATCCGAACTATCCCGCGCCGCCGCGCCTTCGGTGTAGGCATTCGTACTCAGCGTGCCGGTCACCGACAAATCGACGAAAACGCTGTTTTCCAAGCGGATGGTATCGTTCGCGCTATTGAAATCGGTAATTTGATCGACATTTGCCGTCAGTTCGGCATTGAACACAAACGAATCTCTGCCCGCACCGCCGCTGAGCGTGTCATTGCCCGTACCGCCTTGCACGACGTCGTTGCCTACACCGGCTGCGATGGAATCGCGGCCATTTCCGCCGTTCAAGCCGTTATCGCCATCGTTGCCCGTCAGACGGTTGTTGCCGCCATTACCGGCCAAATCGCTGTCGTCCGTGCCTTGCGAAATAGTGCCGTTTTCGATGTTGGCGGGCAGCGTGTACCTGTCCATGCTGAACGGCATAATGACGGTATCCACGTCACTGGTTGCGCCTTTGTCCTGGATCGTATCCGGGGTTAAGTCGTAGCCGCCCAGAAAATAAATATCGTTGCCGGCGCCGCCGATCAGTGTGTCGGCGCCCAGACCCTCGCCGCCATCCAGGCTATCCTGACCATCGCCGCCTTCCAGGTAATCGTCGTCCTGCTCGCCATTCAGGTAGTCGTTGCCTGCTTGGCCATAGAGGAAATCGTTGTCGTACCCGCCGTAGAGCCTGTCATTACCGAGACCGCCGGATATATCGTCCATTAAATCCTTGCCCTGCAACCGATCCGGGCCGTCCTTGCCCTGCAATATATCGTTGGTCGGGCCATCCGCGTCGCCGTAAAGTTGCAGCGGGGTATCGCGGCCGTCGTCCATGTTGGTGAGATCAATGGGCAGATGAGTCACCCGGGCGTAATTGACGTCCATGGTGCTCACCGCCGTGGTGATGCTGTACGCCACCGATTTATCGTCGAGATAATCGTCGATGCCGCGCACCGTAAAAGTTTGCGCATCGTTCCAATTGCCGGCGTTGAATACCAGCGTGGCATTGCTGATGGCCCCTTCGCTGGTATCGCTGCTGGTAAACGTCATGGAAACGTCGCGCAAAGGCTGGGTACTCAACTCGACGTTGAAAACGACTTTATCGCCGTTTTCGCCGGTATTATTGCCGGAGGCTTTGCTGATCAAAATTTCGGGTGTGGCCATGTGGGTGCTCCTGATGTGTTATTCGTAACGGGTTTTTTAAATTTATGCCGTGGTGATTTATTGCTATTTTTTATCCCCCCGTATTGTTGTTATAAAACATGACAGAAAAAGGCCGCATCAAACGATGGGCGGCCCCCGACAGGCGCGTGAAACCGAATTTTTCGTAAAAACCGGCGGCTTTTTCATCCTTGGCGTCGACAATCATGCCAAGAACGCCGACCTTTTCGGCAGTTTCCTGGGTGATTTTGAACGCATGAAAAATCAAGGCGTCGCCGTAGCCTTGACCTTGATGGCGCTTATCGACCGCCAAACGGCCCAGCAGTAAAAACGGCGCATTATGATAAGCGCTGATTTTGTTGCTGTCCGGTAACGCGTGCGTAGGCGCGGCGTGAGCACAGATTGAGTAATAACCGATAATTTGCCGACGCTCAGCCAAAACATATATACGCGTCAGATCGTGTTTTTGATCCTGGTTGGCAAAATGCTGCAAATACTGATTCAGCACGGCGACACCGCAATCAATAGCCATACATTCACCTCACTGCTAATACGGTGGGTGTATTGCACCCACAAAACAGCCTTAATCGTTCATGCCAACAGCGCCGCAATCAGGTTGTTGGCGGCGCCCAGCCGGTCGACCAGGCTTTTGAGAAACAGCCGGTTGAAGTTGTTTTGCAGTTCGACCGAGGCGGTTTTCAGGCTGGCCGACGGGATGCGCATGACGATGGACGGCTTGGTGATGTTGACGCTGGCGCTGCGTAGCGAGCCGGCGTTGATGTGGGCCATTTCGCCCATGACTTCGCCGGCCCCCAGCATGGACAGCATGCGCTGGCCCTTGCTGACGCACGCTTCGCCTTCGATCAGGATGAAAAAATCATCGCCCCGGCTTTGTTCGTGGATCAGCGTGCAGCCCGGCTTGATCTGGTTCCAGTCGGAGATGCGCACCAGTTCCCATAAGGTGATGTCGGAAAAATCCTGCAATATGCTCAGGCTCCTGATGCGGTAAAACTTGACCGCTTCCGTGTAATGGTCGACCAGCAGCGAAGGTCCGGCATGGGAAAACCGGCGCCGCGTCCTCGCGGAATCACTCAGGCTGCCTGAAATCAGGTCGTCGGCGAATTGATTCCAGCTGCAATAGCGCCGCTCCAGGCTTTTCTCCAAGGCTTTATGCGTGGCCAGCGCCACGTGCAGCGGCGCCTCGGGACGCAAAACCCGGACGTTTTCCGGCGTGTCTTCCTTGATGGCGCGAATCAGCCCGAACAGCGTGTCGCTCTGGTGCGGCAACCGTCCCGTCAATAGCGCGTACAGCACCACGCCCAGCGAGTAAATGTCGGTCTGGTGGTTGGGCGTTTCGTCGCTCATCTGTTCCGGCGACATGTAGTTCGGCGAGCACACGCCCAGGATCTGGGTGCGGTCGCAGTTGATGTGCAGCGCCGCGCCGAAGTCGGAAATTTTCACTTCGCCCGCCTCGGTCAGCATGATGTTGGCCGGCTTGATGTCGCAGTGGATGATGCCCATGCTCTGGGCGTATTCCAGCGCTTTGCAGCACTTGAAGACGATCTGGACCACTTGTTCGATGGGCAGCAAGGCGCCTGGCTGGGTATAAGGCGCCAGCGTCGTGCCGTTGACGAACTCCATCACGATGTAGGGGTGCTCTCCTTCGACGGAGGCGTCGTAGGTTTCGACGATGTGCGGGTGTTTCAGCTTGCCGGCCAGCGAGGCTTCCTGCAGAAACAGCTTTTCGAACAGCGCCCGTTCTTCCGCTGGAATCGAACGGGTGGGTTCAAAGGTTTTGATGGCGACTTCGTTGCCGGAAAAAGGGTCGTAACCTTGGTAGACGTTGCCGGTGGAGCCTTGGCCGATCAGCCGGATCAGCTGGTATTTGTCGAGTTTTTTCAGATTCAGGTTCATGGCAGCTATCTCTTTCATCGTTCCCACGCTCCGCGTGGGAACGCATCCAGCGACGCTCTGCGTCGCGTCCAGTCCGCTGGGTTGCCGCGACTTTCATGGCAACCCAGCCTTCTACATGCTACGCCGCGTGAGCGATGACTTTGACTTTGCGACAACGGGCGCCATGGCGAATATGGGACGCAGAGCGTCCAGAACTGCGTTCCCACGCAGAGCGTGGGAACGATAAAACGCGCACTGTGCAACCTGGCGAACTAAAATGACGCGCTTTGGGCTGTGCTGCGGCTTTTTTCATGACGGATACCAAGCATTCTACTCTTCAGGCCATAGATTCCCAGCGGCGGGTGCGCGTGACCGCCCCGGCCCGGTTGCACATGGGATTTATCGATCTGGACGGCTCGTTGGGCCGCCGGTTTGGTGGTGTCGGCGCGCCTTTGAACGAAATCGCCACGGTGGTGACGCTGCAAGCCGCGCCGCGGCTGAGCGCCGAAGGCCCGGATGCGGAACGGGCGGCCGGCTATGCTGAAAAGCTGTGCGCCGCGCTGGGCGTTGCTGATCACCTGCATATTTGCGTGCTGCAGGCGATTCCGGGCCACGTCGGCCTGGGATCGGGGACGCAACTGGCGTTGGCGGTGGCGACGGCGGTGAACAGCCTGTACGGCCTGGATTTGAACTTGGCGGACATAGTGCGCCTGACCGGGCGGGGAGCGCGCTCCGGCATCGGCATTGCGGCGTTTCAGCAGGGCGGCTTGATCGTCGACGGTGGCTGTGGCGCGGATACGGTGATTCCGCCCGTGGTGGTGCGCTTGCCCATGCCGGCCGCCTGGCGCTTTCTGTTGGTGTTCGACGAAAGCGGCACGGGGCTGCACGGGGTTTCCGAAGTCGCTGCTTTTCAGGCATTGCCGCCGTTTCCGGCGGTGTTGTCCGCGCATTTATGCCATCTGCTGATCATGCGCGGCCTGCCGGCGCTGGTGGAAAACGACATCGGCTTGTTCGGTTCGGTGATCACGGAATTGCAGATGACGGTGGGTGATCATTTTGCGCCGGCGCAGGGGGGGCGGTTTACCAGTCCGGCGGTGGCCGAGGTGCTGGCTTGGCTGGAACGGCAGGGCGCCGTGGGCATGGGGCAGAGTTCCTGGGGGCCGACGGGGTTTTGCCTGGTCGATGGCGCCGAACCGGCCGCTGCCCTGTTGCAAGCCGCCCAACAGCGGTTTGCCGGGCGGCTGGGGGTGAGATTGATGCTGGCTACTTGCCGTAATAATGGGGCGGAGCTGGTAACCTTGGATTGATTTTGCTCGAATTCCGCTAATTCCGCACCGCACGCCATGCCCTCAACCCCTACGCGCATCGTTGTTCTGGCCCAATCCGGCCGCCTGCTGGCCCAGTCGGCGCGGCGGGCCGGCTGGCAGCCTTGGGTGTTGGATTTGTACGGCGATACCGATACCCAGGCTTGCAGCGAGTACTGCCGGGTCGTGGCCGATGGGCGTGGCGGCTTTGACCGGCAACGGGTGTTGCAGGAGCTGCAGCGCGCCGCCTCGGCCGGTGCCGCCGGCCTGGTGTACGGCAGCGATCTGGAGTGTGCGCGGGATTTGCTGGCCGATGCCTCTGCCGTGCTGCCGCTGTGGGGTAATAGTCTGGATGTTTTGTGCTGCTTGAAAACCCCGCGCCGGTTTTTTGCCTTGCTGGACCATTTGGGTATTTCCTATCCGCCGACCCGTTTCGAACCACCGGCAAACCACGAGGGTTGGCTGATGAAGCCCGCTTGCGGGGCTGGCGGCAAGGGTGTAGCCTTTTTGCGCGCTGATAGCCGTTGGGCGTGCGGTGCATACTTTCAGCGCAAAATAGCCGGCATTCCCATGTCGGCTTTATTTTTGGCCAATGGACGTCAAGCTTGCCTGGTGGGGTTTAACGAGCTGTTGGCCGTGGATTTGGATGACCGGCCTTATGCCTTTGCCGGTGCGCACAATCGCGCGGATTTGCCGCGGTTCTGGCGCGAAAAAGTCGGGGCTTGGCTGCAACGTCTGGTGCCGTGTGTCGGTCTGGTTGGGCTGAACAGCCTGGATTTTATGTTCGACGGCCGGGACGCCTGGGTTTTGGAGGTCAACCCCCGCCCCAGTGCAACCCTGGCGCTGTACGATGAAGATTTTCCGGGCGGGTTGCTGACCGCACACCGCAACGCCGTCGAGGGTGGGTTGCCGGAGACGGTTGCACCCGCGGCGGCGCGCGCGCTGCAAGTGGTCTATGCGCCGTGCCGGCTGGTGGTGCCGTCCGGCATTGATTGGCCTCCAGGCTGCGCCGACCTGCCCGCTGCGGGTACGATGCCGGCGGCGGGGCAACCGCTGTGCAGTATACTGGTGCGCGCCGACGAGCAAGATTTACTGCGCTGCCTGCAACAGCAAGTGCAAGCGGTGGTGGGCTTATGCCGTGCCTGAACGGCGGGAAGTATCGTTTTGGAATCTATGCCATCTTTAGGGTTGGGGAAGTGATGAATCAACAAACAATCAGTGTCAATAACGCCGTACGGCCTTTGCTGCGTACTTTGGTGGAACAGGCGGACAAACTGCGCGTTCAGGTCAGCCGCCTGTCCAACGGCGCCACGGTGGTGGATGCGGGCATCAAGGTGCCGGGCGGCTTGGAAGCGGGCCGTCTTATCGGTGAAATCTGCATGGGCGGGTTGGGTACGGTCAGCTTGTCGTTCGGCAGCGACTTCAGCCGCTGGCCTTACCAGGTGAACGTGCACAGCACCAACCCGGTCATCAGTTGCCTGGGTTCCCAGTACGCCGGCTGGAGCCTGTCCCACGGCGAAGGCAAAAGCGCGTTTTACGCTTTGGGTTCGGGGCCGGCGCGCGCCATGGCCGTCAAGGTGAAGGACGGCGTGGAAACCTCGGTCGAAGAACTGTACAAAGAGCTGAACTACCGCGACAGCTGCGATGAAACCGCCATCGTGCTGGAAGTCGACAAAATGCCGCCGGTGGAGCTGGTGGATAAAGTGGCGAGCGCCTGCCGTCTCGATCCCAGCAAGGTTACGGTCATTTTGACGCCGACCAGCAGCCTGGCGGGTGGCGTGCAAGTGGTGTCGCGGGTGTTGGAAGTGGCTTTGCACAAGGCGCACAGCCTGCACTTTCCGCTGGAAAACATCATCGACGGTTGCGGCAGCGCGCCGGTGCCGCCGCCGCATCCCAATTTCGTCAAGGCCATGGGCCGCACCAACGACGCGATATTGTTCGCCGGCCAGGTGCACCTGTTTGTTCGCGGCAGCGCCGAAGCGGCCAAATTGCTCGCCAACGAATTGCCCAGTTCCACTTCGCGCGATTACGGCAAGCCTTTTGCGGAAGTTTTCAAAGAGTACAACTACGACTTTTTCAAGGTCGACGCCATGTTGTTCAGCCCGGCGCGCGTCATCGTCACCGCGATCGACAGCGGCCTGAGCTTCCACGCCGGCCAGTTGGACGAAACCCTGCTGGAGCGTTCGTTCGGGGAGTGAGCCTCGTGAAAACCGCGGCACCCATATCCTCCTCCCTCACACGTGTAGGTTTTTACCGCTACGTCGAGTACACCGTCGTTCCGCCAGGGATTGGCGGAATCCAGTCACAGGGATGTGGAGGCTGCGGTTTGCTGCCGCGCTTCGAATCAGCGACAAAGCGGTTTGCAGACTGCCATCCATGGCCCTGGATTCCGCCAATCCCTGGCGGAACGACGGTCTTCCTTGTTTTCGGAGCAGTAAGAAAAAACCTACACGTGTCAGTATCCTCCTCCCCCCTAGGGAAAGCCGCCGCGAAGCGGAATTACTCAGGCTTCTGGAGAGGGATGGGGTGAAGGCTGGTCCGGCGCATATCGCCATCATCACCGACGACCCCGGTTGGCACGGCGCTCAACTGCAGCGCGCGCTCGCCGACCGGGGGCAGGGCGGTGACTATGTTTCCCTCACCGCCTGCCGTTTCGAATTGGCGGACCGGCAATCTCCACCCGTTATCCTGCCTGGTTTTACCGGTCGATTGCCCGGCGGCGTATTCGTGCGCGGCGTGCCCGGCGGCACGCTGGAGCAGGTCGTGTTTTATCTGAACGTGTTGCACGGCCTGCGCGAACTGGGGGTAAAGGTTTATAACGATGCCCGCGCGGTGGAGCGCACCGTGGACAAGGGTATGACCAGCTTTTTACTGCACCGCGCCGGCGTGCCCACTCCGCCAACCTGGGTGTTGCAGGAGCGTGCCCATGCCCTGGCGCTGGCCGAGCAAGAATTGCGCGCCGGCCACCAATTGGTGACCAAGCCGCTGTTTGGTTCGCAAGGCGAAGGCTTGCAGCGCCTGGAAAACCTGGATGACCTGTTCCGCCTGGCTTCCAGCAACGGCATTTACTATTTGCAGCGCTTCGTCGATTGCGGCGCACAGGCTTATCACGATTGGCGGGTGTTTGTGATCCGTGGCCGCGCCGTCGCGGCCATGCGCAGGCTGGGCCAGAGTTGGCTGAACAACATAGCCCAGGGCGGGCGCTGTGAGGCGGCGCGTTTGGACGACCCTATTGCCCGGTTGGCGGAAGCGGCGGCGGCGGTGATGGACATGGATTATGCCGGCGTGGACGTGATTTGCGATGCGGCGGGCTGCTACAGCGTCATCGAAGTCAACAGCGTGCCGGCCTGGAAAGGCCTGCAGGGCGTGTGTGAGTTCAACATCGCCGATGCTTTGGTGGAAGACTTTTTGGCGCAGTGCGCCACTGCTCCCAGCTGGCGGGAGGGGGCGCCGTGACTGCATTGCGCCCGGCATTACAACAAGCGTACCTGGAAGCGTGTGAACTGGAGTTGCAGGCGTTCAAGCCGGGCAACGTCAGCGTTTACTCGGCCGGCCACGGCATGACGGTCGAGCACTTTCGCCGCAGCGCCGAGGCCAGCGCGGGACCGATTACCGATCCGGGCTTGGGCGTGGGCGAGAAAATTCTGGCCGCCACGCGCGCAACCTGGGCGGTGGTGGATTGCAATACCAATCTGGGGATTTTGCTGCTGTGCGCGCCGTTGATCCAGGCGGTGCAGCAGCCACGGGGCGACAGTTTGCGCGCCTCGCTGGCTGCCGTGTTGCAAAGCACCACGCGCGCTGATGCCGAGGCCGTGTACGCGGCGATACGGCTGGCGTCTCCCGGCGGGCTGGGGGAAGCGCCGGAACAGGATGTGCGCAACGCGCCGCGAGTGACCCTGACCGAAGCGATGGCGCTGGCGGCCGGGCGGGACCGCATCGCCCACCAGTATATCAATAACTATGCCGATATTTTTGACTTTGCCCTACCGAGGTTTCATACTTCGCGCGGGCGGAGCAGGGACGATTCGTGGGCTGCCGTGGAGGTATTCGTCGGCTTGTTGCGGCGCATACCCGACAGTCACATCGAACGCAAGTTTGGTGCCCGCTTTACCAGGATGGTATCCGACCGGATGGCTTTCGTGGAAGAAAGCTTATCCGTAACCGATCAGCCTGAACATTGCTTACAGCTTCTACGGGATGTCGATGCGCAGTTCAAGGCGATCGGGCTTAATCCAGGCACGACGGCCGATTTGACCGTGGCGAGCCTTTTGGCCGTTCGCTTGAACGCACTGTTCGGCACATAATTAGAACGCAGTATTGATATAATTATTCGGCTTGGGCAGTGGCATTGACCGGGGCGCATGCGTCCCTCACCCCTGGGGAGATAGTTGGCAATGTCCGTATTCAAAAAAATTCTTTCGTTTTTAAAAGCAGAGGAGATAGCAATGGGTAAAGTGAATAAATTGTTGGTAGGTGAAGCGCTGTGTGGCGGTGGCAATGAAATCGCCCACATCGACCTGATCATGGGTCCGCGCGGCAGTGCTGCGGAAAGCGCTTTCGCCAACTGCATCACCAACAATAAAGACGGTTTCTCGTCTCTGTTGGCCGTTGTCGCGCCCAACCTGCCGTGCAAACCGAACACCGTGATGTTCAACAAAGTGACCATCAAGAACGGCAAGCAAGCCGTGCAAATGTTCGGACCGGCACAGCGCGGCGTGGCCATGGCGGTCATGGATTGCGTGGAAGACGGTACGATTCCGGCTGATGAAGCTGACGATCTGTTTATCTGCGTCGGCGTATTCATTCACTGGCAGGCTGAAGACGACGCCAAGATTCAAGACTACAACTACGAAGCCACCAAGCTGTCCATCAAGCGCGCCGTTGCCGGCGAGCCGAAGGCAGCCGACGTGGTTGCGCAGAAGGGCACGGTAGAGCATCCGTTCGCTGCCCATAAATAAGCTGCTTCTGCATTGCTCCACAGGTTGGAGCAAGGGCAACGGTTTATGATAAAAGCGCCCTTCACGGGCGCTTTTGTTTTTTTGGGGATCAGCCGCCTTGGCCGCCTTGCGGGCGTTCTTGCAGGCTGCGTAGCGATTTATTGGTTTTGGTCAGTTGGTACAGCATGTCGTCCCAGGATTTGTATTGGGCAAACTTGCTGTCTCCGGCAGCGATTTTTGCGTTGACTTCCTTTTTCGCCAGCTCGACGACTTCTTCCGGCTTGAGGCCGCCGACGGCGTCTAAAAATGCTTTCTCGCCACCTTCCGTGGTTTTGATTTCTTCCACGACACCGAAAGCAAAATCGAACACCATGCGTTCGTCGGTGGACAGGAAGCGTTTGACTTTGATGGCCGATTTATAAGCGGCTTTGCGCGAGGAGCCGCTGATTTCATTGCTGCCGCCGGTAATGACGGGCATAACGTACATAAGGGCCAGAATTGCCATGACGGCGTACAGGGCTTTCATGGAGGTGCTCCAAAAATGGGTCAGGCCGCATTATAGCACCGCGTATTGCCTTGGAGCGTGGCGATAAAACCGTGTTTTTATGCGGGTTTTTCCTGAAACAGACGGGTTTTTAGTGTGATTTATAGGGATAAGCCACTCATTGGCATCAGCAGTTGCCTGCTGGGTTATGCCGTGCGTTACGACGGCGGCCACAAGCGCCACAGTTATATCGAACAAACCTTGGGGCAATACTTTCAATTCAGGCCATTTTGTCCCGAAGTGGAGTGCGGCATGGGGGTGCCCCGGCCGGCGATACAATTGCGTGCCACCGGGCAAGGCATACGCTGCGTCGGCGTCAATGACCCGGCGCTGGACGTCACGGCGTGTTTGCAAACGATGGCGGCGCAGCAGGATGATTGGCTGGGTGGTGTGTGTGGCTACATCTTTAAAAAAGACTCGCCCAGTTGCGGCATGGAGCGCGTCACAGTTTACCGGGGCGATGCCGCGCAAAAAACCGGCACCGGCATTTTTGCCGATTACGTCAAGCAGCGTTTTCCGCTCTTGCCCCTGGAAGAGGAAGGCCGCTTGGGCGATCCAGCCTTGCGCGAGAATTTTATCCAGAGGGTTTTCGTTTTGCAGCGCTGGCGGGAGTTATGCCGTCAGTCTTTGACGCCACATGATTTGATGCGCTTTCATAGTCGTCACAAATTGATTGCCATGAGTCATGAGAAAAACCTGGCCCGTGAGCTGGGACGCATGGTGGCCGCAGCGCGAGCCGACAACATCGATAAAATGGCCGAGCGCTACGCGGCGGCGCTGATGGCCTGTTTGCAAATCGTCGCCACGCGCGGCAATCACGTCAACGTGTTGCAGCACGTCCAGGGCTACTTGAAACACAAGCTCGATGCTACAGATAAACAAGAGCTTGTTGAAATGATCGAGAGCTACCGCCTGGGCTTGTTGCCGCTGATCGTGCCCATCACGCTGCTCAGGCACCACTTCCGCAAGCAGCCGGACCCCTTTATCGCCCAATCCTGTTACATGCAGCCGCATCCGGCTGAACTGGCGTTGCTGAACGAGATATAGAAACAAGCGATAAAACAAACTATCGGTTTTCATCGGGCGATTTTATTACCGCGGGCCGGCTACAGGCGGATTGGAACTGGCCCATGAACTCATAGGTCCATTATGGCAACGAAGTGTCGCGCAACTGCGCACACAGCTCCGTCCCTAACTCCGCCAGCCCGCCTATTTGCGCGATGGCGTCCAGCGCTTCCGCCCGCTGCGGAATCATCAGGACCGCTAAGTCCAACTCGTCCGCCTTTTCTGAGCGCTGCCGGTTTGCCAATACGCACTGCCATAATAATGCCTGCGCCGATTCTTCCAGCGCATTTTGCACGATCAAATTGAAAGTGGACGCAGGCATGACGGTTAATTCAGCCAGCCAGCAGGCACGGATGAGCGAATCTTTGGCGATATCGTCGTCGAAACGCTGTCTGGAGAGCAGAAATGCCGCATCGGCCCAGTATTTTTCCTGGTCCAGCGCGATTTGCGCGATCTGCTTCAAGCGCCGCTCTTTGTCGCCGATTACCGCCAGCGCTTTGTGGCGGCGTTCGGCGATTTCTTCGAGCATGACGTCGGGATATTTGGCGTTGACTTTTTTCAGACGTTGAATAGCGTGCTGTAGCGCATCCAACGCCGCTTGCCAGCGTTCGATGATGCCGCGCGCTTCGGTCGCCAGCATTTGTAAGCCTTGCAAACTCAGCATAGCGCAGTGGCTTCAGCGAATGTAGATACGCATTGCGTACTCCGGCTAAAAACCACGAATGCCAATGTAGGTTGGGACGAGGCGATAGCCGAATCCCAGCCTGTTCGCCGCGCCAATGGCTGGGGCTCGCCGACTCGACCCAGCCTACAACCAGCGCAAGCGATTGGCATTGCTCACCACGGTGACCGAGGAAAACGCCATAGCGGCCCCGGCGATCATCGGATTGAGCAGCAAGCCGCTGAAGGGATACAGCAAGCCGGCGGCGATGGGAATGCTGAGCACGTTATAAATGAAGGCGCCGGCCAGGTTTTGCTGAATATTTTTGACGGTGAGGCGCGACAGGCGGATGGTGTCCGGCACTTTGTGCAATGAGCCTTGCATGATCACCACGTCGGCGCTTTCGATGGCGATGTCGGTGCCGGTGCCGATGGCAAAGCCGACGTTGGCCTGCGCCAAGGCCGGCGCGTCGTTGATGCCGTCGCCCACCATGGCGACGATTTCGCCCTGCTCCTGCAACTCGCGCACCACCCTGGCTTTATCCTGGGGCAGCACTTGGGCGCGTATTTCGTCTATGCCGGCCTGAGCGGCGATGGCGCGCGCCGTCACCGGGTTGTCGCCGGTCACCATCAAGACGCGGATGCCCAGTTCGCGCAATCGAGTAACGGCGGCGGCGGAATCGGTTTTGATCGGATCGGCCACGGCGACCAGTCCCACCGCTTTGCCCGCCACCGCCAGCAGCACGGGCGTCTGGCCGGCTGCGGCCAGATCGTCCAGGTGCTGGGGAAACGTACCGCACTCCACGCCCTGCTCGTGCATCAAGGCCAGATTGCCCAGCCAGGCGGTTTTGCCGTCGATGGCGCCGCCGACGCCGTGCCCTGCCACCGCATGGAACGCCGTCACCGGCAACAACCCCGCATCTTCGGCACGGGCTTTCGCCACCAGCGCCGCCGCCAACGGATGCTCAGAGCCGGCTTCCAGACTGGCGGCCCATTGCAATACTTTGGCGTCCGGCCAACCGGAACTGCCGGCCAGACTGGTGACCGTGGGCTTGCCGGCGGTCACCGTGCCGGTTTTATCCAGCAACACACAGCTCAACTTGCCGGCGCTCTGCAAGGCATCGCCCTTGCGGATCAAAATACCGCTCTGCGCCGCTTTACCCACCGCCACCATGATGGAAATCGGCGTGGCCAGGCCCAGCGCGCAAGGACAGGCGATGACCAGCACGGTCATGGAGGTGGCGAAAGCATAGCCCAAAGACGGAGTCGGCCCGAACGCCAGCCACAGCAAAAACGTCAGCGCGGCGATGGACACTACCGCCGGCACGAATACGGCGGCGATGCGGTCGACCAGGCGGGCGATTTCCGGCTTGGTGCTCTGCGCCTTGCGCACGCTGTCGACGATTTGCGCCAGCACCGTATCGCGGCCGATGCGGGTGGCCTTATATATAAAGGTGCCGCGCTGGTTGAGCGTGCCGCCCACCACTTCATCGCCCACCTGTTTTTCCACCGGCATGGCCTCGCCGGTGAGCATGGCTTCGTCCACGCTGGAATGGCCTTCCAGCAGCACGCCGTCGACGGGAATTTTCTCGCCGGGCCTAACGCGCAGGGTTTCTTCCAGACCGACGGTCTCGATAGGCACGTCCAGCTCTTGCCCGTCGCGCACCACCCTGGCGGTGCGCGGCTGCAAACCGATGAGCTGGCGTATCGCTTCGGAAGTCTTGCCGCGGGCGCGCATTTCCA
Organism: Methylococcaceae bacterium; assembly: GCA_004299145.1. Classification (GTDB taxonomy): domain Bacteria; phylum Pseudomonadota; class Gammaproteobacteria; order Methylococcales; family Methylococcaceae; genus Methylogaea. The sequence continues at coordinate 997 of SCQD01000238.1, read as the reverse complement.
GGGCAGCCCCCAGATTGACGAACGCGATGATGATGACCGCCGCTTCAAAATAGGCATATTTGGCGTTGGGCGGCAGCGCGGTGGCAAAATCGATGGCGATGGTGGAATACAGCCAGGCCGCGCCGGTGCCCAGCGCGATCAGCGTGTCCATATTGGCCTGTCCCAGACGCAGCGTGTGCAGCGCACCGCGAAAATAATGGCCGCCGGCATAATACATGACCGCCAGCGACAACAAGGCCACCCAGGGCCAGAAGGCATGGCCGGCGCCGCTGTCCAGCACCGGGAACCAGCCGAAGTGATCGCCCACCATCAAGGGCAAACCCAGCGCCGCCGCCACTTTTGCCTGTTGCATCAGCTTTTGATAGCGCTGTTGCTCCTGTTCTTCCTGGGCGGACAAATCGCCCAGGCTTTCCATGACGGCGGCGTCATAACCGGCGTCTTTCACGGCCAGGCGCAGCACGTCCACGTCCACCTCGCCCACCACGGTGGCGCTGTGATCGGCGAAATTCACCTCCGCCGACACCACGCCGGGCACGCTGCGCAGCGTTTCCTGCACGGCTTGCACGCAGCCGGCGCAACGCATGCCCAGCACCGATAAACGCAGGCTGGCGGGAGAAACGGGGGAATCGGTGGATGCTGTCATGGATGTGCTCCTAAAAGTTCTACTTTGTCAGATTCTCAAACTGCGTTTGAAATTCCGTCATTCCGCCAGGGATTGGCGGAATCCAGGCACAGGGACGTGGAGGCTGCGAATCACCTTCGCGCTTCGAATCAGCGACAAAAAAGTTCGCAGACTGCCCTCCATGGCACTGGATTCAAGAAGCCTTAATAATTCCGCTAACGCGGCGGCTTTCAAGAAGCCTTAGTCAGTCCGCTTCGCGGCGGCTTTCAAGAAGCCTTAGTTGATTCCGCTTCGCGGCGGCTTTCAAGAAGCCTTAGTTGATTCCGCTTCGCGGCGGCTTTCCGCCAATCCATGGCGGAACGACGTTGTTGGTGG
>SCQD01000237.1 GCA_004299145.1 Methylococcaceae bacterium | reverse complement strand
CCAGTGCACGCTTACCCGCCGGCGTTACCGGCTTCAGCCCACAATACCCGAATAAACTCCCCCGGCGCTTCCCGGCTGCTGCCGACCACGATGCGCAAGCGCTGATCTTCGCCTTGTTCCAATAATCCGGCAATTTCCACGGTTTCGCCGGGCCACGCCTGGCCGGCATAAGTATGGGTGTAGCTTAAAGCCTCACCGACTTCAGGGTGGTCCAGCCCGTAGCAGGCCGGATGATCGAACGCGCGGTCGGCATCGACGACGCGGGCGGTGATGGTGGCACGGCCCAGCTTGCGGCAGTGCTGGACGGGCTCGATGGTTTCCGGGGTCAGGGTCAGATCGAACTTGGTGCCTTCAAACGCAGCCTTGTTGAATTTGCGGCGTTCATGGCGCAAAAAATCGGCAAAATCCAGGGCGCCGTGGCGGCGCTGAAACGCATCCTGCCACAGCGCATCACTCAGGGGGCTCAACCGCCCCGACCGCAATAAGGCCATCACCGCCTCGCGCACCTGGAAAAACGCCGCCCGTCCATAAATCACCAGGTCGAAATCCGAATCGGGCCGCCCCGCGCCGATGAGCAGCGAACCGGTCACCCCCACGTGGCTTAAATCCACGCCTGCGGCCGCCAACAGGTTTAGCAATCGGCAAAGCTTGTCTTCGATAGCGCTACGGCCGCCGTCGCGCAGCAACTGCGCCAAGCGGCTGCGCGGCTGGTAGTGGACCGACACGCCGTGCAGCGGCACGCCGTGCAAATGGGCATCGCGGGCCACGGAATAATGCAGGTATTGCGGATAGGCACCGACCAGCAATGCGTTGGCCGCCTCGGTGGTCAGCTTGCACCATGCCCCGTCCAGGCGGCGGTAGCGCAAAAAACACAAAGCGCGGTCTTGTTCCAGTCCGGCCGCCACCACGGCGAACAACAGTCCTTCCGGGGTTTCCAGAAAATCGCGTGGTAAGGGAGAAATCACTACGACGGGGTAAAAGCGTCGGGAAACAATGCGGCGGCGCCATCCATGCTGCCCGTTTCCTGATAGGTCATGGGCCGGGCGGCGGCATCCAGGATTTTGCCGTCGATGACCTTGCCGAGCACCAGCACGTGGTCGCCGGCAGGGCAGCTGCCGACCCATTCGCATTCGAACCAGGCCATGGCATCGTTCAGCAGCGGCACGCCGGTGCGGCCGGGCACCCATTCCACCAGCGCCAGTTTGTCCGCGCCGGCGGGTTCCGCGTAATGGGCCGCCAATTCCAGTTGGTCCTGCTTGAGCACGTTGACGCTGAACGCCTTGCCCCGCTGCAACAGCCCATAGGAACTATGGTTGGGATTGATGCTCAAGGCCAGCAGCGGCGGATTGAAAGAGACTTGCATCACCCAGGCGGCGGTAAAGGCGTTGCAGTTTTCGCCGTGGGCTACGCCGACCACGTATACGCCCTGGGTCAGGCATTGGAACAAGGCTGCGATTGAGTTGCTCATGTACGTCTCCTCTTGCCATGGTTGATAAGGATTTGGCCGGAAACAACTCCCCTGAATCGATGCGACAGTTCCCTGGTCGAGCCCACCTTGTACGCTGTGCGTACCTTCAATGGCATCGAACGGTACGCACGGCGTACCCTACACGGCGGGCCAGACCGGGAAGTTGTATCCTGAGCGGCGGCACGCCGGGAGCGTCTGTGCGCCTGCCGCTTCGTGTTAGTATTGGCATTATAAACAACCGTATCAGGGGGGAAGCATGAAAGCATCCAATACGACCGGAATTTTGTTTGTCTGCCTGGGCAATATCTGCCGCTCGCCCACGGCGGAAGGGGTGTTTCGGCGTTTGGCGGATGAACGGGGCTTGAGTCCTTTTTTGCGGGTGGATTCCGCCGGCACCCACGCCTATCACGTGGGCGAACCACCCGATGCCCGTTCGCAAAAAGCCGCTTTGGCGCGCGGCGTCGACTTGAGCGTGTTGCGGGCGCGGCAGGTGGATCACGGCGATTTTTATCAATTCGACCATATTCTTGCCATGGACGGCAGCAATTATGCGCACCTGATGCAAATGCGCCCGGCCGATGCCGGGGCGAAAATCAAGTATTTTCTGGATTACGCGCCGCATTTGAATATCCGCGAGGTACCCGATCCTTATTACGGAGGCGGCAATGGTTTTGAGCGGGTGCTGGATATGGTGGAAGACGCTTCGCGCGGGTTATTGGACGAGTTACAACAACTGTTGAGACGTTAGAGGTTAGCTTTCACATGCTACAAACCAAAACCATCCCTTATTTCGACGGCGACGTTCGCTTGCAAGGCCATCTGGCTTTTGACGATGCAGGATCCGGTGCCTTGCCGGGGGTACTGATCGCGCATTCCTGGGTGGGGCGCAGCGACTTTTTCATGGAAAAAGCGCAAAAGCTGGCCGAACTGGGTTACGCCGGTTTTGCGCTGGATATGTACGGCGACGCCAAGCTGGGCGCGGGCGCCGAACAGTGCTCGGCGCTGATGATGCCGTTCATCGAGGATCGCGTGATGCTGCAACGGCGCATGGGCTGTGCCCTGGATGCCTTGCGCGACCAGCCGGAAGTGGATGCGGCCCGCATAGCCGTCATCGGCTTTTGCTTCGGCGGCTTGTGCGCGCTGGATTTGGCCCGCACCGGCGCCGATTTGCGCGGCGCGGTCAGTTTCCACGGCCTGTTCAAGCCGCCGGGCAATACGCAAGGCAACGCCATCAAAGCCAAGGTGCTGGTGCTGCACGGCCACGACGACCCCATGGTGCCGGTGGACGACGTTTTGCAATTGGAACAGGAATTGACCGAGGCGGGCGCCGATTGGCAGATTCACGTCTACGGCAACACCATGCACGCCTTCACCAACCCCGAAGCCAATGATCCGGCCTTTGGCACGGTATATAATGCCGCGGCCGATAAGCGCTCCTGGCAAAGCCTGGTGAACTTCCTGGCGGAAGCATTCAACTAACTGCCCCAAACCATCCAGCCTGCACGACTCTACCTACCATGGATCTCAAGTTTCTCGAATTCGAACAACCCATCGCCGAACTGGAAGCCAAAATCGAAGAATTGCGCCACGTCGGCTTCGACAACCAGATCAATATCACCGACGAAATCGTCAAGCTGGAAGAAAAAAGCCGCAAGCTGACCGAGCAGTTGTTTTCCGACTTGTCCGCCTGGAAAATCTCCCAGGTTTCGCGCCATCCTCTGCGTCCTTACACGCTGGATTACATCGAAGCGATGTGCGAGGACTTCAACGAGCTGCACGGCGACCGCGCTTATGCCGACGACCCGGCCATCGTCGGTGGTTTGGCGCGCCTGGACGACCAGCCCATCATGGTGATCGGCCAGCAAAAAGGACGCGACACCAAGGAAAAAATCTACCGCAACTTCGGCATGCCGAGGCCGGAAGGCTACCGCAAAGCATTGCGCCTGATGAAAATGGCCGAGCGCTTTCACCTGCCCATCGTCTGCCTGATCGACACCCCCGGCGCGTACCCCGGCATCGGCGCCGAAGAGCGCGGCCAGAGCGAAGCCATCGCCCGCAACCTGTTCGAAATGTCCAAGCTGAAAACCCCCATCCTCTGCACCATCATCGGCGAAGGCGGTTCGGGCGGCGCTTTGGCCATCGGCGTGGGCGACCGCTTGCTGATGCTGGAATACGCCACTTATTCGGTGATTTCCCCGGAAGGCTGCGCTTCCATTTTGTGGAAAAGCGCGGAAAAAGCCGAACTGGCCGCCGAAGCCATGGGCATCACCTCCGCGCGCCTGAAAGAACTGAACCTGATCGACGAAATCGTGCCGGAACCCTTGGGCGGCGCTCACCGCGACCGCGGCAAAATGACCGCCAACCTGAAAGCCGTGCTCAAACGGCATTTGCAGGAACTGATGAGCCAAAACACCGAGCTGCTGTTGCAGCGCCGTTATGAGCGCTTAATGAGCTACGGCGCTTATCTGGAAGGGGATAACGCCTGACTTGCCACCACCATCGTTCCCACTTTATCGTTCCCACGCTCTGCGTGGGAATGCATGCAGCGACGCTCTGCGTCGCGGGATGGTTGGCAACTCAACTGACCAAGGCATTACGGGACGCAGAGCGTCCCAGGCGGCACTCCAGCAGCCTTAGTCATTCCGCTTCGCTGCCGCTGTCCCCCGCGAAGCGTGGGAGCGATAACCATGGGTGCCGTCCGTGCCCCTGCGCAACATAGCCGTCCGGTTATCGCAACACGGCCCGGCCCAGCGCTATTGGATCGGCTATAGCGGCGGCCTGGATTCGCACGTTTTGCTGCACCAGTGCGCCGGCTTGAACCGGAACCCCGCTCATCCCGAGTTTTGCGGCAAACAGCGTTTTACCGCCGTCCACGTGCATCATGGCTTGCAGGCGGCGGCGGATGAGTGGGCCACCCATTGCGCCGCCGTCTGCGCCGAGCTCGACCTCCCTTTTCGCCTGATCCACGTCGACGCCCAAGCCTTGCCGGGACAAAGCCCCGAAGAAGCGGCGCGCAACGCCCGCTATCGGGCTTTTGCCGAGTTGCTGGCGGAAGGCGACGTCCTGCTCACCGCCCAGCACGCCGACGACCAGGCCGAAACCGTGCTGCTGCAACTGCTGCGCGGCAGCGGACTGGCCGGACTGGCCGCCATGCCGGAAGCCATGCCGTTCGGCAAAGGACGGCTGCTGCGCCCGCTACTGGCCTGGAACCGGACTGCCTTGCAGGACTATGCCCGGATTCACCGCCTGAGCTGGCAGGAAGACCCCAGCAACCAGCAAACCGCCTTTGATCGCAATTTCATCCGCCACCAGATTTTGCCCCTGCTGACACAGCGCTGGCCCGGCGTCGCCGTTGCCCTGAGCCGTACGGCGCGCCATTGCGCCGAAGCCCAGGGACAATTGGAACGCTGGGCTGAAGACTTGCTGCATGAGGCCGCAGCGGGCGAGGCGGACGGCACGCTGAGCGTTGCGGCCTTGCGCCGCCGACAAGCGCCGGAGCAACGGCTGGTACTGAGGCACTGGCTGAAACAAGCGGGGTTTCGCGCCCCCTCGACGGTGGTATTGCAGCGCGTCATCCACGAAGCTCTGGCGGCGGCCCAGGACCGTAGCCCCTGCGTCGCCTGGCGCGAAGGCGAAATCCGCCGTTACCGCGACCGGCTGTATGCGCTGCCGCCGTTGCCGGCGCTGGATGCACAGGAAGTATTCGACTGGAATGGTGATGAACCGCTGCTGTTGCCGGGCAATGGCGTGCTGACGGCCGTTGCGCAACCCGGCCCTGGCATCAAGCCGGAACTGTGGCGGGGCGCCAAGCAAGTGCGTTATCGCCAGGGCGGAGAACGCTGCCGCTTGCCGCGGCGCCAAGGCAACCACCTGTTGAAAAAACTGTTTCAGGAAGACGCCCGGCTGCCGCCCTGGGTGCGGGAGCGCGTCCCGCTGCTATACATCGACGGCCAATTGGCCGCCGTGGGCGATCTGTGGATCTGCGAACCGTTTGCTGATGCAACGCATGGCATCGCGCTGCATTGGAACGAAACAAGACTGAAAACCTGACCGATGTTACACAAGCAGCAATTCGCGTAGCCGCGCCGGCGCATCCAGCGGCGGCCGGCAAGCACCGTTCGCACAAACGTAAGCGAGCACGGCGTCGCCCGCCGGGCGCGCTGCAAGACCGGGCGGCAGTCCGGCGGCCTCGGCGGGAATGGCAAATACCAGCCGGCGCGGATGCCAGGGTAAAGCGGCCTCTCGCAACCAAGCCGCCATGGCCGGCGCCGCGCCGCGCAGGATGACGATCTGCTGCGGCTCCAGCCAGTCATCCAGCGCACAGAGCAAAGCGGCGTGGGCAGCGGGATAGCGCTGCATAGCCTCACTCGCCGCTTGCAAGGTACGCTCCGCCGCCCGCAAATAACGCGCATCGCCCAGCAAATGCCCCAGACGCAGCAAGGCCAGAGCGGCGACGCCGTTGCCGGACGGCGTCGACTCGTCGCTGAGCGGCTTGGGACGGTGCAACAAGCTTTCGTGATCGACGGCGGTAAAGTAAAAACCGCCGCGTTCGCCGTCGGCGAAACGGGCCAGCAGATCGTCGGCCAGGGCGATGGCCCAGGCCAACCAGTCGTCGTGCCACCGCGCCTGCAATAGTTCGAGCAAGCCATCCAGCAGACAGGCGTAATCGTCCAGATAAGCCGGGAAACGGGCCTGCCCATCCTTGTAGCAAGCAAACAAACGACCATCACGCCACGAGTTGTGCTGAAGAAACCCGGCCGCGCGTGTCGCCGCAGCGAGATATTCCGGTTTATCCAGCCAGTGGCCGGCCAGCGCCATGGCGCGGATCGCCATGCCGTTCCAGGCGGTGAGGATTTTTTCGTCGCGGCGGGGAGCGGCGCGCAAGCCACGCGCCGCCAGCAGCTTGGCGCGGGCCGTATCCAGCAACGGCTCATCTTCACTGTTCGGATCGGCCATCCGGCGTAGATGCCGGCGGCCTTCGAAATTGGCGGGCAAATCCAGGCCGAAACAGCGCCGCGCCACCGCCCATTCTTCCGCGCTGAGCAGCGCCCGCGCTGCGTTTGCATCCCACACGTAATAGCTGCCCTCCTCGCCAGCCGCATCGGCGTCCAGGGTTGCGTAATAACCGCCTTCCGCCGCCTGCATCGCCGTCATCAGCCATGCCGCGGTGGCGTGGGCGGTTGCGCCGTACACGGCTTGGCCGCCGGCGGCATGGGCCTGGCTGTACAAAGCCAGCAGCAAGGCGTTGTCATACAGCATTTTTTCGAAGTGGGGAATCTCCCAGCGCTCGTCCACCGAGTAGCGGAAAAAACCACCCCCCAACTGATCGAACAAGCCGCTGACGGCCATGCAGCGCAGAGCGTGCAACGCCATGTCCATGGCCGCCGCGTCGCCGCCATGGCCACGGCGCAGCAACAACTCCAGACTGGAAGTCATGGGGAATTTGGGGGCATCGCCGAAACCACCGTGCCGTGCGTCGTAATCGCCGGCCAGGGCGGCGCACGCTTGCGCCGCCAAAGCCGCACCCGGCATGGCCGAGGCGTTGCCGCCTTCCACAGCACGCAAAGCCTGCAACAACATCCGGCTGTTTTCCGCCAGATCGTCTTTGCGCTGGTGGTAAAAATCGGCGACTTGTTGCAGCATGTGGCTGAATGAGGGCAGGTTGTGGCGCGGTTGCGGGGGGAAATAGGTGCCGGCAAAAATCGGCGTATGGTCGTGCGGATCGAGAAACACCGTCAGCGGCCAGCCGCCGCCCCGGCGCGCCAGTAGTTGGTGGGCCAGTTGGTAAATCTTGTCCAGATCGGGCCGCTCTTCCCGATCCACTTTGATGTTGACGTATAGCTGGTTCATCAGTGCCGCCGTGGCGGCGTCTTCGAAGGACTCGTGCGCCATCACGTGGCACCAGTGACAGGCGGAATAGCCGATGGACAGCAGAATGGGCTTGTCTTCGCGCCTGGCCTGCTCCAACGCCGCCGCATCCCAAGGTTGCCACGCCACCGGATTGTGGGCGTGCTGCAACAGATAGGGGCTGGTTTCTGCGGCCAGACGGTTGGCTATCGTTGTCATGGCGATTTTTCTTGCATCAAGCTTTCGATATCTTCCACGCTCTTGGGTGCCGCGCGGGTGAGCACTTCGCAACCGTCTTTGGTGACCAGCACGTCGTCTTCGATGCGTATGCCGATGCCGTGCCAGCGTTTGTCGACTTTTTTGCTGTCGGGGCGGATATAAAGACCCGGTTCCACGGTCAGCACCATGCCCGGTTCGAACATGCGCCAAGCTTCGCCGACTTTGTAATCGCCGACGTCGTGCACATCCATGCCCAGCCAGTGGCCGGTACGGTGCATGTAGAACTGTTTGTATTTTTCGTCCTTGATGAGCTTGCTCACCTTGCCTTTGAGCAGGCCCAGCTTGACCATGCCTTTGGTCAGTACCTGCACCGCTTCGTCGTGCGGGTCGATCCAGTGGTTGCCAGGCTTGATTTTGGCGATGGCCGCCGCCTGGGCTTCCAGCACCAGCTCGTAGACGTCCCGCTGCGCGGCGCTGAAACGGCCATTGACGGGAAAAGTCCGGCTGATGTCGGCGGCGTAGTTATGGTGCTCGGCCCCGGCATCGATCAACACCAGATCGCCGTCTTTCAGCGCGGCGCTGTTGTCGGTGTAGTGCAGCACGCAAGCGTTGCTGCCGCCGGCGACGATGCAGGGGTAGCCCGGCGAGCGCATGCCGTGCATGGTGAATTCGTGCAGCAGTTCCGCTTCGAGCTGGTATTCGTGCATGCCGGGCCGGCAGGCCCGCATGACCCGCAGATGCGCTTTGACGGATATTTCAGCGGCTTTGCGTATGGCGCCGATTTCAGCGGCGCTTTTGAACAAGCGCATATCGTGCAGCAAGTGTTCGACGGCGACCAATTCACCGGGAGCGCTGATGCCGGAACGGGCCTTGCCGCGCAATTGCTGCACCCATTCCAGCAGGCGCCCGTGCAACTCGCCCACCCGGTCCATGGGGTAGTACACGCGTTCGCGGTTTTCCAGCAGGCCGGGGATAATGTCGTCCAGGTCGGTGATGGGGAAGGCGTCGTCGGCGCCAAACTGTGCACGGGCGCCGTCCAGACCGGCATGGTGCCCGGTCCAGACGCTTTTTTGCGCGTCGTATTCACGGCAAAACAGCAGGTATTCGCCCTGCTCCCGGCCCGGCACCAGCACCAGCAGCGCTTCGGGTTCGTTAAAACCGGTCAGATAGTAAAAATCGCTGTCCTGGCGAAAGGGATACTCGACGTCGCGATTACGCTTGAGCAACGGCGCGCTGGGAATCAGCACGATGGCGCCTTTGCCCACCATGCGCATCAATTGGCGGCGGCGGCGTTGGAATTCTTTCGGGGAAATCACGGGCAGTCGTACTCTCTGGGTCAATGCAGCGAATTACCACCCGCCTGGGGTTGAAACTCCGTGCGCAGCAGTTGTACGCCGACGCGCAGGAATTCGGACAGTTCGGCAAAAGCGGCTTCGTCCTCTTCGGACAGGTCGTCTGCGTCCAATTCGGCAATCTGGTAAATATCTTTCAGGATTTCCTTGCCGTCCTCGCTGCATACCGTTCCTTCCGACCACGCCCCCATGCCGTGCAAAAAACCTTTGCACCAGCCCGACAGCGCCGCGGCACGCTCCGACAGCGGGGCATCCTCGTCCGGCAACAGCAGGTCGAAAGTGAAGTCGAAAGCATCGAGTTCAGAACGGGTGCGCTCGAACAGCGCAACCAGCAGACTGCGATTGCGTTCAGCCAAGCCGTTGATTTTATAGTCAAATATTTCGTGCAACCACTCTTCTACCGGTAACCGGCTGTTTACGCACAACATGCCGGATAAAATGCCATGGCACTGGGCGGCATCCATGAAAACGGCGCCAGCGCCGACAGCCGCGTCCAAATCCTCATAGTCTGAAAGGGCAAGGGTACTCATGCTTTGAATCACCAATAAAAACCGAATATCTTATTTGTATGCTAGCATCCTTCGCCCCTGGCCCCAACCGCCGCACCCACGACAAGCCCACCGTGAGCACCAACACTGAACTGCAAACCGAACTGAACCTACTGGACGAAAAGGTCGATGCCTTGTTGCGTCTGTGCCGCAGCTTGCAGCAGACCAATCAGGAATTGACGGAAAAAAACGAACAACTGGCGCGTGAACGCGCACAACTGGTGGAAAAAGCCGCCATTGCGCGCAACCGGGTGGAAGCCATGGTGACGCGCTTGCGCGCCTTGGGGCAGGAGGAGCTATGAGTGATACCGCACAAGTCAAAGTGATGATACTCGGCAAGGAATACTATATCGCCTGCCAAAAGGACGAAAAGGACGATCTGCTGGACGCCGCCCGCTATCTGGACGAAAAAATGCGCCATATCCGCAACCACAGCCAGATCAGCGGCATGGACAAAATCGCCGTGATGGCGGCGCTCAACATCGCCCACGAACTGACCCAGGCCCAATCACAAAGCCACGGCAGCCTGGAGCATGCCCAGGCGCTGACCGGCCAGGTGCAGGCAATGCAGCAGCGCATCGATCAAACCTTGGCTGCCGCTTCCGCCGATGAATGACGGCCATGGCGTAAACCACGGCTGCCATTGCATTTCGGCAACGATTCCATAGTAGAATGATGCCACGTCCCCTGCGGCGTTCGAAGTGGGTTGGGTTACCCTCTGAGCCTTAAATTGCAACCCCGGGAGTCCGGCGGGCGTAGATGGTGTGCATGTCCGCCCCGTTGCGGAAAGCCTGATTCTTCGCACCGGTTCCCACCTGAGCCATTCGGTTCAAGGGAAAAACCCACTACGACGCAAGCGGGGGATCTCCACCATGCCCCCTGCCCTCTCTCCCCATGCAATACTGGCTGATGAAGTCTGAACCTTCGGAGTTCAGCTACGACGATTTGCTGGCGCGCTCCGGTCAAACCGAACACTGGGACGGCGTGCGCAACTATCAAGCCCGCAATATGCTGCGCGATCAAATACAGCAGGACGATCTGGCCTTTTTTTACCATTCGAATTGCGCGGAACCGGGCATCGTCGGCATCATGCGGATTTCCCGTGCCGGCTACCCGGACCATACCGCGCTCGACCCGCTCGGCAAACACTCCGACCCGGCCTGTACGCCGGCCAATCCGCGCTGGTATATGGTGGACGTGCAGCCGGTACGCAAGCTCAAACGCACCATCAGTCTCGCCGAATTAAAAAACCACCCCGAATTGACCGGTTTTGCGCTGCTGCAACGGGGCAGCCGCTTGTCCATCCTGCCGGTCTTGCCGGAACAGTGGAACTTCATCCTTGCCCTCGAATAACGCCGCAGCCTTTGCGCACGGCCAGCGGCGAACCGTTCGACCGTGCCGCACCAACCAAGCCGCCCGGGCCGGAAACCCCCGGCAAGCCGCTTCCCAGCACCGTTTTACAGCGTGGAGCGCACGATCCATGCGGCTTGCAGCGCTTTGGGCCGACTTGACTTTTACCGCGAAATCCTTCAATTTAATGACATAGGAAGGTTTATCCGGGGATTTCCGCGGAGCCACTTCAGGAAAAAATCCTGAGAAGAATAAACAAACCGTCCTTGCACCCAGGTCCCTGACATCAACCGCTACCGTAGACTGTCCAACAGAATACGAGGAGGAAAACATGAAAAAACCCGTGAAAAGTTGGCTGATTGCAACGACCGTTGCATCGGTGCTGGCCATTCCTGGTCTGTCCTATGCCAACCAAGAGCTAGACGCGCTTACCAAGGATCCCAAAAATTTTGCTACCTGGGGCGGTGATTATGCCGGCACCCGTTACAGCACTTTGGATCAAATCAACACCACGAACGTAAAAGACCTGCAAGTGGCTTGGACTTTCTCCACGGGCACCTTGCGTGGTCACGAAGGCGGCCCGCTGGTTGTTGACGACGTCATCTACATCCATACGCCGTATCCGCACCGCGTTTATGCACTGGATCAAAGTTCACAGTCCGTCATCTGGGAATACACCTATGCCGCCGATAAGGACGTAGACACCTCCCAGGTTATCAGCGTCATGTGCTGTGACGTGGTCAACCGCGGCCTGGCTTATGGCGACGGCAAAATCTTCCTGGCCCAAGGCGATGCCACCCTGGTAGCGCTGGACGCCAAAACCGGCAAAATCGTTTGGAAAGTGAAAAACGGTGAGCCCAAAATCGGCATGACCAGCACCAACGCACCGCTGGTCGTGAAAGACAAGGTTCTGACCGGTATCGCCGGTGGTGAATTCGGCGTACGCGGCTTTTTGGCGGCTTACAACATCAAAGACGGCAGCCTGGCCTGGAAAAAATACAGCATGGGGCCTGACGCGGACATCGGTCTGAATCCGGACAAAACCATGACCTGGGTCGACGGCAAACTGGAGCCGGTAGGCAAAAACTCTTCCCTCAACACCTGGAAGGGTGACCAATGGAAACTGGGCGGCGGCACCACCTGGGGCTGGTACGCTTACGATCCTGCCCTGAACATGGTCTATTACGGGTCCGGCAACCCCGGCACCTGGAACCCGACCCAGCGCCCCGGCGACAACAAGTGGTCCATGTCGCTGTGGGGCCGCGATGCCGACACCGGTGAAGCCAAGTGGGTTTACCAGATGACTCCGCACGACGAGTGGGATTACGACGGCATCAACGAAGTCGTACTGGTTGACCAGAAAGTCAAAGGCAAAGACCGCAAGATGATCGTTCACTTTGACCGCAACGGCTTCGGCTACACGCTGGACCGTTCCACGGGTGAACTGCTGGTCGCGGAGAAATTCGACAAAGCCGTCAACTGGGCAACCCACGTCGACATGAGAACCGGTCGTCCGGTGCTGGATACGGCCTACTCGACCGACCACAACGGCGCCGACGTCAACACCAAGGGCGTTTGCCCGGCGGCACTGGGTTCCAAAGACCAGCAGCCGGTGGCGTTCTCGCCGCGTACCGGTTTGTTCTACATCCCCGGCAACCACGTGTGCATGAACTACGAGCCCTTCGAAGTTGAATACACCGCCGGCCAGCCGTACGTAGGCGCAACGCTGACCATGTTCCCGGCCGGCGTCAGCGCCAAGACCGGTGAAAAGAACGGCTCGCAAAACCTGGGCGTATTCACCGCTTGGGACGCCACCACCGGCAAAATCGTCTGGTCCAAAGATGAACCGTTCTCGGTTTGGGCCGGCGCAGTGGCCACCGCAGGCGACGTCGTGTTCTACGGCACGCTGGAAGGCTACGTGAAAGCCGTCGACGCCAAGAGCGGCGCGGAACTGTACAAGTTCAAAACGCCTTCCGGCATCATCGGCAACGTCAACACCTGGAGCTACAAAGGCAAGCAGTATGTCGGCGTACTCTCCGGTTTGGGCGGCTGGGCCGGTATCGGCATGGCGGCGGGTCTTGAAGGCGAAAGCGAAGGCTTAGGTGCTGTAGGCGCGTATCGCAGCCTGGGCAACTTCACCAAGCTGGGCGGCGTCTTCACCGTGTTCTCCCTGCCGAAAAAATAAGCCTTATCCCGGCTTAGTACCCGTATGGAAAAGCCCCGGTTCGCCGGGGCTTTTTTTTTTGCCCGGCGTCATTCCCGGCCATTGCGTCGAGCAGCGATGCCGAGGCATGGCGGCGCTTATTTTATCAGGGCCAAACTCACGTGTAGCGCAAGTTTGGCTTATCCTGGAAAATATGCCCGATTGCAGCGCCAAACAAACGACCTCTTCCCACCTTTGATTAACCCGATTCCATAAAGTCACCGCATGAACCCACTCACCGCACTCTCCCCCATCGATGGGCGTTATGCCGCCAAAGTCGACGCTCTACGCCCCATTTTCAGCGAATACGGCCTGATGCGTTACCGTGTGCTGGTGGAAATTCGCTGGTTGCAAGCACTGGCCCAGGAACGGTCCATCGCCGAAGTGCCGCCGTTCAGCCCTGCCGCCGATGCCTTGCTGGAAAACATCGTGGAGGAATTTTCCGAAGCCGACGGCGCGCGCATTAAAGCCATCGAAAAAACCACCAATCACGACGTCAAGGCCGTGGAGTATTTTCTGAAAGAAAAAACCGCCGCCAACGCGGAACTGGCCGGCATCGGCGAGTTTTTTCATTTCGCCTGCACTTCCGAGGACATCAACAACCTGGCACACGCCTTGATGCTTAAAGCCGGCCGCGACACGGTGCTGTTGCCCCTGCTGGACCAGCTCATTGCAGCCAGCCAACAGCTGGCGCAGCAACACGCTACGCTGCCCATGCTGTCCCGCACCCACGGCCAGCCCGCGACGCCCACCACGCTGGGCAAAGAAATCGCCAACACCGCTTATCGGCTGGCACGTCAGCACAAGCAGATCAAAGCGGTGGAGTTAATGGGCAAAATCAACGGCGCGGTAGGGAACTACAACGCCCACAGCATCGCCTACCCCGAAGTCGACTGGCCGGGTTTTGCCGGCCGGTTCGTGGAAAGCCTGGGGTTAACCTGGAACCCCTACACCATTCAAATCGAGCCGCACGACTACATGGCGGAGTTGTTCCACGCGCTCAGCCGTTTCAACACCATACTCATCGACTTTAACCGCGACGTGTGGGGCTATATTTCCCTGGGATTTTTCAAGCAGCGCACCGTGGCGGGCGAAGTGGGTTCATCCACCATGCCGCATAAAGTCAACCCCATCGATTTTGAAAACTCCGAAGGCAATCTGGGAATTGCCAACGCGCTGTTTCAGCACTTGGCGGAAAAGCTGCCGATCAGCCGCTGGCAGCGCGACTTGACCGACTCCACCGTGCTGCGCAACATGGGCGTCGGCTTTGCGCACACCCTGATCGCCATCGACTCCACCCTGAAAGGCATGGGCAAGCTGCAAGCCGATCCGGCGCGTCTGGCGGCGGATCTGGACGATAACTGGGAAGTGCTGGCCGAACCCATCCAGACCGTCATGCGCCGCTACGGCATCGAAAAACCGTACGAAAAGCTCAAAGACTTGACGCGCGGCCACAAGATCGACGCAGCCGCCATGCGGGCCTTTGTGGAAAGCCTGGACATCCCGGCGCAGGCCAAAGCGCGCTTGCTGGCGCTGACGCCGGCTGGATACACCGGCTATGCGGAGCAATTGGCAAAATCCATCGGCGGAAACGCCGATTAATCCCGATTTACCGCAAGCCGCGAGGCAGCTAAATAATTGGCACCTATGTTGCTTGTTCCCAACAAAACACCACTATTTGGGGACAGCAGTCATGGGATTTGAAAACTTAAACGTCACCAGCCAGTTTCCGCTCCTGCCCGGCATGAGCGGCGCCGCTCTCGCGCCGACGGCCTCGGACCCCCTGCTGTTCCTGCAGCAACTGGCAAGCCAGTTGCGTAGCGCTACGGCAGAAGTAAAAGGGTTGCCCGCAAATATTCAAGCCGCCTTGGCTGACGACGCAACCGACGGTCAAACCGGAGTGGCCGTGCTGAAACAGGCATTGGCCGCCATGCAAGACCCGGCCATCGGAAAAACTTTGCCACCCGACGGCAACTTGCCGTCCGCCATAGCGGCTGTCATGTCGGGATTGCCGCCGGAGTTGGCCGCGCTATTGAGCGGTGCCGCGCCTGCGGGGGAAGAAGCTGTCACCATCACCGCCGAATCCGGTACGACACGGGATAAAACCTTGGACGAGCGCGGCGATGCTGCGCAGTTTGTGCAGACCAACCCGGCTGAGCTGCCGGCAGCGATGATCGCCGTAGCTGCACAATCGGTGGTATTTACACAATCCGTTTCGGTAACCATCCACGAAGCCGTCGGCACGGCTGATTTGGAACAGGGCGACTCCGTGCCGCTTGAAACCGCCAAAAAATCGGCGCTGTCTACCGGCGCCTCCCCACTTTGGAATCGGACCAGCACGACGACGCATTGGCGCACGCAAGGAATTGATGCGGGTGATGCCGTCGAAGCCGGCAGTGTCGCGCCGGCTCCTGCCGAAGCAGCGCCGCTAAAAGCAAGCCCAAACAGAGCGGAGAACTTGATTGCAGCCCATGCCCCTAACCTCATGACGGCAAGCCATCCTGTCAACCGTTCATCGGGAGAACCCACCACCGTTTCCGGCACTGTTGCTCCGGCGGAAGCAGGCAAGCAGGCGCCGGTTTCAACAACATTGGCTGGTCAAGAACGGCACGGCATAACTGACGGCAACCCAACTCAGTCATCGCCGGCGCTGGATACGGCGGGCACAGCGGTCCCCCACGAAACCCCGGAGTTCTTGCCGGCTGCGGTTGCCGCGCAGCTGCAGCAATCGGAGAGTGATCATCCTGAAATACACCGGAACGGCGAACCGGCGACCGCAAGGCGCTCCCCGTCGGCGCCTGAAAGTGCGGCTGCCGGCGCACCCAACAGCGGTACCTCGCCAACCGCTGAGCCGGGTGTTGCCGTTGCGCAGATGGCAACACGCACCACTCAGCAACCCGATATTGCCGCGCCGGCACAAGGCGTTGCAACAGAGGGCAAAGCCACGCCGGCAACTTTGGCACAGCAGAAACCGGATAGCTTCGGCGCTGCACCCCGGCAGGCTGAGCAAAGCCCGGAGCGCAGCGCCCCGCAAGACTCTTCGACTCCGACCATCGTCTACAAAACCGGCACTGCGGCGCCGACCACCTACGCTGCACGCCGCATGACGGACGAATCAGTATCGGGAACCGACTCAACCGATCAGTTGATCGGCTCCACCTTGCCGAAACCGGACGATGCCGTCAAAAATTCGCCGCCTTCAGCCGCCGCCGCACCCGAGCAAAATCGGGTTGCGCAATTGCCCGGCGTGGATGATGCCGTACCGGAAAAATCATCAGCCCCGACGGCTACGCCGGACGGTAAAACCACCCAACCCACGGCATTGCCTGCCGGGATGGAACACATCCCCACCGATGCGGATAGTGGAACCGATGCACCGGCCGATGCTAAAACGGCGAGTACGGCCGCTGCAATAACCGTCAGCACAAAACCACAGATGCAGGCCGGCGATCATCAGCCCCTGCCCGTCAGCGCAAAACCGCAGACGCAGGCGGACGATCCTCAGCCCATCAGCGCAACGGCCACGCCACCCCCATCGCGTGAAAATACACAGCCGGATCGCAGCGCTGAGGCGAGCCCCTCCCGCTCTGCGCCAGACTTGAAGTCAGCAAACAGCGAGAGATTCCCGGCAACACCGGCCGCCCGCACGGGCAAAACCGCGGCGCCGTTGCCGCAATCCGCTGCACGACAACCTGCGGAGCCAGCAGCACCCTCGCCGGCGGCACTGAACACTGTAAAAACCGGGACCTCCCCGGCAAAACCCGCAGTACCCGAACCGACGGGCAGGAAAGACCATGCCGGAGCCAACCCGACGACAACGGGTGAACACCGCCGAACTATGGCGCCCCTTACGCCGTCGGCCCCCCCCCAAAAAACCGGGAATGCCCAGCCGGTTCCGGTCGACGGAATGCATGCATCGCCGCGCAGTGCAACCACGGCGACCGCACAGCGGAATAATTCAGACTACTCGGCGAATCCGCCGAAAGCGGATTTGCATTCAGCCGAAGGACGGCGGGCTGGATCGCCCGACGTGCAAACCACAGCGCAGCTGAACAACTCAGGCTACCCGACGAAACTGCCGGAAACGGAGTTACCTTTACCCGAAGCGAAGCGGGCAAAATCGCCCAGCGTGCAAACTGCCGCACAGCGGAGCAACGCAAACGCATCGACAAATTCGCCGGAAACAGATGTGCGTTTACCCGACGCGCAAACCGCAGCCCAGCGGAGCCACGCAAATTTCCCGTCAAATCGGCCGGAAGCGGCTATGCACTTACCCGAAGAGCGTCGGATAGCATCACCCGGCGTGCGGGCAGGCGCACAGCGGATTGGATCGAGTCCTGCAAAAACCGCCACGCAAAGGACTGTACCCTCTTCGGAGCAAAACAGCCGGGGCTTCCTGAATGGTGATGCAATCCTGCCGAATACAGCGACCAGCCCGTCGGCTTTGCAAAGCACTACAGAAACTTCGACTGCAAGCCCGGCAAACGCAGCCTCGCCGGCGGCAGTGACGCACCAGGCGCCGCTACACAAAAGCACCGATCACGCCGCAGCCTTGACTGACGGCGCACGCAGCCTTGCGGGCAGCGAGTCGTCTCTCGCCGCACCGGCCGTGCCGGCGAATGCACGCAAGCTCGACCCGCAGCCCGAGCTTGCCGCAGCAGCAAGCGGCATGGACGCTCCGGTGGCCGGCAATAACGAGAGTTTTGCCAATACCTTGTCGGCGATAACAACGCCTGAACCTGGAACGCTGAGCATGCCTGCGACCGCACGCAGCGATAGCGGCAATGCAGCGCAGTTGCCGGCACCGGTGGCCACGCCGCTGGGACAACCCGGCTGGGATCGGGAATTCAATGACCGCGTGGTCTGGATGGCCGGCAAATCCCTGGATTCAGCCGAAATCCACCTGAACCCGCCGCACCTGGGGCCGATAGAAGTGCGCATCAGCCTGGATCAGGACCAGCAAGCCAGCATCCAGTTCATTTCCAGCCACGCCCAGGTGCGCGAAGCCATCGAAGCAGCGGCGCCGCGCCTGCGCGAAATGATGCACAACCAGCAATTGACGCTGGTGAACGTCAACGTGGCCGACTCCTCGGGCCAACAGCAGTTTGCCGGCCGTAACGACGGGCGCTCGCCGTATCCGCAGCAACCGGCATACGTCAGGACGGAAAGAGACTTCAACGGCGACAGCAACGCCGCCATCGATGCACCACCGCCGGCGCGCGGCGGCGGCACCAACCAGTTGAACCTGTATGCTTAGCATTTGGCGGGAAACGGCTGTCCTGCTAATCCAGCGCAAATTTTAGTAAGTTTTTACGATGTTGCTACACCGCCAAGCGGTCTACCATACAGCCAGACCATTTGTAAAATGATTATCCACCATGGCTCCTCCCTGGCAACAAAATACTGATCCTCAAGCCAGGCAACCGAAGACCGCGCGATTATGGAGTGCGCCGCTCAAGCGTAGCGCGGCGGCGCTGTGGTTTTTAGCGCGGTGAAGGTTGGTATTTCCTCGGCGCATCATTGAATGTGATGA
>SCQD01000236.1 GCA_004299145.1 Methylococcaceae bacterium | reverse complement strand
CATAATCGGCAAACACGGTGAAACTGCGACAATCTGCCGCATTTTCCAATGCCCGGCTCGCTGATAATATTTCCCGCAAGTTCCACGGTTACCTCCAGACGCCGACCGAACTTTTTCTTGCCATTTTCCTCAGGGCATTTATGGGCCGCTGCACCAGCGGCCTTTTTTTTTTTGCAACTCACCGCAACGATTCGACAATGGGCATAAAGCGCGAACCCTGGTAATCCAATGGTTATGTCGCTGATAATGCGGTTGAATTAAGGTTTTTCCGTCGCAAGTATTATCAGCGCAAAGCGTCCAGCGCCAGATTGAGCGCCAGCACGTCGACCCGTGCCTCCCCCAACACGCCCAATTGGCGGCCTTCGGTATGGCGCTGCACCAGCTCCTGCACCTTTACCGCCGACAGCTTGCGCGCTTTCGCCACCCGTTCGATCTGGTAAGCCGCCGCCGCCGGGCTGATGTGCGGGTCCAGCCCACTGGCCGAAGCGGTGACCAGGTCGACCGGAATCGGCGCCTTATTGTGCGGATCGGCCTCATGCAGTGCCTGTATCCTGGCGGTTACCGCATCGGCCAGCGCAGAATTGGTCGGCCCCTGGTTGGAGCCGCTGGAGGCGGCGGCGTTGTAGGCAAACGGCGCCGTGGCCGAAGGGCGGCCCCAAAAGTGGCGGGGATCGCTGAACGGCTGGCCGATCAGCGCCGATCCCACCGGCTGGCCACCCTGCATGATGAGACTGCCGTTGGCTTGGCTGGGAAACACGGCTTGGGCGATGCCGGTGACCAGCAGCGGATAGGCGATGCCGGTGATGGCCGTCAAGATCAACAGCATGAAGGCGGCGGGTTTGAAATATTGCAGCATAGTGGTGCCTCGTAAGGATTAGGGGTTAGGGGGCCGGACGGGGTATTCCGCCCTAAACCAACCCCAGACTCGCCAATAAAACATCGATGAACTTGATACCGATGAACGGTACGATCAGCCCACCGACGCCATAGAGCATCAGGTTGTCGCGCAGCAGCTGCGCCGCGCCCACCGGCCGGTAAGCCACGCCTTTCAGCGCCAGCGGAATCAGCGCGACGATGATCAGTGCGTTGAAAACCACCGCCGACAGAATGGCGCTGGCCGGACTGGCCAGGCCCATGACGTTGAGGGCGTTAAGCTGTGGGTAAGTGGTGGCGAAAGCCGCCGGGATAATGGCGAAATACTTGGCCACGTCGTTGGCGATGCTGAAGGTGGTCAAGGCGCCGCGCGTCATCAGCATCTGCTTGCCGGTTTCGACGATCTCGATCAGCTTGGTGGGGTTGGAGTCCAAATCCACCATGTTGCCGGCTTCCTTGGCCGCCTGGGTACCGGAGTTCATCGCCACCGCCACGTCGGCCTGGGCCAGCGCCGGGGCGTCGTTGGTGCCGTCTCCCGTCATGGCCACCAGTTGGCCCTGGGCCTGGTAATCGCGGATCAACCGGAGCTTGGCTTCCGGCGTGGCTTCGGCCAGAAAGTCGTCCACCCCGGCTTCGGCGGCG
>SCQD01000235.1 GCA_004299145.1 Methylococcaceae bacterium | reverse complement strand
GCCGCGTTGACGGCAAAGCGGGTGGTGAAATTATCGGAACAGTCCAGTACCACCGTGGCTGCGGCGACCTGTTCCAACAGCGCCTCGCCTTCCAGTTTGTCCGGCAGCGCGATGACGGCTACATCGGGATTCAGCCGTGTCATGGCGTCGCGCGCCGATATGGTCTTGGGACGGCCGATATCCGGCGTGCCGTGCAGAATTTGCCGTTGCAAATTGGATAAGTCCACCACGTCGTGGTCGCAGACGGCCAATTGCCCCACGCCCGCCGCCGCCAGATACATCGCGGCCGGCGAGCCCAAACCGCCCGCGCCGATGATCAGCACGCGGGCGTCCATCAGTTTTTCCTGTCCTGCAAGGTCGATCTGGGGCAGCAGGATTTGGCGGCTGTAACGCAGCAGTTGTTGGTCGTTCATAGTTCCGGGAGTCGTTGCATAGGCGTGGAATGGTCGGGTTTCGGCTTCGTGATACGATGGTTTATAAACGCAATTCGAATCATCGCTACGTAATATATCAACTATGCGCCATTCATCCCGAAATTCGTCCATCCCGTCCCGGCATGCACAGAACGCCGCCGCCGTTGTGGCGGAGCTGGGCGGTGCCGGCCCAGGCGGGCTGAGCGACGCGGAAGCCGACTGCCGTCTCAAGCAATACGGTTATAACCGGCTGCCGCGCCGGCCGACGCGCGGACCGTGGCGGCGTTTTGCCGAACAGTTCAACAACGTGCTGATTTATGTGTTGCTCGGTTCCGCCCTGATTACCTACCAACTGGGTGATGTTCCCGATACTTTGGTCATCCTCGGCGTGGTGTTCATCAACGCAATGATCGGCTTTGTGCAGGAAGGCAAGGCGGAGGCGGCGCTGGAGGCCATACGCCGGATGCTGTCGCCCAGCGCCGTGGTGTTGCGCAACGAGCGGCGCGTGACGATTCCTGCCGAAAACATCGCGCGCGGCGATCAGGTGTTTGTGCAATCCGGCGACCGGGTGGCGGCCGATCTGCGTTTGCTGGAGGTTAAAAATCTGCGCGTCGACGAATCAGCGCTGACCGGCGAATCGGTGCCGGTGGAAAAGTCCATCGAGGCGGTGGCGGCGAACGCCGTGCTGGGCGAGCGCTATTGCATGGTGTATGCCGGTACGCTGGTGACTTATGGTCAGGGACTGGGCATCGTCGTCGCCACCGGTGGCGAGACCGAAATCGGCCGCATCAGCGCCATGTTGACCCAGGTGGAAAGCCAGGTTACGCCGCTGCAGCGGCAACTGGAAAAATTCGGCCACTGGCTGACCGGTATCATTTTGCTCATGGCCGGCGCCACCTGGAGCGTCGGCGTGTTTGTGCGCGGTCAGCCGATGGACGATATGTTCATGGCGGTGGTGGCCATGGTGGTGGCGGCCATTCCGGAAGGCCTGCCCGCCGTGGTAACCATCACCCTGGCGGTGGGCGTGCAGCACATGGCGCGCCGCAAAGCCATCGTGCGCCGCCTGCCCGCCGTGGAAACGCTGGGTTCGGTGACGGTCATCTGCAGCGACAAAACCGGCACCCTCACCCAGAATGAAATGACGGTGCGCAGCGTGGTGACCGCCGCGCGGCAGTTTGCCGTGAGCGGCGTCGGTTACGGCAGCCGGGGCGGTTTTGCATTGCGGGATGTACCCGGTTCCCTCTCATCCCGGGAGAGTTTCAGGCGTGGTGTCCACGCGGAAGAGCCCGCAGAGACCGATGGCTTCCAGCCCCCTCTCTCCCTGGGAAAGCCGCCGCGAAGCGGTATCACTAAGGCTTCTGGAGAGGGTTGGGGTGAGGGGAAGGTTAAAAAGGCCGCAGCCATTGAGGACTACCCTGAACTGGCCGAAATCGGCCGTGCCGCCGTGCTGTGCAACGACGCATTGCTGCGCGAAAGCCACGGGCAAGTGCACTTGGAAGGCGACCCGACCGAAGGCGCACTGCTGTCTTTGGGGCATAAAACGGGGGCGGATACCGCGCGCGTCAGGAGTGCCTTTCCACGCATCGACGCCATTCCTTTCGAAGCGGAACACTGTTTTATGGCCACCTTGCACCGCGACAGCGCCGGACACGGTTTTATTCTACTGAAAGGCGCGCCGGAAGCCGTGCTGCAGCGCTGCCATCAGCAACGCCAGGATGGAATGGACCAACCATTGGACCCCGTTTACTGGCAGCAGCGCATCGAAGCACTGGCGAGCCAGGGCCAGCGCGTCATCGCACTGGCGGAGAAAACGCTGGACGCTGCCCAGGTATCCCTGAACTTTGCCGACGTTGCACAAGGCTTGACCTTGCTGGGGCTGTGCGGTCTGGTCGACCCGCCCCGTCCCGAAGCGATCCGCGCCGTCAACCGTTGCCACGCGGCAGGCATACGGGTGGCGATGATCACCGGCGATCACGCCGTTACCGCCTGCGCCATCGCCCAGCAGTTGAACATAGGCAACGGCAAGGCGGCGCTGACCGGCGCCGACATCGAAGCCATGGACGATGCCGCGCTACGCCGGACGGTGCGCGACGTCGACGTATTTGCCCGCGCCAGCCCCGAGCACAAGCTGCGGCTGGTCGGCGCCTTGCAGGCCAACGGCCAGATCGTCGCCATGACCGGCGACGGCGTCAACGACGCGCCGGCGCTGAAAAAAGCCGACGTGGGCGTGGCGATGGGCATGAAAGGCACGGAAGCCGCCAAGGAAGCGGCGGCCATCGTATTGGCGGACGACAATTTCGCCACCATCGCCCACGCCGTCGAAGAAGGGCGCACCATATACGACAACCTGAAAAAAGCCATACTCTACATATTGCCCACCAGTTTCGGACAGGCGGGCGCGGTGGTCGCGGCGATATTGCTGGACGTGACCATGCCGATCACGCCGCTGCAAATCCTCTGGGTCAACATGGTCACCGCCATCACGCTGGCGCTGACCTTGTCGTTCGAGCCGCCGGAAGCGCAAGTGATGCGCCGCAAGCCGCGCGATCCGCGCGTGGCATTGGTCGGCGGCCATGCGGTGTGGCGCATCGGCTTCGTCAGCGTATTGCTGGTGATCGGGATGCTGGGTTTGTATTTGTGGGAAATCGAATACCAGGGCGCCAGTGTGGCTGCGGGCCGTACGGTAGCCGTCAATGCCCTGGTGATGGGCGAAATCGCCTATTTATTCAACAGCCGTTTGCTGCACGGCTCGTCGCTGAGCTGGTCCGGCCTGGTCGGCAACCGCTACGTGCTGGGCGCCGTCGTGCTGATGCTGGAGCTGCAAGGGCTGTTCAGCTACCTGCCGTTCATGCAGCGTCTGTTCGGCACCGCCGACATCAGCGTGGACGCTTGGCTGCGCATCGCGGGTTTTGGCTTGCTGCTGTTTCTGGTCGTGGAGCTGGAAAAGCTGGCGTTGCGCCGGAGCAAACCGGCAGCGCGGCGGCGTCATGGCTGAGGCGGCAAAGTTGCAGGGATCTAGGGACTAGGGGCTAGGGATTAGATTTTTGGCCCCTGGTCCCTATAGCTTTGAGTCATTGCAACTGAAGAAGAAATCCTTACTGCCTTGCAGCCGGGTGCCGCCACTACCGCCTGTTTGCCCCAGCCCTGGCCTGCACTCTATACTTTGCCGATCTTCAACAAACACCATCGCGCTGGAGACGCAGCCATCATGACCGAAAAATACCGTTTAATCACCCGCAGCGATTTCGATGGGTTGGTTTGCGCCGCCCTGCTCAAAGAAAAAGGCATCCTGGACGAGATTTTGTTCGTTCATCCCAAGGACATGCAGGACGGCAAGATCCAGGTGACCGCCAACGACATCACCACCAATCTGCCCTATGTCCCCGGCTGCTACTTGGCCTTCGACCATCATTCCAGCGAAACCCTGCGCAACGATCCCCAGATCGCCAACCACATCATCGACCCCAAGGCGCCCTCGGCGGCGCGCGTGGTGTACGATTACTACGGCGGTGCGGCCACTTTTCCACGCATTTCCCAGGACATGATGGAAGCCGTGGACAAAGCCGATTCCGCCCAGTTCAGCAAAGACGAAATACTCAACCCAGACGGCTGGGTGCTGCTCAACTACCTCATGGATGCGCGCACCGGCTTGGGCCGTTTCCGTGAGTTTCGGGTATCCAACTATCAGTTGATGATGCAGTTGATCGATTACTGCCTGGAACACGACATCGGCGACATTCTCAAGCTGCCCGACGTGGTGGAACGCAGCGAATTGTATTTTCAGCAGCAGGATTTATTCAAAGCCCAATTGCAGCGTTGCTCCACCGTGCATAAAAATCTGGTGGTGCTGGATTTGCGCGATGAAGAAACCATCTATGCCGGTAACCGCTTCATGATTTATGCGCTGTACCCGCAGTGCAATATTTCCATTCACGTACTGTGGGGCTTGAAAAAGCAAAATACCGTCTTTGCCATCGGCAAATCCATACTGGACAGAAGTTCGAAAACCAATATCGGCGAACTATGCCTGCGTCACGGCGGCGGCGGCCACAACAATGCCGGCACTTGCCAGGTCGATAACGACCACGCCGGCACCGTGTTGCTGGAATTGATCGCAAAAATCAACGCTGACGAATAATCGACCGGCATGGCCTCTGCAATGAAAATTAATTTAGCGCTGATCGCGGTGATCGCCGTGCTGAGCCTGTTATTATTCTTCAATCCCGGCAACAAGCCCGAGGAAGCCATACCGCTGGCGCAAGTCGGCGTTTCCTCGGTCAATAAGCTCCAGGTTTCCGGTAAGCAGAATTTTACGTTGGAAAAAGTCGACGGCCATTGGCGCCTGACCCAGCCTTTCAACGTGCCGGCCAATGAAAACCGCGTGGAAATGCTGCTGAAAATCCCATCCGCCACCAGCACGGCGAGATATCCGGTCGATACGAAGCAATTGGATAAATTTCAGCTTAATCCGCCGGGCGCCACGTTGAAACTGGGGGGCGTGACGTTGGATTTCGGCGGAGCCGATCCCATCCAGCAGCAGCGTTACGTCAGGGTGGGCGACACCCTGCACTTGGCGGCGGATGATTTTTATCACCATCTCACCGCGGCGCCCGTTGATTACGTCGAGAAAAAGCTGCTGCCGGAAAACGCCAAAATCCAGCGGATTCAACTGCCCGGCTTGCAGTTAAACAAGGACAAGGATGGCAAATGGTCAGCCGATCCGGCTCAGGAAACCGGTGCGCCGCTGTATGAAATGGCCGATGCCTGGAATAAGGTTCGTGCTTATGACGTGCAAGCTTATGTGCCGCCCAAGGACGGCAAAACGCCGGTGGAAACCGCCGCAATCACTTTGGCGGACGGCCAACGCCTGGAGTTTCTGATTCTGCAGCGCCAACCCGACGCCATCCTGGTGCGCCAGGATTGGGGCTTGCAGTTCCACGTGGTGGAAAGCCTGGCCCAGCAATTACTGACCTTGAAAAAGCCGGAAAAACCGGCTCCCCCTGCTGAAGCCAAATAATCTTCGGTTTACGCAAGACCTTGGTGGCTTTGCCGGGTGTCGGCGGGTTAACAATGCAAAATCAATCTTGGACGTCGTCAGATGGCCAAAAGTCGGCATCCATGATTTGATCGTAGATCCAGGGGCAGAACTCCGGGAAAACATCAAGCCCGGTCTCCTTGATTGCGATTGCAACACCTTCATTCCAGGCCCGAACCCACCAGCCAGAAAGCTTTAAGTCCGCTTTCAAGCTGGGGGTTTCGTCCAAACAGTCCAAAATGACGCTACGTTGCAGATTAATCGTGCGACGCCAACTATTCCCCCGATACTCAGGCTGATATCGCCATTTCAGCAAATGCGCCAGAAGGACGGCCATGCGGTTTTTCAATTCACGCTTTTCGCTCTTGCCCACGTCTTCAATCTCATCGGCTATGTGCTCAATATCCAACAGGCTGAATTGACCTGAACGTAATAACGCGGCTTGTTCTTGCGCCCAGGCAATGACATCAAATTCATACGCTACCGTTGTCATTAGGTCGTTTCCCCTTGTTACGCTTTGTGGACTTCATCGAGGCAAAAGGCAATGCCGCCGCTGAATCGGTTACGCCAGTTCAGCGGCATCGTTGCGGCGCTGCTCCAACCCCACAAAATCGTACAAAGCTCTGTCCAGCAAGTGGGACGGCACGGCGTTCTGCAGGCTGCTGAAAATCGTTTCCACGCGCCCCGGGTGCTGTTTTTCCCAGGCACGCAGCATTTCTTTCATGGCTTTGCGTTGCAGGTTTTCCTGTGATCCACACAGGTTGCAGGGTATCAAGGGGAAACCGCGCTGTTCGGCAAAGGCGGCGATATCGTCTTCGCGGCAATAGGCCAGCGGCCGGATCAGGATGTGCTTGCCGTCGTCGCTGAGCAATTTGGCCGGCATGGCTTTGAGCTTGCCGCCAAAAAACAGATTCAGGAAGAACGTTTCCAGAATATCGTCGCGGTGATGCCCCAAGGCGATTTTGGTGACGCCGTTTTTTTCGGCAAAACCGTATAAAATGCCGCGCCGCAAGCGCGAGCACAAACCACAGGTGGTTTTGCCTTCCGGCACCACGTTTTTGACGACGCTGTAAGTGTCGTGTTCGATGATGTGAAACGGCACGCCACGGCTTTCGAGATATTCCGGCAAAACGTGCGTTGGAAATCCGGGTTGTTTCTGGTCCAGATTGACGGCGAGGATGTCGAAGTGAATCGGCGCATTGCCGCGCAGGCTGAGCAGTATGTCGAGCAGGGTGTAGGAGTCTTTGCCGCCCGACAGGCACACCATGACCTTGTCTCCTTCCTGGATCATGGCGTAGTCGATGATGGCCTGCCCCATCTGGTGGCGCAGGCGCTTTTGCAGCTTGTTGAACTCGTAGCGTTTGCGGCCGGTCAGTGCGTCAGCGGGAATGGTGACTTCTTGAATCGTCATGCGCCATAACGCTGAAACACCAGGCTGGCGTTGGTGCCGCCAAAACCGAAGCTGTTGGACATCACAGCATCCAAGACGACATTGTCCTGACGCTCGCGCACGATGGGCATGTGCTCCGCTTCCGGGTCCAGAGCGGTGATGTTGGCGGAAGCGCAAATAAAGCCGGCTTCCATCATGATCAGCGAATAGATGGCTTCGTTGGCGCCGGCCCCGCCCAGCGCGTGGCCGGTGAGAGACTTGGTCGAGCTGATGGCCGGCGCTTGGTCGCCGAAGACTTCGCGTATGGCTTGCAGCTCTTTGGCATCACCCACCGGCGTACTGGTGCCGTGCGTGTTGATGTAACCGACCGGCTGTTCGACGCTGCTCAGCGCTATGGTCATGCAGCGCGCGGCCCCTTCGCCGGAGGGAGCGACCATGTCGTAGCCATCGGAAGTGGCGCCGTAACCGACCAGTTCGGCGTAGATCTTGGCTCCACGCGCCCTGGCGTGTTCCAGTTCTTCCAGCACCAGCACGCCCGCCCCGCCGGAAATGACAAAGCCGTCGCGGCTCACGTCGTAGGCGCGGGAAGCGGTTTGCGGGGTATCGTTGTATTTGGACGACAGCGCGCCCATGGCGTCGAACAGCATGGTGAACGACCAGTGCACTTCGTCGCCGCCGCCGGCGAACACGATATCCTGCTTGCCCAGTTGGATCAGTTCCATGCCGTTGCCGATACAGTGCGCCGACGTGGCGCAGGCGGAACTGATGGAATAGCTGACGCCCTTGATTTTGAACGGCGTGGCCAGGCAGGCGGAATTGGTGCTGGACATGCTGCGCGGTACCATGTACGGCCCCATTTTTTTGGGGCTGCCGCTTTTGCGGCAAATATCCGCCGCATCGATGATGTTGGCGGTGGAAGGTCCGCCTGACCCCATCACCAAACCCGTGCGCGTATTGGATACATCGCCGTCTGCCAAGCCGGCATCGGCGATGGCCTGCTGCATCGCGACATAATTGTAGGCCGCCCCTTCGCCCATAAAGCGCCGCACTTTGCGGTCGATCAGGTTGTCCATATCCAGGCGGATTGGTCCATACACGTGGCTGCGAAAGCCCATGTCGCGGTACTCTTCCGAAAACGCCAAACCCGAGCGGCCTGCACGCAGGGAGTCCAGCACTTCACTTTTATTGTTGCCGATACTGGAAACGATACCCAGCCCGGTGACTACCACACGTCTCATAACGCTTGTTTACCTCAAAAAGTGCCGCCAATTGTAAACAACCCCACCCGTAAATCCGTGGCTTCATAAATGACCTTCCCGTCACACTCCAGCTCCGCATCGGCTATGCCCATGACCAGCTTGCGCATCAATACCCGCTTGAGGTTGATGCGATACAGCACCAGTTTGTTTTCCGGCAATACCTGGCCGGTAAACTTGACTTCGCCGACACCCAAGGCCCGGCCACGGCCAGGGCCACCCATCCAGCCCAGGTAAAAACCGACCAATTGCCACATGGCATCCAACCCCAGGCAACCCGGCATGACCGGGTCATTCTGGAAATGGCAATCGAAAAACCACAGACTGGGATCGATATCCAGTTCAGCGGTAATGACCCCTTTATCGTATGTGCCCCCCACCGAATCGATATGGCTGATGCGATCGAACATGAGCATGGGCGGCAGCGGCAACTGAGCGTTGCCTTCGCCGAACAGTTCACCCCGACCGCACTTGAGTAGCTCTTCCCGAGTATAGCTGTGCTGTTTTTGCATGTGGATGTGGTCCGAAATGGCCGTGTAAAAAAACACGCCTATTCTATCAGCACCGGAGAAACAGCAGTACTCTCATTGAAGGTAGCGACGTTTACGCTGCTTGCCGCTTGGTGCTAAACTGCCGCGCGCTGCTCAACCCGCTCAGACATCTAAATAATGTAGGATGACACCGAAGTCCCCCCCTAAAAAATCCGCCATCGAACTGCGCAGCGGCTCGCTGACCGTACCCGTATTGCGGCTGTTGAGCGCCGATCTTGGCCTGATTGCCGAACAACTGGCGCAAAAAATCGATCAGGCGCCGGAGTTTTTCCGCAATGCGCCTTTGATGATGGAACTCAGCGAAGCGGCCGGCGAGCCTGATTTTCCCGCGCTGCTTGGTAAGCTGCGCGCACTGGGCGTGCAACCCATCGGGGTGCGCGGCGGCAGCGAGCAGCAGCACCACTTGGCGCAAGCCGCCGGCTTGGTGATATTTGCGGAAGGACGCTCCGAGCCGCAGCCTGCTCCGCAACCCGCCGGCGGAACCACCGTCCAGTACGTCGAGATGCACAGCAAGGTGGTCACGCTGCCGGTGCGTTCCGGCCAGCAGATTTATGCGCAAGGCGGCGATTTGATCGTGCTGGCGCCGGTCAGCGTCGGGGCGGAGCTGATCGCCGACGGCAATATACACGTCTACGGTAGCTTGCGCGGCCGCGCGCTGGCCGGCGTCAAAGGCGACGTCAACAGCCGTATTTTCTGCAAAGACTTACAGGCTGAGCTGGTTTCCATCGCCGGCAATTACCGCATCAGCGAAAACCTTGACGCAAGCGTCATCGGCAAAGCGGTACAAATTTATCTCAAAGGAGAAGCGCTCATGATTGAAACGCTGTTTCCTGAAATCCCCATCTAACGTCGGAGGAACGGAACTTGGCAAGAATCATCGTAGTAACATCCGGCAAAGGCGGCGTGGGCAAAACGACCACCAGCGCCGCGTTTTCTATGGGTTTGGCGCTCAAAGGCCACCGTACCGCCGTCATCGATTTCGACGTCGGCCTGCGCAACCTGGACCTGATCATGGGCTGTGAGCGGCGCGTGGTGTATGACTTTATCAACGTCATCAACGAAGAAGCCAGCCTCAACCAGGCGCTGATCAAAGACAAGCGCTGCGAAAACCTGCACATCCTGCCTGCCTCGCAGACCCGCGACAAAGACGCTTTGACCATCGAAGGCGTCAGCCGCGTGCTGGAAGAACTGTCCAAAAACTTCGAATACATCGTGTGCGATTCTCCGGCCGGTATCGAATGGGGCGCTACTTTGGCGATGTATTTTGCCGACGACGCCATCGTGGTCACCAACCCGGAAGTGTCTTCGGTGCGCGACTCGGACCGCATGCTGGGCATTTTGGCGAGCAAATCGCGCCGCGCCGAGCAAAATCTGGAACCTATCAAGGAATACCTGCTGCTGACGCGCTACGACCCGCAACGGGTCAAACTCGGCGAAATGCTCAGCGTGGAAGACGTGCAGGAAATTCTTTCGCTGCACTTATTGGGCGTCATTCCCGAATCCCGCGCCGTACTCAGCGCTTCCAACTCGGGTAATCCGGTCATTCTGGACGATAAAAGCGACGCGGGCCAAGCTTATGCCGACGTGGTGCGCCGTTATTTGGGCGACAACGTCCCCTACCGCTTTATCGACGAAGAAAAGAAAGGACTGTTCGGCCGATTGTTTCGTGGAGGCTAAGTCATGGGCTTGATGGACTATTTTCGGGGCAGTAAACCTTCATCGGCGGCCATCGCCAAAGAAAGACTGCAAATCCTGGTGGCCCATGAACGCTCTGCGCGTAACAAGCCGGACTACCTGCCCAAACTACAGGCGGAATTGCTGGAGGTGATCCGCAAATACGTCAACGTGGACCAGGACGCCATTACCGTGCACATGGAGCAGGACGACAGCCGGGAAATTCTGGAGCTGAATATCGTCTTGCCCGAGACCGAAGGCAAAAGCCGAAAGCGGCGCTGAGTGGCGATGGTTTTCAACCACGCCACTCAGCGCGCCTTTGCCCAGAGATAAGCCGGCGTTCCCGCAGTTACTCCACTCCCTGGCTCAGCAAATAATCGTCATAACTGCCGTTGAAGTTGATCACGCCTTGCGGCGACAACTCGATGATGCGCGTCGCCAGCGAAGACACGAACTCCCGGTCGTGGCTGACGAACAATAAAGTGCCGGGAAAGTTTTCCAGCGCGCTGTTGAGCGATTCGATGGATTCCATATCCAAGTGGTTGGTGGGCTCGTCCAGCACCATGATGTTGGGCTGTTGCAGCATCAGCTTGCCGAACAGCATGCGGCCCTGTTCGCCACCGGACAGCACTTTCACCGATTTTTTACTTTCTTCCTGCGAAAACAGCATCCGCCCCAAAGTGGCGCGCACCGCCTGCTCGTCGTCTGATTCACGCTTCCACTGACTCATCCAGTCGAATAAATTTAAATCCTCGCTGAAATCGGCGGCGTGGTCCTGGGCAAAATAGCCGATACTGGAATTTTCCGACCATTTGATAATGCCGTTATCAGGCGCTAACTCCCCCACCAGACAGCGCAGCAGCGTAGTCTTGCCG
>SCQD01000234.1 GCA_004299145.1 Methylococcaceae bacterium | reverse complement strand
AGGCACAGAAACGCCAGCCCGCCTGCAATCAGATAGGGCTTTTGCGCCATGTCGGCGACAATCTCGACGAAATCGAATTCGTGTTCAAAAACCAGGTAGGTCAGCAGGTGCAGGCAGGCATAAAAAAAGCAGAACAAGGCCGGTATGCGCCGCAGTCGGATCAGCCAGTTCCAGCCGGTGAAGTTGCGCAGCGGGGTGTTGCACAGCGTCAGCCACAACAGGCGCAACGACCAGGTGCCCGTCGTTGCCGTGAGCGTTTCCACGGGATTGACCCCCAGCGTACCCACCGTCGCGCCCCACAATAAATACAGAAAAGGCAACAGGCACAGGGCGAATGAAATCCGGTTGGCCAGATCGATGCGCGCCTGCAAGGTGTCCATGGCGAGCAGGGAGCGCAGCAACGGGGTGGCCGCGCCATGGCCCGGCGTGGGCGGACGGCGGACCGGGCCGGCTGCGCCAGCCAAGTGCCGTATGTGCGGGGCTTCCGATGACATGTCCTGGGTATCCTCTGTAGCTGTGATTCATGCAGGGGCTGGTTCAGCCGTCTTTGTTGTCCCGCACCGGCGGCGCGGCAAAACCGATATCCGGCGCGATACGCGCTCCGCTGGTCAGCCCGGCTTTCAATAAGTCGAAAAATCCCTGTTCTTCGACATTCTGCAGGCCGATCTCGCTGGGCTGCCGCTGATCCAGCGTGGCGAACCAGCGGTCCCACAGCGAAAATACGGCGCCATAATTGTTGTCGTGTTCAGCGCGCAAAGCGGAATGATGCAGGCGGTGCAGCGAGGGCACGATGAACAGCGCGGACAGGCCGCTTTCGCCCGGCAGGCGGATGTTGCTGTGTTGCAGCAGGATGAACAGCATCATCACGCCCTGGCAGAGGAAAAACGTTGGCAGCGTGATGCCGGTAACGAGGATGAAGGCGGAACGCACCAGAATTTCCAGAAATAATTCGCCGATGTGATAGCGCAGCGCGGTGGTGACGTTCATGCTGCGGTCGCTGTGATGAATCTTGTGAAACATCCACAGGGTATCGTTATGGTGGCAGGCCACGTGCCAGACATACAGCGTCAGGTCGAGCAGTACAAACGCCGCCAGCCCTTGCGTCCAGCCTTCGCCCAGTCCGCCCAGCAGCCCCCGCCCCGTGTGGTTGGCGGCAATGGCATACAACAGCGGCACCTGGAACAGCGATAAGGTGACGTCGTTGAATAAAAACGTCGCCAGGTTGGTGAAATAGGAGTGGCGGACGGTGGCGGCATCGACCGTCAGGCAGGGGCGGCGTTTTTCCGCGACGAGCAGGGCGATCAACGTGCCGATGAACAACATCAGCAGCAGCTCTTCAGTGTGGCCGAGGGATTGCGTTGCCGCATGGGGCGCGAGGAGCAGCGAATCGGTAAACTGCCATCCCGATTCGGGATGGATGTTGGCGTCGGTCATATTGAACTCCCGGGCTTTTTCAAAGAGGAAAACCCTCTTCGCTACGGCAGCATGGTTGCCGGTACAATCTTTGTTTGACAAGAGTAGACGATAAACGTTCATGCAAACAAAATCTTCAGAGCGTTTCGGTGGTCTGGTGTATTCCACCGAACACGGGCGCATGTGTCCTACTTGCCGCCAGCCGCAGGCGCAATGCCGTTGCCGCCAAACCGCCGTGCCGGCGGTGGCCGGGCCGGTGCGGGTGCGCCGGGAAACCAAGGGCCGCAACGGCAAAGGCGTGACGGTGATCGTCAACCTGCCGCTGGATGCCGCCGCTTTGACGGAACTGGCTAAGCAACTCAAGAAAAAATGCGGGTCCGGCGGCACGGTGAAAGACGGCACCATCGAAATCCAGGGCGATCACTGCGATCTGGTGATCGACGAATTGAAAAAACTGGGCTGGGCGGCCAAACGGGCTGGGGGATAGCTATTGAAAGAAAATTACCAAGTCATAGCCGTCGAAAACGGCCAGCCCATCAAAATGTGGACGCGCGGCGTGCCGGTGGAAGAAGACGCCAAAGAACAATTGCGGCGCACGGCGCGCATGCCGTTCATTTTTCACCACCTGGCGGTGATGCCCGACGTGCACCTGGGCAAGGGCTCCACCATAGGCAGCGTAATTCCTACCCTGGGCGCCATCATTCCGGCGGCGGTGGGCGTGGATATCGGTTGCGGCATGATGGCGGTGAAAACCAGTCTGCGCGCCGGCGACCTGCCGGACAACCTGGCCGGTCTGCGCCGCGCCATCGAAAAAGCCGTGCCGCACGGCCGCGAACCCGGCGAGCGCGATCCCGGCGCCTGGGGCAATCCGCCGGAGATCGTCAACCAGGCCTGGGCGGGCTTATTGCCGGAGTTTCAGGCCATCGTCGCTAAATATCCCAAACTGGCCAAAACCAATAACCACAAGCACTTGGGAACGCTGGGCACGGGCAACCACTTTATCGAGGTATGTCTGGACGAATCGGGGTATGTGTGGCTGATGCTGCATTCCGGTTCGCGCGGCGTGGGCAACGCGATAGGTTCACTGTTTATCGAACTGGCCAAACAGGACATGCGCCGCTATTTCATCAACCTGCCGGACCAGGATCTGGCTTATCTGGCGGAAGGCAGCGCGCATTTCGACGATTACGTGCAGGCGGTGCACTGGGCGCAGCACTATGCGCAAATCAACCGGGAAATCATGATGAACAACGTCATTACGGCTTTACGCAGTATTATCGACAAACCGTTCGAAACACGGCTGGAAGCGGTGAATTGCCACCATAACTATGTGCAGCGCGAATACCATTTCGGCAAAAACATCTTGGTGACGCGTAAAGGCGCGGTGTCGGCACGGCAAGGCGAGCTGGGCATCATTCCCGGCTCCATGGGAGCGCGTTCTTTCATCGTGCGCGGCAAGGGCAATGCGGATGCGTTTTGCTCGTGCAGCCACGGCGCAGGCCGCAGTATGTCGCGCACCGAGGCCAAGCGCCGTTTCGGCGTT
The DNA here is from genome assembly GCA_004299145.1 of Methylococcaceae bacterium. Classification (GTDB taxonomy): domain Bacteria; phylum Pseudomonadota; class Gammaproteobacteria; order Methylococcales; family Methylococcaceae; genus Methylogaea. The sequence goes on along the minus strand of SCQD01000234.1, from coordinate 12,086 downwards.
GCCGATCATATCCATGCCACCGAGGGCGTGGAATGCCGCAAGGACGCCGGTGTAATCGATGAAACGCCCATGGCTTACAAAGACATCGACGCGGTGATGCAGGCCCAGGACGATCTGGTGGAAGTGGTGCACACCTTGAAGCAGGTGGTTTGTGTGAAGGGGTGATGGGAACCGTCACCACGCCTTGGCGCGGAAATCAGCATCATTGCAGACTTTGACCGACTCGCCGCTTTGGGTCAGTACGTAAAATCCCTGCTGTTGGGCAAGTTCTGCGACGTCGGCGGGCACCACCATTGCCGCGACGGCGCCGAACGCCTGACGGTAGGCGGGCAGCATGCGCTTGAGCTTTTCCATGCGCCGTACGTGCGCATTTACGTGTTCTTCGGTGAGTTTGCTTTTGCACTCCACCGCCACTATGGCGCCATCGTTCACCACCAGCAAATCCACTTCGATGCCCTCGCCGTTCCGTTCGACGTGCACGCCGGAGTGCACTTCATGTATTTCTATGCCTTGAGTTTGGAACAGCTTGACGACGGTCGGCTCGACCATGTGTTCGACAAATTCGCCCAGGCGATTGCCGATGTCGCCCAGATTTTTGGAAAGCTCTTTCATTCTGCGGTCGGTTTCGGCGGAACGCTCTTTGAAGTAGCGTTCGTTTTCAGCAGACTTTTCTTTGAAGTAGCGCTCGGTTTCAGCGGAGCGCTCTTTGAGGAGGCGCTCGGTTTCCTGAAATTTAAGGTCCGTTTCTTGAAATTTGCGGTCAGTTTCCTGAAACTTGCGGTCGGTTTCCGCAAACATTTGCCGGGTTTCAGCAAACAGACGAAACAGTTCCTCGATGGTGGGAACGGGGGTGGTGGCGAGTGTGCTCATGTTTTTGCTCCAAATATCCACAACTTCGGCTGCCTGGCGCAAGCTGTTCCGGCAACAACATCAGCCGGGAAAGCAGCGGAGCACCAGTATACCAACTGCCGGTTTGGCTGCCGATCATGGGCCCGTTATACTGGATTTTCTTGCCGGCGGGATACTATTGACGATGCTGAATGAACAGCCACACTCCGATTTACCCCTCAACCCCCGCGTGGACTTCTACTTGCTGCCCAGCGCCGACCCCGGCGAATGTCTGATCTGGGTCTGCCGTTTGACGGAAAAAGCTTACCGGGCCGGCCATCGCGTGCATATCCACTGCCGCGACGGCGGCGAAGCCATGGCGCTGGACGAGCTGCTGTGGCGCTTTCGCGCCGCCAGTTTTGTGCCGCACGTGCGCCTGGGGGAGGAGCCCGTGGACCCGGAAATTCCGGTGACCCTGGGTCATGGCCGGCGGCAACCTGAACATAATGACGTGCTTATCAACCTGGACGGTGATATTCCCGAATGGCACGGCGGATTTCGACGCATCGCTGAACTGGTGCCGCAACTCCCCGAACAACGCCTGCTCAGCCGCGAGCATTTTCGCCGCTATAAGGCGCTGGGTTATTCCCTGCAAACCCACGATCTGTCCGAGAGCACAGCGCAATAAACGCTTACTCGGTTTCCGAAAACCGGTAGCCGAAACCGCGCACCGTTTGCAGCAGTCCGGCGCGATTGTGCTTTTCCAGTATTTTGCGCAAGCGGCGGATGTGTACGTCCACCGTGCGGTCTTCGATGCCGGCGTGGTTGCCCCACACTTTTGCCAGCAACTGAGTGCGGTTGTGGACTTTTTCCGGGTAGGTGATAAAAAACAGCAGCAAGCGGTATTCCATCGGGCTCAGCGCCAAAGTCCGGCCTTCGATGCTGGCGCGATGCTGTTCGGTATCCAGCGTAATGCCGCCGGCCTGCAGGCGCGGTTTGCCGAACATCCGGCCAAAGCGGCGCAGCAGAATTTTTACCCGGGCAGTCAGTTCCCTCGGTGAAAACGGTTTGATCAGAAAATCGTCGACCCCTGACTCCAACCCATAGATTTTGTCTTCTTCTTCGCCGCGCGCGGTAATCAGGATGATGGGGATTTCCCGGTAATGGTCGTTGACCCGCAAGCGCTTGACCCACTCCACGCCGCTCAAGCCCGGCAGCATCCAGTCCAACACCAGCAAATCCGGCGCCATTTGCTCCAGCAAATGCTGTCCCTGCTGGGCGTTTTCCGCGCAACGCACCGCAAAATCCGCCTGTTGCAAAGCGGCGGCGAGCATTTCGCGCAGCGCCATATCGTCTTCCACGATCATCAATTGTGCGAGGGACATTGTTAGTATTTATCCAGAGGTATCCTGTATTTCAGGATAAGACAGACAAATGACGAAATGATGACAATAAATCATCGCGCCTCGATTTTCGATAAAGTTTGATTTACCCGCCGCTATAGGTTTATTCGGCCACCCCGCATTGCGTACCGGAACGAATATGGTATGTTTAAGCGCGCCCCCGCCCACGAAATCCGCATGCCCACTCAACGCAAAGCCCCGCTGCTCCATCCTTTTTTCCCGGCGTTGAGCGCCGCTGCGGCGGTGATGTTGTTGGGGGTTGCCGTACTCGTCGGCTGGTACGGCAGGATACCCGCGCTGATCCAGGTTTATCCCGGCCAGGTGCCGATGCAGTTCAACACGGCGCTGGGGTTTGTGCTGGCCGGCTGCGGTCTTGCGGCGCTCTGCGTGAACCGTCACCGCTGGAGCATCGTTTGCGGCGCCGTGGTGGGCCTGCTCGGCGTGGCGACTTTGGCCGAACACGGCTTCGGCCTCGATCTCAACATCGATCAGGCGCTGTTTACCCACTACATCACCGTGGCCACCGACCATCCCGGCCGGATGGCGCCCAATACCGCGCTATGTTTCATCCTGGCTGGCCTTGCGCTGATCCTCGCCGGGCTCGAACACCCGGACACGCCGCACCGGCATGCCGCCGGAGTGCTGGCCGCGCTGGTCGCCGGACTGGGCGCGGTGGCTTTTTCCGGTTATTCCATCCAACTGCCGACCGCTTACGGCTGGGGCAATCTCACCCGGATGGCCATCCACACCGCGCTGGGCTTTGTCGTGCTCGGTGCCGGGCTGATCGCCGCGATCAACGCCAAAGAAAACAGCCGCGACTGGCTGCCCGGGGTTGTCGGCGTGGCGGCGGCCACCGTCGCGATTGCGCTGTGGCAGGCGTTGCAGGCCAGGGAACTGTGCGCCCATCCCATGCCGGCACCGGCAGGCATGAGCAGCAGTTTTGTCCTGGTTTTCGGTTTGATCATGTCCGCCGCGCTTACCTATGCCGTTGCCGCCACGCTGCAGGCACGGCGCGCGGCACTCACCGCCGGACTGGCGCTGGCCCGCCTCAATGCCGAAATACAGCAGCGCCAAAAAGTACAGCAGGCCGCCGATCAAGCAGAGCGGTTTTCCCACAATATCGCCGACGCGCTCGACAACGTCTCCGCTTATATTTACATCAAGGACGCCCAATGCCGATACCAGTACGCCAACCGGCGGACGCTGGAGCTGTTTCGACGCACGCCCCTAACCCTGCCCGGCTGCGGCGACGGCGATTTCTTCCCCCCACAAACCGTCGAGCGCTTGCAAGCCGTGGACCGCAGGGTGTTGGCCGGGGAAAAAACCGGGGAGGAAATCGAAGTCCACGGCGATGACGGCGCACTCGCCATTTACTGGGAAGTCAAGTCGCCGCTGCGCGACGACCAGGGACGGATCGTGGGACTGTGCGGCATTTCCACCGACATCACCGAGCGCAAGCGCATGGAGCGGGAGTTGCGCCTGCAAAGCGAAATCACCGCCAATGCCGCCGAAGGCGTATGCCTGGTCAAAGCGGCGGACGGTTCCATTGTTTACGTCAACCGCTGCTTTAACGAAATGTTCGGCTATGCCGGCGATGAATTGCTGGGCAAAAACATCGCCATGATCAACGCCCCTACCGACCAAACGCCGCAGGAGACGGCGGCAACCATCATCGCGGCGGTTCGAGAGCAGGGCCGCTGGAGCGGCGAAGTGCTGAACGTCAAAAAAGACGGCGCCACGTTCTGGACCTATGCCACCGTGTCCGCCTATCAACATCCCGAGCACGGCACCGTCTGGGTCACCCACCAAGCCGATATTTCACAGATCAAGCTTGCCCAGCAAGCCCTGGCCGACAGCGAACAGCGCTTGCGCCTGATCGTGCAATCCTCGCCGTTTTGCGTTCATGAAATCGATAGACAGGGCCGCCTATTGTCGATGAACCCAGCGGGGCTGACCATGCTGGGGGTGAAGCGGGAAAGCGAGGTGCTGGGCAAGGAGTATCTGGGTGCGGTCAGCGAGTACGACAAATCCCGTATCGCCGCGCTGATGCAAGCCGCCTTCCAGGGCGAATCGAGCAATTTCGAATTCACCACGTCCGGCGCCGATCCATCGGTATTCCGCTCCTGCTTCGTACCGATCCGCAATGGTAACGAGCAAGTGGTCAGGTTGCTGGGCATTACCGAGGATATCAGCGAACAAAAAGCCGCCGAAACTGCCTTGCTGGACGCCATGCATTCCGCCGAAGCGGCCAACCTGGCTAAAAGCCGTTTTTTGGCGACCATGAGCCATGAGCTCCGCACGCCGATGAACGGCATCATCGGCCTGACGCAACTGGCGCTGGAGCACCCGCTGTCGCCCACGGTGCGCGATTACCTGGAAAAAGCGCTGAGCGCCTCGGACAGCTTGCTGCACATACTCAACGACGTACTGGATTACGCCAAAATCGAAGCCGGCCACATGACGCTGGAGAGCAAGCCGTTCGATCTCGGCGCCATGCTGGACAATTTGCGCAACCTGTTTATCCTGAATGCCGAAGAAAAGGGCTTGGCGCTGATGGTCCACGTGGCGGAAAACGTGCCGCACCGGCTGCTCGGCGACGAACTGCGCATACAGCAGATTCTGGTCCACCTGCTGGGCAATGCGCTGAAATTTACCGGACAGGGCAGCGTCGAGCTGACTGTCACGCTCAAAAGCATGGACGGCGCCCGCGCCTTGCTGGGCTTCACGGTGAGCGATACCGGCATAGGCATGAGCGAGGAGGTCATCGCCAATCTGTTTCAACCGTTTACCCAGGCCGATGCCTCGATGACCCGGCGCTTCGGCGGCACCGGACTGGGGCTGGCGATCTGCCACAAGCTGCTGCAGTTGCTGGACAGCCGTTGCGTGGTGGAAAGCCGGCCGGGACAGGGATCCGCTTTCAGTTTCGATTTGGCCATGGCCCTGCCCGCCGGCGATACGCCCGCTGCAACCGCCGCGTTGGCGGGATTCGATCTGGCCATGCTGACCGAGATCATGGAAGACGAGGACGCCGTGTTCAACCTGCTGCGCCTGTTCCGCAACGACGTGACCGCCACCATGACGCAGATGGAAGCCTGTCTGGCATCAGGCGACATCGCCGGCGCCGAACGGCACGTGCATCGCATCAAAGGCTCGGCGGGCAACGTCGGCGCACAGTCTTTACACCATGCCGGCGAAGTATTGGACGTGGAATTGAAGCGCGGTGCTTACCTGGACAGTTCGCTGCAAGCGTTCCGCAGCGCTTATCAGGCCGCCATGGAAGCACTCAAGGCTTTGCCGGAAGCGGGCAGCCGCCTGCCAGGCCGGCCGGAAGACTTCCAGCGCCTGGCCGCCGAATTGGCGTCGTTGCTGGCGGAAAAGTTTTTAATACCCAACGAACTGATGCTTAAACTCGAAGCCGCGACCCCGCCCGGGCGGCTGGACGACTACCGTCTGGTCAAACGCTACGTCGACAACATCCAATACGGCAAAGCCCTCGCCGCGTTGCAGCCTCTGCTGGAAAACCAAGCGCCATGAATCCTTCGCCGAAACGCGACAAGCCGGTCATCCTCATCGTCGACGACGTGCCGACCAATATCAAAATATTGGCCGACGCCCTATGCCACGATTATCAGATCAAGGTCGACAGCGACGGCAGGGAAGCGCTGGTCACCGCCCACAACGCGCCGCAACCCGACCTGATTTTGCTGGACATCATGATGCCGGATATGGACGGCTATGAAGTCCTGCGCCGGCTGAAAAACGACCCGGCCACCGCCAAAATCCCGGTGATTTTCGTCACCGCCAAATCGGCGGAAAGCGATGAGGAATATGGCCTTAACCTGGGAGCGGTGGACTACATCGCCAAGCCTTATTCCATCCCCATCACCAAAGCCCGCATACGCAACCACATCGCGCTGAAGCAGCAGGCGGACATGCTGGAAGCGTTGTCACTGATCGATCCGCTCACCCATATCCCCAATCGCCGCAGCCTGGATGCCAACCTGGACGTGGAGTGGAAAAGAGCCGTCCGCGAACAACAGCCGCTGTCGCTGTTGATGATCGACATCGATCATTTCAAGCGCTACAACGACCACTATGGACACGGCGCCGGTGACGACTGCCTGCGCCGGGTAGCGGAAGCCTTGTCGGAAGGGGTATTCCGTCCGGGCGATACCGTCGCCCGCTACGGCGGCGAGGAGTTCGTGATTTTGTTGCCGCAAACAGCTCGTCAACCCGCCGGACGGATTGCCGAACAACTGCGCCGGCGCATTCTGGACCTGAACCTGCCGCACGCCTATTCCAGTGCCGGCGCCAGCATCAGCATCAGCATCGGCTGCGCCACCGGCGGAGCGGATACCGGCATCGCCTCCGCCATCGAACTGCTGCAAGCAGCCGATGCAATGCTGTATCAAGCCAAAGCGCAGGGTAGAAACCGCGTGGTCGCGGCTTGAAACCGGGCTGCCTGTGACTGGCGATTTCTCACGCGAAGGCGCGAAGACGCGAAGGGATATTGAAGCAGTGGCCTCTGGTAAACCATCACCAAAACTTCGCGTCTTCGCGCCTTCGCGTGCACCAAAAATAAGCAAACAATCATGAGCAATCAGGCTTGGTCGGCGCGGGACTTGCGCGTGTTATGGCATCCCTGCACGCAAATGCAGGACCACGAACGGCTGCCGCCGATCCCCATCCGGCGCGGCCAGGGCGTATGGCTGGAAGATTACGATGGCAAGCGCTATCTCGACGCCGTCAGTTCCTGGTGGGTCAACCTGTTCGGCCACGGCCACCCCTACATCAAAGCCGCCCTGACCGATCAGCTGGCGCAATTGGAACACGTCATCTTCGCCGGCTTCAGCCACGAAGCCGGCATCGTGCTGGCGGAGCGGCTCACGCAGGCGGCCCCGCCGGGTTTGAGCCGCTGCTTCTACGCCGACAACGGCTCCAGCGCCGTGGAAGTGGCGCTGAAAATGAGCTTTCACTACTGGCGCAACCAGGGCCGGCGGGAAAAAAACCGCTACATCACGCTCAGCAACAGCTACCACGGCGAAACCCTGGGCGCACTGGCGGTGGGCGACGTCGCTTTATACAAAGAAACCTACCGGCCCTTGCTGATGGACGTCATCACCGTGCCAGGCCCGGATTGTTATGAACGCGAACCCGGCGAAAGCTGGGCCGACTACTCCCGCCGCGCCTTCGTCCACATGGAAACCGCGCTGCAACGCCACGCCCATGAAACCAGCGCAGTCATCGTCGAACCCTTGGTGCAGTGCGCCGGCGCCATGCGCATGTATCACCCGATATACCTAACCTTGCTGCGGACAGCCTGCGACCGCCACGGCGTGCACCTGATCGCCGATGAAATCGCCGTGGGTTTCGGCCGCACCGGCACGCTGTTCGCTTGTGAGCAAGCCGGCATCACGCCGGACTTCATGTGTTTGTCGAAAGGACTGACCGGCGGCTATTTACCGCTGGCGGCGGTATTGACGCGCGAAACCATCTACCAGGCCTTTTACGATGCATACGCCACGCAAAAAGCGTTTTTGCACTCGCACAGTTACACCGGCAACCCCTTGGGCTGCCGGGCTGCCCTGGCGACGCTGGACTTATTCGCGCAGAGCGACGTCATCGGCGCCAACCGCCGGCTGGCGCAGTGCATGGCGGACGCCGTCCGGCACCTGGCCGAACATCCCCACGTGGCGGAAGTACGCCAGACCGGCATGATCCTGGCGATTGAACTGGTGCGGGACAAAGCCAGCCGCGCGCCTTATCCCTGGCAAGAACGGCGCGGCCTGCGCGTGTATGAACTGGGATTGCAGCGCGGCGTATTGCTGCGGCCTTTGGGCAACGTGGTGTATTTCATGCCGCCCTACGTCATCACCCCGGAAGAAATCCGGCACATGGTCGAGGTAGCGCAAGCCGGGATAGACTGGGCCACTCGGGATTGAAGGCTGGGAGCGCGGGCGTCCCGCCCGCCATGCCGTCTGATTGTGCTGTTCACGCTGCTCGTGCCCAAGCTCCAGCTTGGGCACGCGGCTAGGAGGCTCCGGCTTCCCGAACCAAGGACAACCTTCAGACCATGCCCTCTGTGTAGGGTACGCACAGCGTACCCTACATTGATGGGCGCGGCCGGGAAGTTATTTTTGGCCAAGTCCTAAACCCTTTACCCCAGCGTGGCCGGCACCTGACACCAAGCATGGCCGCTTGACAAAAAAAGCCGGAGAAGAAGCGTGACACAGCCCCACATTGCCGGTAAAATGCCGGGCTGCACTGGAGAGATGTCCGAGTGGTTGAAGGAGCACGCCTGGAAAGTGTGTATACGTTAACCCGTATCGAGGGTTCGAATCCCTCTCTCTCCGCCAAATCAGAATTTCATACCGTCTCAGGAAGCCTTAGCTATTCCGCTTCGCGGCGGCTTTCACGACGCATCAAAACCCGCATAGCGTAAGGCTTTGCGGGTTTTTTGTTGTCTCACGTAGTATCAGGGAATATCATGGCATTGCCCCATCCGGGGGGCAATGGGCAAACGAAAAAGCCTTGTAGAAACCGCCCACCGCGCTTTGCAAAAATGCGGACGGTGCAGGTCATGGTTACAACAGCTTGACCAGCGTGGCGACAATCCCGACCGCCAGCACCATCAAGCCACCCAGCTTGATCACCATGCGTTGTTCCAGCTGGATGAATCGCGCGTCCATATAAGGACGCTACTGGAATAGTTTGACCAAAACCGGCATGACCTCCGCCGCGACCACCAGGGCCAGCATCCACTGCACCAAGGTTAACTTGCCGTCGATTCGCTCAAAACGGGCATCCATTTTGGCATCCAGCGCGTCCACCCGCCGTTCGACCCCGGCAATGCCCGCCTTGGTGGCGAGTTGCGCATCCAGCGCTTCGGCAAAAACGCCTTGCAAGGCTTCGGCCTCCGCTTTGGCTTGCCCCTCATTCACGCCCGCCGCCTTGAGTTTCTCTACAAATTTGAGGGTGTCGAATGTAATGGCTGGCCATGGTGTTACCTCCTGTGGCAAGTCTAGCACGGTACACCACGGGCCAGGGCGGTACAGCGCAATGCCGTATCGTTTGGCTCGACCACGGGGCCGAATTGATGACAGGACTCCGCAGGGCCACAAGCGTTTGGGGCGGGGGCAAACCCTGCCCCGCTCAAGGGCAAACAACGGGAAGCTGGAGCTTCCCGTACCGCGTTCCCAAGCAGGAGCTTGGGAACGAGCGAATGAGCGACGAGAGGAACCCTCACCGCCCTGACCGTTTACACCTCCGCCAAATTCCCTTTCTCTTCCAGCCACGCGCGCCGGTCGGCGGCGCGTTTTTTCGCCAGCAGCATGTCCATGCTTTCCACGCTGCCGTCGTCATCCGTCACGGTCAGTTGCACCAGGCGGCGCGTGTCGCGGTTCATGGTGGTTTCGCGCAACTGCAACGGGTTCATTTCGCCCAACCCTTTGAAGCGCGTCACCGTCGGCTTGCCGCGCTTTTTTTCCGCCGCCAGCCGGTCGAGGATGCCTTGTTTTTCGTCATCGTCCAGCGCGTAGAAAATCTCTTTGCCCAAGTCGATGCGGTACAGCGGCGGCATGGCGACGAATACGTGGCCGGCCTCGACCAGTGGGCGGAAATGGCGCAGAAACAGGGCGCACAACAGCGTGGCGATGTGGTTGCCGTCGGAGTCGGCGTCGGCCAGGATGCAGACTTTGCCGTAGCGCAGGCCGCCCAGCTCGGGCAGGCCGGGTTCCACGCCGATGGCGACGGTGATGTCATGCACTTCCTGCGAGGCCAGCACGGCGGTGGATTCGACTTCCCAGGTGTTCAGAATTTTGCCGCGCAACGGCATGATGGCTTGAAACTCGCGCTCCCTGGCCTGCTTGGCGGAGCCGCCGGCGGAGTCGCCTTCCACCAGAAACAGTTCGGTCTGGGCGATGTCCTGCGAACTGCAATCGGCCAGCTTGCCGGGCAGGGCGGGGCCGCTGGTGATTTTTTTGCGTGCCACCACTTTGCTGGCGCGCAAGCGCCGCTGGGCGTTGTCGATCACCAGCTGCGCCAGTTGCTCGCCCACCGCCGGGTGCTGGTTGAGCCACAGGCTCAAAGCGTCTTTGACCACCCCGGCCACGAACACGGCGCACTGGCGCGAACTCAGCCGTTCCTTGGTCTGGCCGGCGAACTGCGGCTCGGCCATTTTCACCGACAGCACGAAATGGCAGCGCTCCCACACGTCTTCCGGGGCGATTTTGATGCCGCGCGGCAGCAGATTGCGAAAGTCGCAGAATTCGCGCACCGCGTCGGTCAGGCCGGTGCGCAGGCCGTTGACGTGGGTGCCGCCCTGCGGGGTTGGCACCAGATTGACGTAGCTTTCGGCGATGGCCTCGCCGCCTTCCGGCGTCCACAAAATGGCCCATTCCGCCGCTTCCTGTTCGCTTTCCATTGTGCCCGTGAAAGGCTCGGGCGGTATGCACTCCACGCCTTGCAACTGTCCCTGCAAATAATCGGGCAGGCCGTGTTCGAACAGCCAGGTCTGGGTTTCTTCGCCGGCTTCGTCGATCAGGGTGATTTCCAGGCCGGAGCACAGCACGGCTTTGGCGCGCAGGAGCTGGGCCAATTTGGGCACGGCGATTTTCGGCGTGTCGAAATAGCGCTCGTCCGGCCAGAAGCGCACGGTGCTGCCGGTGTCGCGCTTGGGCACGCTGCCGGTTTCCACCAGTTCGGAGCGCTTGTCGCCGTCGGCGAATTCCATGGCGTACAGCTTGCCGCCGCGTTTCACTTCCACTTGCAGCCGTTTGGACAGGGCGTTGACCACGGACACGCCGACGCCGTGCAAGCCGCCGGAAAAGCGGTAGTTTTTGCCGGAAAATTTGCCGCCGGCGTGCAGCTTGGTGAGGATGACTTCCACGCCGGACACGCCCAGTTCTGGGTGGACGTCCACCGGCATGCCGCGCCCGTCGTCGCTGACTTCGATGCCGCCGTCCTTGCACAGCGTGACGCGGATGTGCCGGGCATAACCGGCCAGCGCTTCGTCGACGCTGTTGTCGACGACTTCCTGGATCAAATGGTTGGGGCGGGTGGTGTCGGTGTACATGCCCGGGCGGCGGCGCACCGGGTCCAGGCCGCTCAAGACTTCTATGGCGGCGGCGTCGTAAGTTGGGTTGGTCATTTAATAGCGTGGTTGCGTAGCTCGGTAAACGTGGCGAGTTGCATGAGGTTGCCTGCTGCTGGAGGGCAATGGACCGCGAAGTGTACATTGACAGCCTGGGGAGCGACAACAGCGGCAAAACGGGGCAATGGGGAAAGGGGAGCCGTTTATAATGCCGCCGGTTGCCGATTTTAAAACCCTTTACCGAGGTCGATTGCATTGAAACGCTATATTTTACCCGTCAAGTTTTTAATGGTTTTTGCCGTGCCGTCGCTGGTGTTTGCCGCGCCGGATGCGGCGCAGGATAAAGCCGACGTAGCGGCGGTTGCTGCGGCGTTTGCGGCGTCTCATCTGCTGGGCAGCGGCGCGGATCAGTATGTGACCTCGGTGTCCGTGCTTTCCGGCGCAACCGCACAGGCCGTTATCGGCGAGAAAGACGAAGAGCGTGACGATCCGCAAGCCTATCAGGCCGACTTGCAAAAACGCAAAGGCAAATGGCTGGTCGTCGCTTACCAATTCGTTTATAAACCCACCGGCAAAAAAACGCTGGAAAAATTGACGCCTCCTTACCCGGCGCCGCATTGGGATAAAGTCGTCGGCGAAGGCAGGTAATCCGAAGGCCATAGGATAATGGCATGGACTCCTCCCCTCCCCAAACGGCATCGCGATGTGCCAAAGTGGGAGAAGTTAACCACCACTTGAAACAGGCAGAGGAGAAGTCACCATGA
>SCQD01000233.1 GCA_004299145.1 Methylococcaceae bacterium | reverse complement strand
GGCGCGGGGCATCTAAAATTGGCTGGCCCATTGATTACCTGGATACTCCTCATGCACGTCACTTTGGTTCACGTTCACGTCAAACCCGAATGCATCGCCGCTTTCATCGACGCCACCCGGATCAATCACGCCGCTTCGGTGCAGGAATCCGGCAACCGTCGCTTCGACGTGTTGCAAAACCCCGGCGATCCGGCGCGCTTCATCCTTTATGAGGCTTATGCTTCCGCCGCCGATGCCGCCCAGCACAAGCAGACCCCACACTACACCGCCTGGCGCGACGCCGTGGCCGGGATGATGGCCGAGCCGCGCGTCGGTGAGCCGATGAACGGTTTGTTTCCTTGAACGGTTACATTGCATCTGCAAACCAAAAACCCCATAGGATACACATTTGCCAACCCGCTCAACTCATGCAAAATCCGGGCGGCATTGCCTTACGAAGCCGTCAGGCTCAACGATCATGGCGCGCGCCGCCCCTGGCCATGAAACGCCACGCGCGCCATGATCGTTCCCCTCACCCCGGCCCTCTCAGGAAGCCTTAGTGATTCCGCTTCGCGGCGGCTTTCCCGGAGGGAGAGGGAGAATAAGGTCGCCGCGACTTTCATGGCAACCCCACGGCCTTGCAGCGCCGCGCTGCCTGAATAGGAGCCCTGTTCTCCGGCTTCAAGGCTATCGCGCAAAATGAACTTGAAACCTGCATTTCTCCCTTCCCTGCTGGCAGGCAGGCTGATCTGGTCCGCCACCTCAAGCGCTCAGACCTTTTCAAAAACTCGTCATCAGTTCTCCGCTACAACGTTTTCCCGGCTTAATACGCGCTCGCCCCGTGGCTGAACCGCTCGGGCCAATCTTGTTAAAAGACTATAGCGCTTTCGAATCTAGTTAGTTACAACGAAAACTAAATGCAAGAGCGTTGACAAGTGGCTCAATGCGCGCTGCTGTTGACGTACAGCCTCTACGATGCTGGCGATAAAATTATTTTGCAGTAACTAACAAAATTTGAAACCGCTATACAAATTAACATTTAATTACTCATGTTACTTATATGCGTCTGTAAGCCTGGTACTACAGGACGCCAGCCAAGGATTACACAACGCAAGCCTATGCGTACATGAATTTCAGCATAGGACTACATGGATTTAGCCAAAGCTTACAGACAGCGGCGGAATTTCCTGGATACTTGGGAGCGAGGGATGAGCGCAGAAAACGAAGCGAATATGGCGCCCCGCATTGCCCGGTCGCCGGAATGGTAGTGCGCACTTCGCGCGTTCGACGCACCTCTCTGCCTGAAGCAAGATGGGTCCGATTATGGACTGATTAAAAAGTGACGGCTATTCGGCGGCTGCGGGACTTCGGGTTTGAGCAAAAATGGCACAGGGGGAACGCTATCACCATCGACCAAGCGAAGAAGTTTTTCAGCAAACGCTCGACTCATTGGATGTTTTGCCAAAAATAACCAGACAAGGAAAAGTTAGAGAGGATAATCGTAAATGTTTATACCGAAAAATTGATGATCAGTGGTTTTTATTTGCTTATCCTATAGCCTTTAATTATATTTTGGGACAGCCATGAGTCGAAATATTATACGTACTTATGTAACAAATTCACTAATCTGTGCCGAAACAATGACCAGCGATATCAATGCGATTACTGGAATACTTGACCTAACACCTGAACTTTATGCGGGCGCTATAAATCCCCCCATATCGTTTGAAACCGCACAGATTACGAACCCAACCAGGAAGCCCCATAAAAGCGGCCATATTAATGCCTTGATGTTACTGCTGCTTTTCCTACCCATAAGCGGCTGCACCGATCATTGGAAACACATGGAAGAGGTGCGTGAATTATTCCGCGTTGAGCATTTCTCCAAAGAATGGCCGGAAGAAGTGCAATTGTCGGATGGACGGATAATAGAAGTTACCCAAAAGCGTCGTTATGAAAAATCCGTACATGGCATTGCTGCGCGAGAAGCTTGGCTACGTTTTCGGTTATCGGAAACAAACTTTCTGGAAATTGAATGGCATGAAAACTTAAGCCCCATGCGGCTTGATGTGCTTGAAGGCAAGCCATTTATTGTGGCCTATCCGCCAACCTACAGGGAATATGTCCAATATGGCAGACCCAAACCAGCTTACTTTGGGTTTACTTATGAAAATAGCCAATGGCTGCGACTGCCATATGCAAATATCCCGGAAAGCCAGTATGACGCAAACTTATTAATAGACAATATTTTACCGGAGGGAATGACAAAAATGACATTGATCGATAAAAACAGCAAGCAATTTAATAATCACAGGGCACTTGGTAAATGCGCGAAACGAGTAAGCGAAGAGCGTATATGCAGCTGGGAATAACCTTACATCTGGAGAGAAAACATGACAACTCAAGCAGACTATGCTTTCATGTCGGCGTATATTTATAACAATGCATCCTCGACCACCAACAAAATCATTGTAAAAAGCGAATGGCTGGAAATAAAATACACCAATGAAACAACCCTTTCCGGGTTTACCGCCGGCGCCTACAAAAATACATCAACAGGTGAAATCGTCGTAGCTTATAAAGGCACCGACACCATTGACCCCGTATCCGCCGCCCAAGACTGGATTGCCAACATCGGCTCCGCGACCGGTCTCGGCGCATTGCAAATCGTCGAGGCGGCCCGGTTTTACCTGGAAGTCAAAAACGCAAACCCTGACGCCGACATCAGTTTTACCGGCCACTCGCTGGGCGGCGGCCTGGCCTCCATCATGGCGGTATGGTTTGACCGCCCGGCCACGGTGTTTGACGAAGCGCCTTTTCAGCTCGGCGCGCTCAACCTTGTCCAAACCTTGCCGTCCAGTTTTCAGGACGCCGCCCTGGGTATTTTCCAGGCAACGCTGGGCACTGCGCTACTCGCCAGGGAAAGCAACGTCACTCACTACTTTATTGCAGGCGAAGCATTGGAATATTTGCGCGCCGGCTTTGACACCATCGCGGAACAGGAAACCCCGCTTTCCGTGGGCGGCGGCGGACAAGTCGGCGCAATCAATCTGCACTCCATGAAGCTGCTCGCCACGCTGATGATAAACAATCAGTTAGCGCAGGACACGCGCGACCTGCCTGACCTGATGAAATGGCTGTTCCCCCACGCCACCAATCCTTATGCACACGAGCCACTTAGCAATAAGCGCGACTTCCTCACTTTCCTGCTTAATGACCAGATCAGCAAAGGTTACGACAACCCCAACGGCCTGCTTAACCGCTTTGCCCATGACGTGTCCACCCTGGCCGCCGGCACCGACCTCGCCAGTTCCCAGCAAATCGTGGAGCTACTCACGCGCCTGGGCATCGATCACTATTACTCCATGACAAACGGCTTCAGCCAGGAGTTGTTTCAGCGCACCGTAGGTGGTGTACAGTTCGACCTCAACGCCTGTCAAGCCGATTTGACCAACATCCTGCCTTACGCGGATTTGCGCGATTGGGCGCTCCAGCAGGTGGGCGGCGATCCCGATGCGCAGCGGGCGGCGATACCTTACTTCACTGAGAAACAGCGCTGGACGGTCGCACTGGAAAGCACAACAGCCCTGAACGGCACCGCGCCTTGGGACACGCAAGGGAATATTGTGTTGGGTGGCAATCTGAATGATCGCTATGACGCGGGTCCGGATAATGACCTGCTGTTGGGAAACGACGGTAACGACGACTTAAAAGGTAATCCAGGAAACGACGTGCTTCAAGGTGGCGGCGGCATCGATTGGCTGGACGGCGGCGATGGCGATGACGTGCTGGCAGGCGGTAGTAATGGCGACCTTCTTACGGGTGGAGCCGGCAATGACACCCTGAATGGCTACGACGGCGCAGGCGGCGATAGCCTGGAAGGCGGAGCGGGGTTTGACTCCTACCAAGCCGACGCTGGCGACACCATCCTGGACACGGACAATCAAGGCGAAGTCTGGTTCAACGGCATAAAACTCGGCTTCGCCTCCCGTGTGCCCAGCACAGGTGAATGGATCGACAGCGCAGGCAATATTTTTACACTGAATGGCTCCACGCTACAGATTAACAATCAACTGACTATCGAGGGCTTCAGCAACCGCGCTTTGGGTATTTACCTGGATGATCCCAATCCCACTCCGCCGGGACCGGGGCCGGGTGGTTCAGGGACCGGCGCAAGCTCAGGCGCATCATCCAGGCCGTGGCTCTCGTATTCTCCCTCTGCTGCTTCGTCATTATCAATTCAAACTGTGCGATGGGATCCCTTGGTCTTTGATTTGGACGGCAATGGCCAAATTGACACGGTCAGCAGTACTGCGTCTACGGCCTATTTCGACTTCAACGGCGACGGTATCGCTGAAAAATCCGGCTGGATTGCCGCTCAGGACGGCATTTTGGCGCTGGACGCCAACAATAATGGCGCCATCGACAACCTGAACGAACTGTTCGGGTCAAATCTGCAGGATGGTTTTACCGAACTAAGGACGCTGGATATTCAGCACGACGGCGTCATCAACGCTCTGGACACGGATTTTGCCAGGCTACTGGTGTGGCAGGATAAAAGCCAGGACGGCATTGCTCAAACCGGTGAACTCAGCACACTGGAAAACCTGGGTATCACACAAATCAATTTAGCAACCACCTCGGTCGACATTCCCGCCGCCGACAACCTGATCACCGTTGTCGGCAGCTTTGTGCGCAACGGACAAAGCCAACTGGCGGCGGATATTTTACTGAAGGTGATCTTTAGCCAGACCGACGCCAATCCCCTGCGTCCATTGGATCTTATACCGGCGCTCGATGCCGAAGTGTTTAATTTGCCCTGGTTGCGCGGTTATGGACTGGTCAAAAGCCTGCACCTCGCTTACCAGGAGAATCCGTCACTCCAACTGGCTGCTCAAAGTCTCGTCTCACAAGGCAGAGACCATATTCTGAATAACTTCGATGGTTTTTTAGCGAAATGGACCGGGCTCGCAGCCGCTCATTTGGCCCACGGCGTGAC
>SCQD01000232.1 GCA_004299145.1 Methylococcaceae bacterium | reverse complement strand
CTTGGCTGGCATCATCAATAAACGCCACCGCTTGCGCCGACAGGCCAAGGAATCCCACGCCAGACGCTCTCAGGTAGCGCGGGAGTGAATCTGACAAAGTAGAATTAATCCTTTAAGCATCCACCCGGCGCGGGTCCAGCGCATCGCGCACGGCGTCGGCGAACAGGTTGGCCGCCAGCACCAGGGTAAACATCAGCGCGAACGCCGCCGTCAACGACCACCACACCACCGGGTCGCGCGCCAATTCCAGGCGGGCGCTGTTGATCATATTGCCCCAGCTCTGCGTGGTGGGGTCGACGCCGATGTTGACGTAGCTCAACACCGCCTCGGCCAGCACCAGCGCGCTGAAATCCAACACCACGGAAATCAAGATAATGTGCAGCAGATTGGGCAGTATGTGCCGGCCCAGGATGGTCCACGGCTTGACGCCCAAGGCCCTGGCGGCCTGCACGAATTCCATTTCCCGCAGTTTGAGGGTTTCGCCGCGCAGCAGCCGGCACAGGCCGGTCCAGTTGGTAATGCCCAAAATGGCGCATAAAAACACCAGGCGCAAATCGGCGCGCAAAGCCAGGCTGGCAAACTGCGCTTCGTGATTGGCCATGTAAACCTGCACCATCAGAATGGAAGCCGCGATCAGCAGCACGCTGGGGATGGAGTTGAGCGTGGTGTAAAGGTATTGCACCACGTCGTCCACCCAGCCCTGAAAAAACCCGGCCAGCATGCCCATGATCACGGCGAACGGCAGCATCACCAGGGTGGTCAGCGTGCCGATCACCAGGCCGGTGCGGATGCTTTTCAGGCTTTGGTACAGCACGTCCTGCCCCACTTTGTCGGTGCCCAGCACGTGGTAGCCGGCGGCCAGGTCCGCCAGCGCAAAACCGCCCGCCGCCAGCAGCAGCAAGGTGATCAGCATGGCGCGCCACGGTATTTCGGTTTGGCTGGTGAGCACTGCGTGCAGCATGCACGACAGGGATTGCCCACTACGCCGCGCCGCACCCAAACAGCCGGCCAGACTCACCAGCAGCCACGCCACCGTGCCTTTGCCCAGCCCCCCAGCCAGCGTGCCGGCTATGTCGCGCCAGCGTTCGGTTTCGGGAGAGTCGGCGGACAAATGGGCGCCGCCGTGGAGCAGTCGGGGATAGTCCCAGCCCTGGCTGCCGTCGGGCCGCGTCAGGTATTCCCGGCTATAGGCGTAGACCGCCAGCGGGCGCGAATAAGTTTTTTCAGTGTGATTGCGCAAGGCGCCGGCCCAGGCATCGAACAGGCTGATGGCTTCATTGATGCTGGAACCATTGGCGGATGGGCTGTCCAGACCGGGCTGAAAGTGCACGGAATCCAGCAAGCCGATAACGCCGTATGGCAGCAGCAACACCAACGACACCATGGCGGCTTTATCGCGCAAAATTTTGCGCCAGGGGCGGCGCAAGTGTTCGCGGCCTCGCACGTACCAGACGAATCCGCTGAGCATGGCCACCAGTAAATACACCAGCGCGTCGGACCAAAACAGCACGTAACCGCCCATATTCAGGACCATTTCGGATTCACCCGCTCGTCGATTTCGCCACGGACGCCTATTTCTCGCTGTCAATCAGGCTGGGCAAAGCCGCACGCAGGTAGTTGACCATGGACCACAGCGTCAAAATCGCCGACACATACAAGGCGACGTAGCCCAGGCCGCTCAACGGAATAAAGGTCACGTCGAAAGCCAGCAGCAACACGATGATGGCGACCATCTGCGCGGTGGTTTTGACTTTGCCGATCCAGGACACTTCCACGTGTTTGCGCTGGCCGATTTCCGCCATCCATTCGCGCAGCGAGGCGATGGTGATTTCGCGGCCGATGATCACCGCCGACGGCAAGGCCAGCCAGGGGCTGGGTTCGGCCTGGACGATGAGCACCAGGGTGATGGCGACCATGAGCTTGTCGGCGACGGGATCGAGAAAAGCGCCGAACGCCGTGGTCTGTTGCAGCTTGCGCGCCAGGTAGCCGTCCAGCCAGTCGGTGATGGCGGCGATGGTGAAAATGAACGCGCATACGATACGCGCCCCGGTGAAGGGCAGGTAAAAGCAGATGGTGAGCACGGGTATCAACCCGATGCGGATGAGGGTAAGCGTTGTCGCCAGATTGAACCGCATTTATCCGTCCTTTTCGTGAAAGGCTTCGTGGATCCGCTCGGCCAGTTGCCGGCTGATCCCGTCCAGAGCGGCCAAGTCTTCTATCCCGGCCGTGGCAATGGCGCCTATGCCGCCGAATTGTTTCAACAATTGCCGGCGGCGCTTTGGCCCCAGCCCTGGGATGCCGTCCAGGCGCGACTGCTGCGTGGCTTTGGCGCGCCGCTGACGATGGCCGGTAATGGCAAAGCGGTGCGCCTCGTCCCTGATTTGCTGTATCAGCAATAAGGCCGCCGATCCCGGCGACAAGTGCAAAGGCCTGCAATCGGGCGGCATGTACAGCGTTTCCATGCCCGGCTTGCGTTCCGGCCCTTTACCGACGCCCACTATCATAACATCTAAGACCTCCAAAGCGTGCAGGGCCTCGGTCACTGCCCCCACCTGGCCCTTGCCGCCGTCGATGAACAATACGTCGGGACAGGGAAACTCGCCTTTTTTGATGCGCGCAAAACGGCGGCCGACCGCCTGGGCCAGCGCGGCATAGTCGTCGCCCGCCGTGATGTTTTCGATGTTGAAGCGGCGATAGGCCGATTTGAGCGGGCCATTGCCGTCGAACACCACGCAGGAAGCGACGGTCTGCCCGCCCTGGGTGTGGCTGATGTCGAAGCACTCCAGCCGCTCCGGCACGCTGGGCAAATCAAGTTCATCCTTAAGGCTGGCGTAGCGCATTTCCATGTTCATGCGCGCCGCCAGCTGGCCTTGCAAAGCGTGCTCGGCGTTGTCCCTGGCCATCTGCAACCAGCGCGCCCGCTCGCCGCGCACTTTCCAGGTCAACTGCACGCCGTGCTTGGATTGCCCGGTGAGAATTTCCGCCAGCAACGCGGCGTCGCTGGGCTCGTGGCTGGTGAGGATGTCCGCCGGCACCGGCTTGTCCAGGTAATATTGGCCGATAAAAGCCGCCAGTACTTTGCCGGGATCGTACTCGCCGTCCATTTTTGGGAAAAACGTGCGGTCGCCCATCTGCTGGCCTTTGCGGATGTAGAACACCTGCACGCAAGCCACGCCGGCCTTGGAAGCGCAGGCCACCATGTCGACGTCGCCTTTTTCGCCGGCCACGAATTGTTTTTGCATGATGCCGCGCAACGTGACGATGCGGTCGCGATAGAGCGCGGCTTTTTCATAGTCCAGCTTTTGCGCGGCGGCTTCCATCGCCTGCCCCAGTTCTTCGATGACGCGCCCGCCCTCCCCTTCCAGCAACAGCAGCGTGTGATCGACGTCGCGCCGGTAGGCCTCGGCTGAAATCAGCCCCACGCAAGGGCCGGTGCAGCGGTCTATCTGGTGCTGCAAGCAAGGGCGGCTGCGATTGCTGAAATAGGAATCCTCGCACTGGCGCACGCGCAAGGCTTTTTGCAGCAGTTTGAGGCTTTCGCGCACGGCGCCGGCGCTGGGATAGGGGCCGAAATACTTGCCGGGGCGCTTGCGGGCGCCGCGGTGAAACGTCAGCTGCGGAAACTCGTGCAGGGTGGACACAAAGAGATAGGGATAGCTTTTGTCGTCGCGCAGCGTGATGTTGTAACGCGGCTTGTAGCGTTTGATGAACTGGTTTTCCAGCAACAGCGCTTCGCCTTCGGTGCGCGTGACGGTGACTTCGATGGACGCGACGCGCGCCACCATGGCCGTTTGCTTGACGGTGGCGGCGCTCTTGTTGAAATAGCTGGAAACCCGTTTTTTCAGGTTTTTCGCCTTGCCGACGTATATCACCGCGCCGTGGGCGTCGAGCATTTTGTAAACGCCGGGCCGCTGCGTCAGCGTTTTCAGGAAGGCCGGGATGTCAAAAGGGGGGGCTGGGGCTTGCTCCATGGCTATAACGCGTATACGGCAATCTAGAGTAATTTTTAACTATTCGGACAATTTCGATATCAACCGCTCACGCATTGTGAGGGCGAACGGCAACAAACAAAACAAGCCAAACGCCGGGCGAACCTTTTACTGATCGCGGCAAAGCGCCGTTATAGCATCGAAGCGGTAGACGTCCACCCAGGCGGCGAGGGTTTGCGCCAAAGCGGGATGCTCCGGCCGCAGCCGCTCGATGATCACCTGTACCGCTTCGGCATCCAACATCTCGGCGGCCTGCACCAGTTCGGTGCGCGTTGCCGCATCGACGCCGCTTAAGTCCGGTGTGGCGTTGCCATCTCCCGGCGCGGATGCGACCGCTCCGCGTTCAACCTCGGCATAGCGCAATTGCAGATTCAACCATTCCCCCAGGCGTTGCAACAGCAGGTCGATATCCAACGGCTTGGCCAGCATATCGTCGCAGCCGGCGCTGAGGATGTGGTTGCGGTCTTCCTGAAATACGCTGGCGGTGATTGCGACGATTTTCACCCTGTCCCCCTCGGGCAAAGCGCGGATGGCCCGCGCGGCCTGGTAGCCGTCCAATACCGGCATGCGCATGTCCATGCAGACGGCATCGGGCCGCCAGGCTTGAAATGCCTCGATCGCCTGCCGGCCGTTCTGCACCGCCGATACTTCAAACCCGGCGTTTTGCAGCAAGCGGCAAATCAGTTCGCGGTTGTCGGCGTTGTCTTCCGCCACCAGCACCCGCCGGCGAGATTGCTGCGGTGCCAGACCGACCACCCGCCGGGTAGCGGCGCTCATGGGCGCGGGCGCCTCGGTTGCCGGCAGCGGTAAAGTGAAAGCAAACACGCTGCCTTGGCCCGGCTGACTGCGCAGTTCGATGTTGCCGCCCATCAGGCGCACAAACTCCTGGCTGATGGCGAGTCCCAGCCCGGTGCCTTCGCCCTTGGCGATGCCGGATTCGGTTTGGTAGAAAGGCTTGAAAATGCGTTGTTGATCCTCGGCGGCGATGCCGGGGCCGCTATCGATCACTTCGAAGCGGATGAGGTCTTCAAGCGAAGCGAGGGGTCGGGAACTGTCTCCGACCCCAGGTTCCTGGGTAGGGCCATGATCGCCCGGCGTCAGGCGCAGGGTCACCGTGCCCTGATCGGTATATTTGACGGCGTTGCCCAACAGGTTGATCAGCACCTGGCTCAGGTGGTGAGCGTCGCCGACGACGAAACGCGGCAATGCACCGCGGCGCTCGACGCTGAAAGCCAGGCCTTTGGCTTCGGCGCGGATGCGGATGATGCCTGAGATGGCGCGCAGGCAGTCTTCCAGTTCGAACCCCTCTTTTTGGATGCGGGTGCGGCCCGCCTCGATGCGGGAAATTTCCAGCACGTCGTTGATCAGCGCCAGCAAATGGCGGCCGGCGCGGTTGATGGTTTCGACGTTGTGGCGCATGTCGAACGGCAGGCGCTGATCGTGCTCCAACAGTTGGGCGAAGCCGAGGATGGCGTTGAGCGGCGTGCGCAACTCGTGGCTCATGTTGGACAAAAAACTGCTCTTGGCGCGGTTGGCGGATTCGGCGGCATCGCGCGCCTGCACCAGTTGTGACGTGCGCTCCTCGACCAGTTGTTCCAGGTGATGGCGATGTTGCGTCAGTTCCGCTTCGGTCTGTTTGCGGGCAGTGAGGTCGATGAAGGTCGCCAGTAACTCGTCGCCCAGCGTGACGCCGGAAATTTCCATGATGCGCACCTCGCCGTTTTTGCAGGTCACGCGGTATTCGATCGGCTGAATGTCCTGTCCTGCCTCGGCTGCCGCCTGCACGGCGCTGTCCCAGGTGGAGACGACCCAGCGGCGGTAGTCCTCGTCAGGGTAGGCCTGCCGCCACCAGGCATCGATGGTCGGAATGTCTTCCAGCGTATAGCCGAAAACCTGCACGAATCTGTCGTTGACGTACTGGATCACGCCATTGTCGAGCGCGTGGGCCAAGGGAACCGGCACGACCTTGACGAAGCGGCGAAAACGCGCCTCGCTTTCCGCCAGCGCCGCTTCGATCTTGCGCCGCGCATGGCTGCGAATTTCGTTGCTGAGAATCAGCGCGGCGTGGCTGAAAAATATCGGCAAATGCCGGCTCAGCGACGCGCCGCTGAGGTGCAGGTTTTCCAGCTTGACCACGCCGACCAGTTCCTGGCCTACCAGCAGGGGAAATCCCCAGGTCCAGGCGTCGGGCGTGACATCGCCTTGCAGCAGCGCAGCGGCGGAGTCCGCCGTCAATTCGAGGAATGACTTGCGTGCCGCGACTTGGGCGACAAAGGGGTCGTCGATGCCGGCCAGAATTTTTTGTGTGCCGAAAACGTCGGCGTAGTGCAGCGTCGCTTCCATCCAGTAATAGAGTTTGCTGTTGGTGCCGCCGATGGTTTCGACGATGCTTTGCAGCATCGCCTGTACCATGTTGTCCAGGCCGGGCAAGGGATTGAGTTGTTCGATCAGGCGTATGACCAATTGCAGATTAGCCTGCTCCTCCGCCAAGCGGGTCAGGCGCGTTTGCAGGCGTTCGATTTCATTAGCCGGGAAGTGCTCGCCCATGCCGCTCAGCGTATGGCTGGTTGCTGTTTTTTGGCGATGGCGTCCGCCAATACCGACTCCAGGTGGTTCAGATCGGCGTCCATCCACTGCAACGGCAGATCGACAAAGCGGGCGGCGGCTTCGGCGGCGGCAGTGAAGTCGGTGGAGCAAGGCGTGCGGATGGCGATGATGAACTGGTGGCTGCCGTGAAAAATTTCCCGCACTACCGCCTGGTTTTTGCCGAAAGCCCGGGTAATCATCGGTTCCCAGGTCAAGGCCCAGTCTTCCAGCAAAAAATAGGCGCCCTTGCCCAGTTCTTCCATAAAACGCTCATAGCCCAGCAGCATGACGATGCAATTCTGCCCTTGGGTGCGCAGGGTATGGTGTTGTTGCAGGATTTTGTCCATCAAGGGGTGGCAACTGCCGTAAAACACCAGGGTTTCCCGGCCGTTTTGTTCGTTGGACGCCAATGCCTGGTTCAGTTCGCTCGACAATTTGTCCAGGTAGTTGTGCAGCGAGGACGCCAGAAATTGTGTTTCCACGCGCCAGCCGTTTTTTTGGACCAGGCTGTCCACTTCTTTGTGGAGTATGCCGCAGCCGACCAGGACCAGGGGCTGGTCCACCACAACCGGCGGGATTTTTTCCGTCATGAATAGCTTCCAAACTCGAACGCCGCCTCCAGCATGGCGCGGATATTGGCTTCGGGCACGGCTTGCGGCATGACGCCGGTGCCGAATAAAAAGTGGCCGCCGGGTTTGCCGGTTTCGCAAATCCGCCGCACTTCGGCGCGGGTTTGTTCCGGCGTCCAGTGGATCAGGCTGATGTCGTCGATGACGCCGCAGGTCAGGCCCTGGCTGCCGATGATGGCCTTGGCTTCGGCCAAGTCGGCTTGCGGGCTGATGTAATAAGCGCCGATGTGCAGTTCGTCCATGACCTGGCCGATGACGCTGTTGAACGGCGCCATGCCGCAATAGTAAACAATGCCGTCCACGCCGCCCGGCGCCAGGTCTTTACACATCCAGGGCAGGGAAAAAGATTGAAAGCGCTTCATGCCGACGAAATAGGTGGAGCCGAACGGCGTGGAATAGACCAGCACGTTGGCGCCGGCGGCGCGGTAGGCGGCCACTTCTTTGCGGAAAAAATCCACGCACTTTTCCAGCAGCGCGTCGCGCAGATCGGCCGGGCCGCAGGTGAACAGTTCCATCCATTGGTCCATGCCCATCAACAGGGCCGGCAAGGTGCTGGAAGCGGTCAGGTAAGCGCAGATCGGATGGGTGGCCCCGACTTCGGCCTTGAGGATTTTCAGGCAATTGGCGGTCTCTTCCCAGGCCGGATGCGTCGTGATGTCGTCCGGCACTTCGAGCCTGGCGATGTCGTCGTAGTGCTTGATGACATAATCGGCCACGTTGGGCGAGCCGTTTTCGGCGTAGAGAATGTCGCGGCAGCCCAGCAATTCCGCTTCCTTGCCGACGTAAAACAGGCTCCAGACATTGTCGTAACCGTAGCGGGCGCGCATTGCCAACTGCCCCGCGGCGACGTTTTCGCCTTTGGAATAATATTCTTTTTGGCGCATGCCCAGTTCGCGGGCGCCTTGGTCCAGCAGGTTGCAGAATACCGGAATGCGCGATGCCGGTTGGCCGGTGATCGCCGCGCCGAGGATTTCCAATGGCGTCATGATGTTTTCACCTGCCTGATCAAATCGACGATCACCTTGCCGGCGCTGACGCCATCCGCCGCCCAGCCGTCCGCCCCGACGATCCGGTATAGCTCCGGGTCGAAGCGGTAGGGCGCGCCGCCCACCACGATTTTGACACGCTGTTCCAGTCCCTGTGCTTGAAGAATTTTCCGTACTTTGGGGCAGCATTCCTCGCACATGGCGGTATGCACCATCATGGAAGAAATGGCGATGACCTGGGCATCGTGGGCGATGGCCGCTTCGACGAAGCGCTCCGCCGGCACGTTCACGCCCAGGTCCACCACGTCGACCATCAGCGCTTTCAAACAGCCGGTGACGATGCGCTTGCCCAGTGAATGCAGGTCGCCATGAGCGGTACCTATCACCACCCGGCCGATGATTTCCGGTGGCCGCTGGAATTTTTCCAGCATTTTTTCGGTGACCGCCGCCGCGATCTGCGCCGTCATGAAATGCTGCGCCAGGTTGGCGTCCGGGTCTTTGGTGATTTGCGACATCATTTCTTCGCCCGCTGGAATCACCACCCGGAACACGATGTCTTCAGCCGTCATTCCTTGCGCCAAAGCACGATCCACCACCGCGAAGGCCGCGTCGCGGTCGGTTTCGAATACGGCTTCGTTATAGGCTTTGATGATGTCGTCGAGCATGTGGCGGGTCAGTTGGAAGTCAGGGGCATGGGGGCCAGGCGCAGGTGGTCGATGTAGCGGTCTTCATAACCTTGCACGCAGGCCAGATTGACCAAGCGTATTTTAGCCGTTTCAGCCGCGAACAGCTGTTCGCCATGGGCAGTGAGCAACGCCCGCTCGCAGCCGGCCAGCGCCGCGCCGGCATAAAGCTCGATGCCGGCGGGGTTAAGGCCGGGCAATAGCCCCACCCTTTGGGCGTGGCCGATGTCCAGCCTACGCCCGAACGCGCCGCATACGCATACACGCCGAATATCGCCCCAGGCCATGCCGGCCAAATCCAGCAGTGTTGCCATGGCCGCGGCCGTGGCGGCCTTGGCGCGCTGGAATGCGTCTATGTCGCTGCCGCCGAGGACGGTTAGCGGGTTATCCGGCAGCAAGGCATAACCCGCCACCCCTGGTGATTGGGCGTAGCGGCCGGAAGGTTGCAATATTCCCGTTTCCAACAGCACGGCGATGGCGTCGACCAGGCCGGAACCGCACCATCCCAGGGCCGGCCCGCCGCCGATGACCTCGCAAACAATGCCATCCTCCCAGCGAACGCGAAAAATGGCGCCGGTTTCCGCCGCCATGCCGTGGCGGATGCCGCCGCCTTCAAATGCCGGGCCGCCGGGGACCGAGGTGACGTGCAGCGTCCGGCCGTCCCATAGCGCCAGTTCGGTATTGGTGCCCACGTCCAGCAGCAAAGCGCCGGCCTGGCTTTCCGTGAGGCGGGTGGCGATGAGGTCGGCCACCAGGTCCGAGCCGACAAATCCCGCCACCGCATCGGCCACCCGCACGGCGGCATTGGGTAGCGGCCACAGTGCCTGCCAAACGGCGGCATCGGGCGGCCGGCAGTCGACGGGGTGCTGCCAGTTGGCCGGATCGAGCAGGGTGGCGGCGCCGTGCCCGGTCAGCAATGCGAGCATGGCGGTGTTGCCCACCACCATCACCTGGCCGATTTCCGCCGGCATGGCATGCGCCTCGCCCACGTCGCGGACCAGCATATCGTGTACGGCCTGCATGACGGCGTCGCGCGCCAGTTCAGCCATGGTCCGGGCACAGGCCGGATCGGCCACCGCCCGGCTCAGGCGGTTGAGTACGTCGGCGCCATAGGCGCGCTGGGGATTGGGGCCGCTGCGCGCCGCGATGCGCCGGCCACGCTTGCGGTCCCATAGCGCTACGCGGATGCAGGTGGTGCCCAGGTCCACCGCTATGCCGTAAATCGGACCTTCCAGCGCGGGCAGGAATGCGGCAGGATCCAGCAAGTCTTCAGCCGGAATACTGCGCCACGGCGAAGGGGGCGCGGGATGATCGAGCCGGATGCGGCAATCGCCGCGCGGCCGCAACTGGCAAGCCAGGCGCCAGCCTTGTGCGCGTTGTTCCCCGGTCAGTTTTTGGTATTCCGCCAGGGTGAAGGGATTGGCCGCGCCTTCCAGCCGGATTACGGCGCAGGCGCCGCAAGCGCCGATGCCGCCGCAAGCCGCGCGCACGCGCCAGTCGGTGGCGTCCAGCGCCTCGCGCACCGATTGGCCGGCGCACAGGTTCACGTGGTGTTCGCCGGAGCCGGTTGTTACGAGCAAATTCGTCATAGGGTGCTCGGATGGGTCAATGTGGTTGCCATGAAAGTCGCGGCGACCTTATTCCCCCTCTCCCCCCGGGAAAGCCGCCGCGAAGCGGTATCACTAAGGCTTCTGGAGAGACTCCAGCGCGTTGCCCGCGCCGAATGGAGCCCAGGAACCGGTGACTTCCGGCTCCCTCTCCTCTCGGGAGAGGGTTGGGGTGAGGGAGATAAAAGGCCGCGACCATTTAAGTAACGGTAGTGCATGGCTCACTTTTATCCACCGTTTCTGTGGATAAAAGTGTGCACAACATCGGGAAAAGCCACTCTGAGCACCGCCATTACAGGTTTTGCGTCAGCTTGGTCAAAAAGTTCCCAATCGGTTGACCCGGTCGAAATACTTATTGTAACCGATTGAAATAAATAACATTTATGTAAATCTCACCGTAAACGGGCAATGCTTGCCGGCTGGTTGCCCTGCCCGGCGTCGTAATGATGCTTGTCAAGTCTTGACAGTGGATAACTTGCCGTTCGATGTGAAATGGGTCCCGCATTTCCTCAGTGACCCAGCAACTGCTTTAGAATTGCGTCCTGTCCGACGGCAATGATCCGCCGCTGCTCCATTTTCTCTTACCGGCCACGCGCCGCCACTCTATAGGATATGGCTGATGCCCACCGCCGACGCTACTTTGCAGATACTTTCCCGGCTGCCATTATTCCAGGCGCTGTCCAGCGAACAATTGCAGACCATACGCGGCCATGTCTTGGAAAAACGGCTGGCTAAAGGCGAATTTTTGTTTCAGAAAGGCGATCCGGTCACCGGTTTTTATATCGTGGTGCATGGGCAGGTAAAGCTGGCCATTCCCAGCCCGCAGGGCCTGGAAAAAGTGGTGGAGATCATCGGGCCACGCCAAAGCCTGGGTGAGGCGGTGATGTTTCTGGGCCGCCCCTATCCGGTTGCCGCCCAGGCCTTGGCGGATACGCTGCTGCTGCGCATCGGCCACAGCGCGGTGGACAGGTTGCTGGAAAATGACGTCTCATTCGCGCGGCGCATGCTGGCCGGCTTGTCCATGCGGCTGCACGCGCTGATACAGGACGTGGAGTCTTACTCGTTGCGCTCCAGCACCCAGCGCGTCATCGGCTATCTGTTGCAGTATTGCCTGGAAGATTCGGGCGACGTGGAACAAGCCGTCGCGCTGCCGACGGCCAAGCACGTCATCGCCTCGCTGCTCAATCTGACGCCGGAAACGCTGTCGCGGATATTTCAGGACCTGGCGCGCGCCGGCTTGATCGAGGTGCAAGGCCGCACCATCGTCATTCCTTCGGTGCGGCGTTTGCGGGAGTTTGAGCCGTGAGTCACCGAGGAAAAAACCTGCGCGTGGTCCGGCTGCCCTTTATCCACCGTTTCTATGGATAAATCTGTGCACAACGTCGGGATTGCGGATGATCTTGTTTCGATCCCCTTGGCGGCTACCATTCAGCCCTGCGGCGCTGTTTCACAAAAGTGCGCCCGGCACCGTACAATGACGTTCGCCGGAATTGGCCGGCTTGTGCCTACTGGGTGAGCATGACCTGCTTTTGCGACGATTACGATACCCCCTGGAAAGAAGCCATTGAACGGTATTTGCCTGACTTCATGGCCTTTTATTTCCCCCAGGCTCATGCCAGGATCGATTGGCTCCGTCCTTATCGGTTTCTGAATCAGGAATTGGCTCAAGTGGTGCAGGATGCTGAACTGGGCCGGCGCTTGGCCGACCGTTTGGTCGAGGTGGGCTTATTGGACGGTGATGCCGCCTGGGTTTACATTCACATCGAAGTGCAAGGTCAATTAGAACCGCATTTTGCCGAGCGGCTTTTTGTCTACAACTACCGCATTTATGATCGTTATCGCCGTCCGGTGGCGACGTTGGCCGTGCTGACCGACGATCATCCGGGGTGGCAACCCGATCGTTTTGGTTATGAACTGTTTGGCTCACGGCACTATTTGGAGTTTCCTACCGTTAAACTGCTCGATTACCAAGGGCAGGTCGAAGCCTTGCTCACACAGCCCAACCCTTTTGCTCTGGTTAGCGCAGCATACTTGCTGACGCGGCAGACTAAAGGTGATGATCAGCAGCGTTATGCCGTCAAGTGGCGCTTGACGCGGCTGTTGTATGAAAGAAACTGGGATAAACAGCGCATCATTGATTTGTATGCCGTCATCGACTGGTTGATGAATTTGCCGGAAGAACTCAATCGCCAGCTCTGGCGCGACCTTGCAACACTGGAGAGGAACAAGAGTATGCCTTATGTGACGTCCGTAGAACGTTTTGGTATTGAAAAAGGCTTGCTGCAAGGCATGCAGCAAGGTTTGCAGCAAGGCTTGTTGCAAGGTGAAGCCACTGTGCTTATTCGCCAGTTGACCAAGCGCTTTGGCCCTCTACCGCCTGCCATGCAGGATCGTTTGAATCAGGCGACCACCGATCAGTTGGAATCCTGGGCGGAGCGGGTGTTGGATGCGGATACGCTCGAAGCCGTATTCAATCACCACTAAAATTCAGCGGTTAAAAAACCATGGTATTTTTTGCTCTATGCGGATAGCAAGCTGGAACGTCAATTCGTTGCGCGTGCGCCTGCCCCAGGTGCTGGATTGGCTGGCGCGCAACCAGCCGGACCTGTTGGCGCTGCAGGAAACCAAGCTGGTCGACGCCGATTTTCCGGCCGCAGAGCTAGCCGCTGCAGGTTATCACTGCCTGTACAGCGGGCAGAAAACCTACAACGGCGTTGCCATTCTCAGCAAACTGCCAGGCACGGGCGTACTTACCGACCTGCCCGATCTGGACGATCCACAGCGCCGCATTCTGGCCGCCGGATTCGGCGATATCCGCTTGGTAAACATTTACGTGCCCAACGGCAGCGAAACCGGCAGCGGGAAATATGCATACAAACTGGACTGGTTGAGTAAAGTCACCGCTTTTCTCAAGGCGGAAATCGCGCGCTATCCGCAGCTGGCCGTGCTGGGCGATTTCAATATCGCCCCGGACGACCGCGACGTGTACGATCCAGCGGCCTGGCACGAAAACATCCTCTGTTCCACGCCGGAGCGGCAAGCGTTTCAAGGGTTGCTGGCCGTGGGGTTGCAAGACAGTTTCCGCTTGTTCGAACAACCGGCAGCCTGCTTCAGCTGGTGGGATTACCGCGCCGCCGGCTTTCGCCGCAATCTGGGATTGCGCATCGACCATGTCCTGCTCAGTGAACCGCTGGCGCTGCGTTGCACCGCCGCCGGTATCGATAAAACGCCGCGCGCATGGGAGCGCCCTTCCGATCATGCGCCGGTCGTGGCGGAATTGTCCGGTTGAATGACGGCATGAAGCGCGGATTGGCGGTGATGCTTGCCTTGGTGGTGGCTCTCGTTTTCAGCAGCGAGGCGCCGGCGCGCGCCCACTCGCGCCATTCGGCCAGTCACCGCAGTGGACACCATGCAAAGTCGTCCGCCAAGCGCAAGCCCGCCGCCAAAACCACTCGCCAGACAGCCGGCGCGTCCGAAACCGAGGTGGAGGATGGTACCGTGGGCGAGGATTTTGAACAAAGCGCCGCCGAGTGGCGCGAGTGGCTATCGGAGCGGGAAGAAGAGCGCCGGCATAACGGCGAGTCCATGGATGATATGGCGCCCGATATGGCCGGCCAGTCCTGGCCGGACCTGGACCAGGCTTTGCCTTCCAGTCGGGGCAGCCGTTCGGCGAGCGCCTCGTCTTACCGGCAACTGCGCGGTAAAAACAGCCGGCTGTCCCGAAGGTTGACCGGCCGCCAACGCTATATGCTGGACCCCACCCGCCCACTCAATTTGATGTCGACGCCTTCCCAGCCGGTCGATTTGCACGATTTGTCCACGCTGGAGTTTTACGACCCCACCCGGCACTCGACCCGTTCCACCGCCAGGTCCAAAGCACCTTCCCGCAAAAAACCGCAGCAGACTAAATCGCAGCCGGGCAAGCCTCAGCCGGATAAGCCGCAGCCATCCAGGCAGCCGCAGGTTAAATCGCCGGAACAGCCCAAAGATACTGCCAAGGCGCCGGAGAAAAAGCCTGAAAAAAAACGCGACGATGAGAAAAAAAGGAAGTGACGATGAAATACCGTGATTTGCGCGATTTTATCGCCCAACTGGAAAACCAGGGCGAGTTGAAACGGATTTTTCACCCGGTCGACCCCAGGCTGGAAATCACCGAAGTGTGCGATAGAACCTTGAAAAAGCAAGGCCCGGCTTTGCTGTTCGAGCGTCCCACCGGCTCCAGCATTCCCCTGCTGGGTAATCTGTTCGGCACGCCGCACCGCGTGGCTTTGGGCATGGGGGCCGAATCGGTCGCCGCGCTACGCGAAATCGGCAAGCTGTTGGCTTTCCTGAAAGAGCCCGACCCACCCAAGGGCATTTCCGACGCTTTCGATAAACTGCCGGCATTCAAGCAAATATTGAACATGCCGGTAAAGGAGTTGCGCCACGCGCCTTGCCAGGACGTTGTGTTGCAAGGGGACGAGGTCGATCTGGGCCGCTATCCGGTGCAAACCTGCTGGCCGGGCGACGCCGGGCCGCTGATCACCTGGGCGCTGGTGATTACCAAGGGGCCGCATAAAGAGCGGCAAAACCTGGGGATTTATCGCCAGCAGGTGATCGCCAAAAATAAAACCATCATGCGCTGGCTGGCGCACCGGGGCGGGGCGCTGGATTTTCGCGAATGGCAGCAAACCCATCCGGGCGAGCCTTTTCCGGTGGCAGTCGCTCTAGGCGCGGACCCTGCCACCATTCTGGCGGCGGTCACGCCCATACCCGATCCTTTGTCGGAATATGCGTTTGCCGGGCTGTTGCGCGGCGGCAAAACGGAAGTGGTCAAGTGCCGGCTCAGCGATTTGCAGGCGCCGGCCGGAGCGGAAATCATCCTCGAAGGCTTTATTTATCCGGGGGAAATGGCCGCTGAAGGGCCGTTCGGCGATCACACCGGCTATTACAACGAAGTGGAAAATTTTCCGGTATTCACCATAGAATGCATCACCCAGCGCGACAATCCCATATATCACAGCACTTATACCGGCCGCCCGCCGGATGAACCGGCTATACTGGGCGTGGCTTTGAACGAGGTTTTCGTGCCGATTTTGCAAAAGCAATTCCCGGAAATCGTCGATTTTTATCTGCCGCCGGAAGGGTGTTCTTATCGCATGGCGGTGGTCAGCATGAAAAAACAATACCCGGGCCACGCCAAGCGCGTCATGATGGGGGTATGGTCGTTTTTGCGTCAGTTCATGTATACCAAATTCGTCATCGTGACGGACGACGACGTCGACGTGCGCGATTGGAACGACGTCATCTGGGCCATTACCACCCGCATGGACCCGGTGCGCGACATTATGCTGCTGGAAAATACGCCCATCGATTACCTGGATTTCGCCTCGCCGGTATCCGGCCTGGGTTCCAAGGCGGGGTTCGACGCCACCCATAAGTGGCCGGGCGAAACGCACCGGGAATGGGGCACACCCATCGTCATGGCGGCAGCGGTAAAACAGCGCGTGGACGAGCTGTGGGCACAGTTGGGCGTCGATATTTGATTCGCGAGCATCGAAAAGTTTTTTATTATGGCATTATGGTCTTTAAGTAAGCAAAAGCTGTTGATCGTCGACGATTTTCCGGATATGCGGGGAATGATGCGCAGTATCGTCACTTCGATGGGCGCTACCGATATTCAAACCGCATCCAACGGTGACGAGGCCGTGTCGCTGATCGAATTCAACCGCTTCAATATCATTTTGTGCGATTACAATTTGGGCGACGGCAAGGACGGCCAGCAGGTATTGGAAGAAGTGAGATACCGGGAATTACTGCCCTTTACGACCATTTTTATCATGGTCACCGCTGAAAACAGCGCTTTGATGGTGCATGGCGCGCTGGAATATGCGCCCGACGATTATTTGTCGAAGCCGGTTACCCGCGCCACGCTGATCGCGCGCTTGCGCCACTTGATGGTCAGAAAGGAGCGGCTGTCTCCCGTGCTGGCCGCCATGGACCGGCGCTGTTTTCCCGAAGCCTTGAAGCAGTGCGAAGCACTCCTGGAGGCCGGCAATGAAGGCCGTCACGATTTGTTGCAACTGAAAGGGCGGTTGCTGACGGAAATCGGCGAATATGATGCCGCGTGCGCGTTTTATCAGGAAACCCTGCGGGAACGGTCTTTGCCCTGGATGATGCTGGGTTTGGGCAGAGCCCAGGTTTATACCCAGCAATATGCGCAGGCTATCGAGGTATTGGAGGGCCTGATCCAGGTTCAGCCCGGTTTGTGCCTGGCTTACGATTTATTGGCGGAGGCTCTGGCCGGGCAGGGTGAGTTGGCGCGCGCCCAGGAAGTGGTGATGCAGGCTATCGCCGTTTCTCCCAAGCCGTCCATGCGGCATCGCTATCTCGGTCAGCTGGCTTATCGGCAGGGCAATTTCGAAGCGGCGGAAAATGCTTTTCGTACCGCGCTGCGCTTGAGCAAAGGCTCTTATCTGCGCAGTTTTGCCGAGTATACCGATCTGGCGCGCGCGCAGATCATGAAAGGCGACGTGATGTCCGCCATGAAAGCGTTGCGCGACATGCAACGGGAATACAAGCAGGATGCCTGCGTCAAAGCGCAAAGCGCGCTGTTGGAATGGGCTGCGCAGTGCAAGAACGGCGGGGGGGAGGCCGCGACTCAACTCTCGGATGAAGTGGCCGAGCAATTTAATAAGCAACCGGAACTGATCAGCAGTGATATTGCCTGGTTCGTGGGCAAGCTTTGTCTGGAAAGCGGTAAAACGGATTTTGCCAAATCACTGCTGAGACACGTGTTGATCAATCAGCCGGATAACCCGGTCATCCACGAGCAGGTGCTGGAAGCTTTTGCCGGGGCCGGCCTCGGTGCGGAAGGCAAGGCGGCGGTGAACAGCGTCAATGCCGAGCTGGATAAGCTATACCAGGACGGCAGCCATTTGGCCCGGCTGGGCCAGCTTGAAGAGGCGATTGCATTTTTCGAACAGGCTGCCCAGCCGTTGCCGGAAAACAAAAACATCAATCTTGCCGTGGTGGATTATCTGATCCGCTTCATGCAAAAACACGGCAAAACGCCGGAACTGATGCAGAAAGCGCGTACTTATCTGGAGCGGATACGCCGCATGGCGGAAAACACCGCGCAGTATCGGCGTTTGAAAAGCCAGCTTAATCAGATTGCGGCGAGCGTTTAGGATTCGGCGATATAAACCGCCGTGCCGGCGGGGGTTTGTTCAAATAATTCCACGATGTCGTGATTCTTCAGGCGGATGCAGCCGTGCGATGCCGGCTGGCCGCTGACGCCGTGGTCGGGGCTGCCGTGCAGGTAGATGTAGCGCCAGGTGCTGTCTACCGCGCCATAGCGGTTTTTGCCCGGTTCCAGCCCGCCCAGCCAGAGGATGCGGCTGAGTATCCAATCCCGCTCCGGCTGTTCCGCCGCCAGCGCTTCTTCGTAAATTTCTCCGGTAAAACGGCGTCCGGCCAGGACGGCTCCCAACGGTAATCCCGCGCCGATTTTGGCGCGGATGCGGTGCCAGCCGCGCGGCGTGCAGTAGCTGCCGCGTTGTTCGCCAGGGCCGTTTTTGGCGGTGGATACGGGGTAGGTTTGCACAATGCGGCCGTGCCGCATCACGTCCAGGCATTGGCGCGAAATGCTGACGCGCAGATAAAACGCCGGTGTGTTCATCAGCGTTCGAATAACGCGATGGATTCGACGTGGGCCGTGTGCGGGAACATGTCCATGATGCCCGCGCCCAGCAGCCGATAGCCCGCCTCATGCACCAGGATGCCGGCGTCGCGCGCCAGGGTGGCCGGATTGCAGGACACATAAACCACGCGCCGGGCGGCAAAGCGCGGCAGTTGCCGGACGATTTCCTGAGCGCCGGCGCGGGCCGGGTCCAGCAGAATCTTGTCGTAGCGGCGCTGAGCCCATTCGGCTTGGCCTACCTCCTGGAATAAATCGGTCGCGTAAAACGCCACATTGTCGATGCCGTTATGCCGGGCATTGTCCCGCGCTTGTCGTACCAGCCCCATTTCTCCTTCCACGCCGACCACCGCTTTGGCCCGCTGCGCCAATGGCAGGGTGAAATTGCCCAAGCCACAGAATAAATCCAGCACGGCATCTTGCGGACCGGGCGCCAGTAATTCCAAAGCACGCGCCACCATGCTCCGGTTGATGGCCGGGTTGACCTGGGTAAACTCGGTGGGGTTGTAATGAAAATCCAGTCCGCTTTCCGGCAGGGAATAATGCGGCAGGACGGTGTCAGACTGGACAGGAACGATGCTGTCCGGGCCTTGCCGTTGCAGGTAAATATCGAAACCGTGCTGTGCGCCGAATGCGCGCAGCCTGGCCCAGTCTTCCGGCGGGGCGTCGTCCAGAATGCGGAATACCAGGGTGCTACGGTGATCGCCCACGGCGATTTCGATTTGCGGAATGAGTTCGCGCAGCTTCAGGCCGGCGAGTAATGCGCGCAATTCCAGCAGCCTGGTGCCGACGGCGGGATGCAGCACCGGGCATGCTTGAATGTCGGCCACGAAAGGGCTGGCTTTTTCACGGAACCCCACCAGCAGTTGACCCTTTTTACGCACGTCCTTGACGCTGAGCCGGGCTCTGTGGCGATAACCCCACAACGGTCCGCGTATCGGTGCGAACACCTGCGCCGGTTCCACCTTGCCGATGCGGCGCAGTTGCTCCAGCAGCAGCGTTTGCTTGTGGTGGATTTGTGCTTCGTGGGTGAGGTGTTGCAGGCTGCATCCGCCGCAGATATCGGCGTTGGGGCAGTGTGGCTGGATGCGCTCGCTGGAAGCGGTGACTATTGCCGCCACCCGGCCTTCGGCATAGTCGCGGTGGTTTTTGCTATAGATAAAGTGGATGGTTTCGCCCGGCAGGGCGCCGTCGATAAACACCACTTTGCCGTCCACGCGGGCCACGCCGCGCCCGTCGTGGTTGAGCGAGTCGATGACGGCTGCCCTGGCGTCTTTGGGTAAGGGTTTGCGTTGGTAGTTACGGCGGGACATCAGGCGCGGGCAAATTTTGATGGAGCGGGAATTATACCCGTCATGGCCCGCCTGGAGGCTATCGCCGCCGCCGGTTTCGCTCCGTGTGCAGACGAAGTTGCAGGTTTCAATGGGACGGTCATAAAAGTTTCAATTAGACGATTTAAACATTACAATCAGCCGATCATAAAGTCTACAATTGGACGCCATGAATAGCTTGATTCATCCACGTTTCGCCGAATCATGCCTCATTGAAGCGCTGTCGGATACGCCCGTAGTTTTGATTCATGGTCCGCGTCAGTGCGGCAAAACCACGCTGGCGCGAATGGTCGGCGCATCGCTCGGCTACGTCTATTTTTCGTTCGACGACAACGTAGTGCTCGCCGCCGCCATGGCGGACCCGATGGGATTCGCCGCCGATTTGCCGGAGCGGACCATACTCGACGAGGTGCAACGAGCGCCTACGCTGTTTACTGCCCTCAAAGCGGTGGTGGACAGCCGGCGCACGGCGGGGCGCTTTCTGCTGACGGGGTCGGCCAACGTGCTGCTGGTGCCCAAGTTGGCCGACTCGTTGGCGGGTCGCATGGAAATACAACGGCTGCATCCACTGGCCCAGTGCGAACTGGCCGGGTGCGCGCCGCGCTTTCTCGACACGCTGTTCGGTGCCGGCTTTACCATGCAGCGGAGCGAACGCTTGGGCAAAAGCTTGGCTGAGCGCATCGTCGCCGGTGGTTATCCGGCGGCGCTGACTCGGGCCACGCCGCGTCGCCGCGCCGCCTGGTATCGCGACTACATCGACACACTGATCCAGCGCGACGTGCGCGATCTGGCGCGCATCGGTTCGCTGGATGCGCTGCCGCGCCTGTTGACGCTGGCCGCCGGGCAAAGTGCACGGCTGATCAACGTGAGCGATCTTGCCAGTCCTTTTCAATTAAGCCGCCCGACGATACGCGAGTATCTCACTCTGCTGGCGCGGATATTTTTGCTGGAAGAACTCGCGCCCTGGCACAGCAACCGGCTGAGCCGCCTCATCAAAACCCCCAAACTGCACCTTTGCGACAGTGGATTGGCCTGCGCCCTGCTCGGCTTCGATGCGGCAGCGCTTTGGCAAGACCGCGCTCTGCTGGGCCAGATGCTGGAGACTTTTATTTATCAAGAATTACGCCGTCAGGCGAGCTGGCATGAGGAAGAACTGCGGTTTTTCCATTTTCGCGACAAGGACGGCGTCGAAGTGGACATCGTATTGGAGCGCGGTGCCCGCGAGGTGGCGGGTATCGAGGTGAAGGCCGCCGCCGGCGTGACGCTGGCGGATTTCCGTGGGTTGCGCAAACTCAGGGAGACGACGGGCGAACGCTTTGCGGCGGGCGTGGTGCTGTACGATGGCGAGGCTTGCGTCGGTTTTGGCGAAAAGCTGTTCGCCGTGCCGGTGCGCTGCCTGTGGGAGTCAGCCGGG
>SCQD01000231.1 GCA_004299145.1 Methylococcaceae bacterium | reverse complement strand
CAAATCAATACCCTTGAACTCTTCTTTCGCCCAGCTCACTACGACCTCGCTTACATCGTGAAGTCAGTAGCTTACGCGGTAATGCTCAAGTTGTGTGTAATGGTATGGGACAAAGGTGGGGGGCGTGAACGATTACCAGCCTGCACGCTTTCCTTTATTTCGACAGTTCAGTGGCGATAGTTTGAATTTTTTCGGCAATCCCTCCTGTGCACCGGGTTACAGCCCTGCTTATTTGCTTGCCGTCGACCATCGCCGTAATTTCTTCACTGAGGTCCATGATTTCCGGCGAACCAATGCACTCGCTACCGGCCTTTGATACAAAGTCAACGGCCAACCCTTTTAGCTGGCCGCATTTTTCCGCTGTCAAAGCAAACTCCCGAACCACCCCTTTTGATGAGTGGGCAGTGACTGTGCAAAGATTGCTGACTTGAATTTGTTCCAGGCAATTTCGCCCAACCCGACAAGGCCCCCAGGTTCTCTTCCAGTCGAGAGTCCATGCCGCAGGCAGGGCTGCATTATTTGTGACATTACCGACGGCGCCGGCACAACCACAAACCGTCGTTAACACTAGAAGATTAAAAATAGCGCGTGGATTCCAATAAGGGAGCCCAAACAGCCGATTCGCACCGGTTTTGTTCATAATTACTCCGCTGAACGGTTGGCTTGCGTAATGTTTAAAACACGCAAGCCTTACAACCATAACTGCATTAGTCGGACTATCCTTATAAATATACTCGGATAGTTTTAGCCTGGGCCTTGGCAAATACTACTAATTACCTGGGCCGCCTTGGCAAAGACCATCCCAAACACCTACTTTACAGGTATATTCCTGAATGCCGACCTTTATTGTGTAATACTCATCTTTGGGTGCAACGGGCGCCTCTGTTTCATCGTCATTATTGAGGTTGCAGTTCTTGTTCAACGGACCAAAAGCACACTGATTGTTAAGACCGGGTATTAACCCAAAAAGCATGACGGTGCTATCGGTGGCGGCTTTAGCCTTACCTGCCTTGTTGTCGAAATGCACGGCTACGGAATACCCGCCCGCTACCGGGTGGGCAATTTTTCCACTGTAAATACCATCATGGGCAATTTCATCGGGCGCATGACCATCGTCTTTCAAGGCCAATGTGTGAGTTTTGCCATGGGAATCTTTAGCCGTAGCGGTGACATGAAGGCCGCTCACCGGATAGTTGCCGGTCAGCATGGCGGTGATCGTGTGAGTCTGCCCGTTATAGTTGATATGGGGAGAAAGCGCGGCAGTATTGCCGGCCGAGATTCCATCAATCGCGTAGGAAACCTTGAGGGGTTTGGTATCCGCCATGTGCAAAGTCCAGTTGCCCGCCGCCGGGTTGGCGAATTCCGCATGACAGAAATGGACTTCTTCCGAATGTGCCGCCGTTGTTTTAGGTTTGGTGACATTGCCGCATTCACTCGCGCCCAGCACGTGCTGCGTGTGGTGCGGATCGATGACGGTAAGGTGCGCCGATGCGGTGGCTCCTTTGAGCTCCAGGTTCATCGCCAAAACGCTCAGATTTTCACCGACGTGAAAATGCACGTCTTTTGCGCCTTTTACCGTCAGATCACCGCCGGCAATGCCGAAATCCACCACTGGAGTAGCGGCCTGATTGGCTGCTTCAAGACCCTTGAAAATATCCTCGGGGGTCTTGAACGGTACGAATGTGCCGTGCGTTTTTTGCGCCACCAACTGCAATGGCATCGCCACGGCTGACGTGTTGTCCGTGCCGAATGCGTTGACGATGACGGTTTTGTGGTGACCAATTTGAGCCACCAGATCCAGCGCGGGATGAACGGAGCCGTTATTGTGACCACTGCCAAAGATGTAAATGGAACTGCTGTGCGTGGCGTCGGCAGGCAGATTGTGCAATGCCAATTTAAATGCATTGTCCAATGCCGGTGCGGCAGTGCTGCTTTGCACCGTTTTTACCGCTTCGATAATGGGCGTTTTGCTGGCTTGATCGGTAATCGTCGTCGCGGGGACTAATTCCACGGCCCCATCATCATAGGTAATCACGCTGATGACTTCACCCGGATGAGCTTCCTGCACAATGAGTTCCACGCCTGCTTTGATTTCTTCCAACTGTTCAACGGTGACCGCATTGGAGTGGTCGATCAACAGGAGCCGTACCGTATGGTCCGTCGCCTGCCCGCCGGTGCCGGCGGCGCGCTGTGGCGCTGCCTGCCCTGCATCGGAGGCGGCGGCATCGGATACATCAAAAAATTTGATATCAAGGGCACCTGTCGCGGCGGCTACATTATTTGAATCGCCGAGTTCCAGCGACGGCATCGTACTTTCGGCGGGGGCAACTGCCGCCAAGTCGGGATAAAAAGCGCGTCCGCGCGGCGTCGGGTCCTGCGACGGATCGCGCACCAGGGTTTCCCAGGCACTGGATTGGTAAACCCGGCCCTGGGCGGTATTCATCGAAAAATTAACCGGCGTCGAGAAATTTAATTCCTTCAAGTCTCCCAGCGTGTTGTCGGGACCCATCGTCCAGGAGTTCATGATCGAATTAGTGGTCGGCACATCATCCGCGCAAGGGGAGCCCGGCCTGTCGTCCGAGCAGGGCTGGTCAGGGTTGACATACTCATCGTACAGCGCGTAAGCGAAATGCCCCCACTCGTGCATTAAGGTATTGCCGCCTTCGACAGTGTTGGTGAGATGATCGATGTCGCCAAAGGCATCGCAGTGCTCGATGCGGTAGCCGGATCTTTTGTGGCCGCCCACGTGGGCGTTGGGATGGCAGCCTTGGACCCATAGCACGTCGGTATTGTCTTTATAGGCGCCGTCCGGGTAAATCGATACTCTTCCCAGTCGATGCGCGCCGTTAGTGGCTTCATACATGGCATTGGCAAATGCCTTGATATTGTCTTCAATAGCGGCTTTTCTGGCATTGAGGTTTTCGGCGGTATCGTAATAAGAAACCCGAATATCATGAATGGTATCCGCGGAAACCAAAGCCGGTGCCAAAATCGCCAAAATTGAGGCCGAAAATACAGTTTGATTCGATCGATGTATGCCACATTTTTTATTCATAAAAACTCGCAAGTAATAAACCGCAGAGAAAGGCACGCCCGCGGAAGTAAACCGCTCGTAACCGTTCAGTCCCCCCTTTATTTTAATCCCCTCTCCCAAAGGGAGAGGGGATTAAAGGCAGGGGACTGAACGGTTACAACCGCTCCAGGCGCGTTAAGGTGTTTACCGGCTTTGTCGCATCAATAAAACTTATCATCCGATAAATTCTGGTCCGTCAAAATGGCATGCAAGGCATGCTTTCCCGGCATATCCGCGCTCAGTTTGATGACAAAACAATTACCAATCGACACGATGCCGAGAATACCTGATGATTTTGCAAAACTCCATGGCGTTGGTGCATAAATAAAACGCTGGGCAGTTATATCCTTACCCGATTTGGGTGCCAACCACCCCACGGCGCGGATTATTAAGCATAAGCTTATGTAAAAAAGCGCGAAAAAAGTGCTGCTCGGCATCGAGGATTTATCCTGACATCAGGGCAGGCACGCAGGTCCGCAAACCGTTCGATGCCGCTAGGGCAGACGAAACCGCCCGCAATAACCGAAGGTGCGCCCAAACCAGGGGTGTACGATGGAAAAGTTCAACTGCAACTCGGTCGCGGACAGCGGACTTTCTACGATGACGGCATCGCCCAGCAAGGCCCAGTTGGGAATATTCAGCAACCGGCGGCCGATTTTCCAGCAATGGCTGTCGGCACGGAACAGCAAAGCGCCGTTTTGTTCGGCAATATGCAGGCGGATGCCGATGCCGAAGCGCAACAGCTCGACGACTTCCCCCGCTCGCCCGGGCTCCATGCGCGATTCGAACAGGGCGGTGCGTTCGCCGGAAAAATGAAAGGTGCGCCGCCAAAACAGCGCATCGGGAACGGTTGGATCGGTCCAGTTGCGCACTTCCACCGCTACATCACGGCCCTGATAAGGCACCAGCGCTTTGAACCAGTGCGCCAACCACAGCCAGGGCTGGACCCAGAACGCGCAATCGACGCTGTCCATGACGCCGTGCAACACCAGACTGTCGGCGGAGTCGGCACACAGGTCGTAGTGGCGGCGCACTACCGGCGCCAGCCGGTGCCAGGCGTCTTCGCCCAGCATTTGACGGAACAAGGGGAGAGTCGACATGATGAGATTCCTTTGGATACGGTCAGAATGCGGGCCTTGCGACCATGAGAAACAGCACCGCCAGCATGGCCAGAAACGCCGGCACGCCCAGCCAGAACCAAGTGCGGGCGTCGCGCCAATAGCGCGGGGCCAGCGGTTGGCCGTTGCTCAAAGCGGCAACGCAATCGTCGCGCATGCGCATTTGTAAATACACCACCGGCAGCCAGCACAGCCCGGCGACGGCATACAGCACGAAACACGCCAGCAGAAATCTCACGTTTGTCAAGCCGGGATATATCGCCTGTGTGGGATTGCCCATATTTATGTCATTTGACGCCATAAATAGGCCATGGGAAAATCCGCCGCATGAAAGCCATGCAAGCATTCTATGATCGGGCTGAATATCCTGATGGCGCCATCGTCGAAATGACGATATGGATTGTTCCCAAGCCAGTGATGGGAAGTACGCATGCATTTGCGAGGTGAATCATGAGTGAACATATCCAGCTTCACGTCGGTTCCATCGACGAAATGGGCAAACGTTTTATCGATGCATGGCATCGGCTTGAGCGTGGTGAAACCGTCAAAGAAACCAACCTGACCCTGTTCAGTCTGGAAACGTTGATGTCAACGCTTTCGCCTAAACGCCTGGCGCTGCTGAAACACCTTCATCGGCACCCCGCCGGAACCCTGTCGGAACTCGCCAAAGCCCTTGGGCGGGACTATAAACGGGTGCACGACGATGTTTCGGTGCTTGCACACGCCGGACTGGTAGTGCGGGACAAAAACGGCATCCGTGCCCCTTACGATAGCTTGCAGGCTATTGTTTCTCTGGACTCCTGATGGATTCAGCGCCGTGTTTTTGCCCCGTCACCGCCTCATGCGTTTATCACAAAATAAAATCGGCGCCCGTCAAGGCGGCCGGGTAGTTGGACAGCAAGATCTGGAAGTCGGCCGTGCCGTCGCCACTGGTATCGCCGTAGAGATAGCCGTATTCGTAACGCAGTTCGCCGGCATCATTGCCGAACGCGCCGTTGCCGATGAACGTGAACGGCTGGCTGGCCGCCGCGTTGACGTCGGCGTCCACCGAGGAAAAATCCAGCCGGTCGCCGGCGGTAAAATCGGTGATCGTGTCGGAGTTGTAGTAGTTGCTGCTCAAATCCTCCTGCGATAAAAACCGGAAAACGTCATTGCCTTCACCGCCGGTCAAGGTATCCGCGCCCATGCCGCCGGCGAGGGTGTCGCCGCCGAGGCCGCCGTCCAGACTGTCGGCGCCGTAGTTCCCCAGCAGCACGTCGCTGCCGCCCGCACCACTGAGCGTGTCATTGCCGTTGCCGCCGCGCAAGCTATCCTGTCCACCGTCCCCGCTCAGCGTCTGGTTGGGCGCCGCCTGAAAAATCAACGATCCGGGCGCGGTTTCTTCCAGCACGGGATTGCCG
The DNA here is from genome assembly GCA_004299145.1 of Methylococcaceae bacterium. Taxonomy (GTDB): domain Bacteria; phylum Pseudomonadota; class Gammaproteobacteria; order Methylococcales; family Methylococcaceae; genus Methylogaea. The sequence goes on along the minus strand of SCQD01000231.1, from coordinate 12,778 downwards.
GCGACTTGCAGGGTGTAATCGGCAAAGCTGTTGCCGTCCAGGTCGAACTCCAGCGTGGCCCCACCGCCGAAGGCGGACTGGGTAGTGCGGATTTCGTGGCCCGCACCGCTGAAATTACCGCCGATGCCGACAAAGTGAAAATCGCTCAAGGCGCTGAGGTTGATTTTATCGCCCGCCGCCAAATCGGTGATGGAATCGCCGAGGTAGCCGCTGCCGATTTCATCCGGCGAGGCGAATTTGAACGTGTCGTTGCCGGTGCCGCCCGCCAGCGTGTCCGCGCCCAGTCCGCCGAGCAAAACGTCCTTGCCGTCGTCGCCGTTCAAACTGTCGTTGCCGCGGCCCCCGAACAGGGTATCGTCCCCGGCCAGGGCGTTGAGCGTGTCGTTGCCGTTGCCGCCACTCAGGGTTTCGTCGCCGGCCCGGCCGGTGAGGGTCAAGTTGGGGGCTGCCTGGAATATCAACGAACCCGGCGCGGTTTCTTCCACGATGGCGGCGTTGCCGGACAGCGTCAGGGAAAAATCCGCTATCCCATCGCCGTCGCGGTCAAATTCAAGGCTGTAGTTGTAGTCGCTGCTGCGGATTTCATGGTCGGTTCCGGTAAAGCCATTGCCGACCCCGACAAAGCTGTAGCCGCTCAGTGCGCTAAGGTCGATTTTGTCGCCGGCGGCGAAGTCGCGGATGGTTTCGCCGGAATAGTAAACACTGTTGCCGCTGCGGAAATCGTCTTCCGAAACATAGCGGAACGTGTCTTTGCCGCCACCGCCGGTCAAGCTGTCGCCGCCCACGCCGCCAACCAACACGTCGTTGTCGTCTCCACCCTCCAGCCTGTCGTTGCCGGTACCGCCACTGAGGGAATCGGTGCCGGAACCACCCTGCAGCACGTCGCCGCCCATGCCGCCGAACAGCGTATCGTTGCCGCCCAGCCCGTTCAGCACATCGTTGCCGTTGTCGCCGGCAAGCCGGTCGTCGAGGCTGTTTTTACCGTTGAGCTGTTGGTTCGGCGCCAACACCAGGCGGTTGGAATCGGCAGAGGACGCCTCCAGCATCATGGCCGGGTGGCTGGCCGTCATCTCGGGATCGGTGACGGAAATGGACTTGTCCGCCTGGCGGTCACCGTCGCTATCGAATTGGATCAATCCGCCTTCGTAGCGGTATTGCCCCGGCACGCCGCCGAACAGGGCATCGCCGATATAGCTGTAGCCATCGATATTGAATTGGATCGTGTCGCCGGCACCGAAATCTTTCACCACGTCGTGCTCGATTTCGTCCGGGCTGTTGAACAAAAACGCATCCTTGCCGGTCCCGCCCGTGAGGGTATCGCTGCCCATGCCGCCCAACAATGCGTCGCTGCCCTCACCGCCCAGCAGCCTGTCGTTGCCGTCGTTGCCGAACAGCTTATCGTCGCCGTCCAGGCCGGACAGCAGGTCGGCGCCGGCGGCGCCTGACAGCGTATCGTCGCCGCGTTTGCCGTCCAGCTTCAAGTCGAGCGCGGCGACGAGTATGCCGGACCCCGTTCTGGTTTCGGTAAAGCCGCCGCTGCCGCTCACCTGTAAATACACGTCGCCGACGGCGTCGCCATCGGTGTCGATAGTGATGCTGCTGCCGGGAGTATGCTGCGGGTCGTTCGCATAACCCGTGCTGGTGACGCGGGCTTCGCCGGCCATGCCGTTGAACTGGCTGCTGCCGATAAATTTGAATTTGGTGAGGGCGGAAAGATCGATGATATCGCCGACGGCGAAATCGACGATGCGATCACCGTACACCTCGTCACTGGACGAAAACAGGAAGGTATCGTCGCCGCCACCGCCGTGCAGGACGTCGGGTCCCAGACCGCCCGACAGAATATCGCCGCCGCCGCCGCCGGACAAAAGATCGCCGCCCTTGCCGCCGCTCAGCGTGTCGTCGCCCGCCATGCCGTATAAAGTATCCCACCCCGCCGTGCCGGAGATGGAGTTATTGCCGGAGCTACCCACTGTGATGATTGCCATGATTGCGTCTCCCACTGGATAAAGTTGGATTTAGCCAAAGATTGGCTGCCGGTTTCAGTGTAGCACCGGCACTGTCATACAAGCTTAATCGCGCCGACAAAATACAGTCATTTCCCTTGCTTATCGTGGCCGCGTCTCGCCACCATCAAGGGGAAATTTATGTTGTCAGCCGTTCACGCCCGGGACGCCGCCGCGACTTCACGCTCGCGCCGTTTCGAAGCTTTCATCGCCTCCAATCCAGCCACCATCCGTGCCGCGCAAGCGCTGCGCTATCGGGTGTTCGCCGGGGAAATGGGCGCTACTTTGCACACGCCCTACCCCGGCCTGGACTGGGATGAAGTCGACGAGCACTGCGACCACCTGGTGGTGGTCGACAACGTCTGCGGCGCGCTGGTCGGCACCACGCGCCTGCTTTCCGATCGCCAGGCGCTGAAATTGGGACGGTTTTATTCGGAAAGCGAGTTCCACCTCGAACGGGTACTGGGGTTGGGCGGGCGCTTTCTGGAAATCGGCCGCACCTGCGTGGATCGCCGCGTGCGCGGCAGCGCGGTGCTGTCGTCTTTGTGGAGCGAGCTGGCTGGTTACGCTTTACAAGGCGGCTACGATTATTTGATGGGCTGCGCCAGCATTCCGGCCGGTCCCTCCGGCTTTGCCGTGGACGCCGTGTACAGCCAGATCGAGGCCGAGCAGATGGGACCGGCCAACCTGGTGGTGAGGCCCAAACACGCCATTCCCGAGGAACTCAAGTGTGAAAGCGACGACTGCGGCATGCCCCCGTTGCTGAAGGCTTATTTGCGCCTGGGCGCCTGGGTTTGCGGCGAACCGTGCTGGGACGAGGACTTCAACGTCATGGACGTGTTCATCCTGCTGCCCATCGAACGCCTGCAAGCGCGCTATGAACGCCACTTCATGAACACCCGTTTGCACGGTAGCGACCATGCTCAATTGGCAGAGGCTGCTTAAAAGCCTGGCGCTGGCGGTGCTGTTCGCCGCCGGCGTCTTGGCTGTGGGACTGCTGATTCCTGTGTGTGGACTGCTGGGCGCGCGTCGCCGCCGCACCGTGCGCGACAAGATTGCAATGGCCTGGTGCCGAACCGCCGCCAGGGTGCTGGGCTTGCGCGTGCAGACGCTGGGACAGCCGCTGGCCCAAGGGGTATGGGCCGCCAACCACGTTTCCTGGCTGGACATCATCACCCTGGCCGGACGCCAGCCGTTGTGCTTTGTCGCCAAGCGCGAAGTCGCCGCCTGGCCCGTGGTCGGCTATCTGGCGCGGCAAACCGGCACGCTGTTCGTCGACCGTGGCGATGGCGCCGCCAACCGGACGGTGGCCGACGCCATGACGCAACGCTTGCGGCAACGGGAAACGCTGGTGCTGTTTCCGGAAGGCACCACCACCAGCGGCGACCGCCTGCTGCGCTTCCATGCCCGTTTGTTCAAACCGGCTCTGGCCACCAACGCTCCCGTGCAGCCCGTCGCCATCGCTTACCAGGGCGCCGCCGCCGGCAAAGTGCCTTTTATCGGTGACGACGAATTCCTGTCGCACCTGTGGGCCTTGCTGGCCGAACCGGAAATCGCGGCGGTGGTGCACTACGGCAATGCCATCACCGGCGCGGCGACGCGCGATCACCTGGCGCGGGCAACCCGGCAAGATATCGCGGTACAACTGGGATTTGCTACCCTCACGCAAAATCACGTTCAGGTTGAATGTGGTAAATTATGAATTATCATGTTCATGAGGTGCCCCAATGTCTACCGCGCAACCCACGTTTGACGACGTTTGGCGATAAGGAATCGATCCCCGTATTTCGGCGACAGCCTCGGCATCCAACAGGGCCGTGCGCTCGCACCCCCGGCACAAAGCGCCTCGGAAGCCCAGATAGTCAGGCTGCAACGGCAACAAGTGAAGGATGTCTTCCCGGCGCAAAGAGCCGGCCAAGCCGGACAGCAAACCGTGGCGGCGCGTTTGTGCGACGAATTCAGCCAGCAGCGCATCGGGCAGGACTTGGCGCAACGAGCCGCGCTGTTTGTCCATGGTGTCCAGCATGGCGCCGCTGAAGCCGGCAGCGGCGATAGCGTCGACCCAGGCGTATTCCGGCTGCTGATCGGCAAACAACACGGCTATCAGCCGATATTGCCGGGCCAACGGCGCCAACGCCGACAAGCACGCTTGCCAGTCACCGCCCGGAAAAAAACCGATTTTCACGTAATCCACGCCGGTCTCGCCCATGCTGCGCACCGCCGCCGCCAGCATCGCCGGCTCCATGGGCAAATCGCCCACCGTGGCGCTGAGCGGCTGGCGCCCGGACAGGGCGTGCACGATGCCGCGCACTTCGTGCAGCGCCAACGCGCCCAGCGCGCCAGCCGCCGGGTTTTTCAAATCGATGATGTCCACCCCCAGCTCCAGCACCAGACGGGCTTCCCGCTCGTCCGCAACGCTGGCCAGCAGGCCGGTTTTACGCATCAGGGACATTGCTCTTCGGCAGCCTGGTTGAACTTGTACTGCTCCACCGCCGCCATCAGCCATTGCCAGGCTTGTTTTTCCCTGGCGCCGGCGGTTTTATCCACGGCGCTGCGTAAATAGTGCAGTTCCGCATCGATTTTGGACATGGGCAGCATGGACAGGCGGCTCACCAGAATGGCGGCTTCCAGCACGGCGGACTGGGCGCGGTTAAAACCCTGGAATGGCCGGTGATTGGCTTCGTGCAAAGGCCGGCAACATAGCTTGGGACGCACGGCGTCCTCTTCCACGCGCGTCAACTCCACCTCCAGATGGCTGAGGCAATCGGCCAGACGCGGCACCCGCACCTGTTCCGCCGCCGCCAGCGGCCAGTGGCGATGGCCGGTCAGGCAACCGGCGAACACGCGCACGTCGTCGCTGCGGTTGATCACCGCTTGCCTGGTGGCGAGGATGTTGTCCAGCGTGGTGGAAGGACGAAACGGCAGGATGATGAGCTGGTCGCCCTCCCGCTGGATGCCCATGGGCGCCAAGTGCGCCACGCCGCCGGCGGACAGGCTGGTGACGATGACTTCCTGAATCATGCTGAAGTGATCTTATCCACGGATGGCTCCGCGACTTCGGGAGCGGCGGGCGGCTTGGGTTGCGCCTTTTTATAACCCACCGCCCACAGATTGAAATGATCGTCCCGCCTGAGGCGCGCCTGAGCAAAGCCGGCATTGATCAAGGCTTTGCCCAGCGTTTTGGCGGTAAAGCCGGTGCGGTGCGCCATGTATAAATTGCCGGCTGCCAGCGATTTGCGCAGGCCGTACAAGATATCCAGCGGCGTTATGGGCCCGGCGGGGGACTGGTAAGCCGGCTCGTCGAGCTTGTCTTCCGCAATCAATTCCGCCACGCGCTGCAGATCGGGCAGGGTGATCAGCGCAAAACCATCGGCTTTCAGCACCCGGCTAAATTCCCCCAGAGCGCGCGGCACCTCGTGCGGATACAGGTGTTCCAGATTATGCGACGACCACACGGCGTCCATGGAAGCGTCCGCCACCATGTGCATGTCGGTAATCGAACCGATAATATCCGGCGCTACTTTTTCATTGATGTCCAGACGAATTTCCCGCCATTCAGGGGTGCGGAAGGTTTCGTGCAATTTGGCGGGATTACGCGGGCCGCAGCCTACGTGCAAGACGGTTTTTAATTCACTCATAATTCGGTGATGTCATGATTGAGGGATTAGTTCTACTTTGTCAGATTCCATTGTTCCCACGCTCTGCGTGGGAACGCATTCTGGGACGCTCTGCGTCCCGAAGCCAACCCAAACTGGATGGCGGTGCTTTACGCCAAGCGGGTAATTTGTCTCCAAGCGGGCTTCCTGTTGCTACGATACGGGACGCAGAGCGTCCCGGACGGCATTCCCACGCCGAGCGTGGGAACGATACAAATCTTCTCCGTGGTTTCCGTATGTTTTGCAACACGTCGAACATTACCTCAACGTAGTGCCGGCCGGTTGGTAGGCGTGCGTATCGATGGTGTTTTCAGCGGGGGCAACGGCGCAACCCCAGCGCAGCGGTTCATCCTGAACGTAGCGCTTGCCCAGCTGCCAGGCGATTTCCGCCCGCGCCAGCTCCACGCCCAGATAAAAGGCGTGGCCGCCGTCCTGGTCCACGCCGAGTTTGGGGAATAAATCAAAAGGATTGGTGGCACTGTGCAAGCCGTCGCGGTTGAAGATGTGAATGCCGTCGCGGCTGATTTGCACGCGGAAGCTGGGATCGCGGATTTCCTGCTGCAATTCGGCGATTTCCGCGCTGCTGTAGGGAAACGGCGCGGTTTCGTGCAGCGCCAGCAGGCGGTCGTCCATGTGCTTGGGCAGGGTGCCCAACTGGTGCGCGGCGTGCATGATGCGCCGGGCGGCGTCGGCTTCCGCCACGGCTTTGCGCGCGTGCTGGCTGACCTGGGTGGTCAGGATGGCGCTGATGTTCAGTTCCGAGCATATCCCCAGCAGCAAGGCGTTCATGCCCAGGGTATCGGCGTGCGTCAGTTCCGTGAGATTGCCCACCCCCATCAGCATGGCCGCCTGGGGATGGCGGCTGCGCACGCTGTGATAGCGCAGCAGCGATGCGGTGAAGCCGAAGTGGATGGGATCAAGGATAGGGTCCACCAAGTAGGCGCGGCTTTTGGCGTCCAGCCCCGTCATGGCGCGCTCCAGGGAATCCAGGTCGCCGTGGTTGGCGGGAATCAGCACGGGGGTGGACGCCACGGCATCGGCAATCCACAAATTGTGCTCGTGCAGGCTCAGCAGGTAATCGGCCCCGGCTTTGCCGCCGCGCAGCAAGTCGTCGTTGTCCAGCGAATCCACGCTGACCTGAAAACCTTCGGCGTGCAAAGCGGCGACAGCGGCTTCCAGCTGGGGAAACGGCGTACTGGGCAGACAGCCCAGGTCGATGACGTCCGCCCCGTCGCGGCGGTAATCGCGCGCCTGGCGCAAAATCGCGTCCAGTTCCATGCGCGGCGCGTCGGTGATTTCGGCAAAAATGCGCACGTCGTAGTGGCTTAAATCGGGCGGGCGGCGCGCTTTGCCGAAATAAAGCGGCAGGTCTTTCACTTCATCGGGACCGCGCACGAAACGAATGCCCAGGGCATCGCTCAACGCTTCCAGATCGCCCCGGCAGCGGCCCGGCACCATCACCCAGTCGGCGCCGAAAGTATCGTGCAAGCGGCGCTGGATCATGTCCGCCGTCATCAGCCCCGCCACTTTCAAGCCGAGCTGGTGCACGGTATAGCGGAACTCCGGCTGCATGGCTTCCAGCACGTGGTGCAATTGGCGTTCCGCCAGCTTGCCGGTGAGAAACAGGATGTGTTCGGCCACCTCAGTGTCCGTTGGCGCCGCCGTGGCGATTGCTCTGGCCGCGTCTACGGCGGCTGTCCTCGTCCGTATCCTCGTCCTCCTCGTCATTGGGATAGACCGAGATGACCTTCGGCGCGGGCTGAACCGGGCGCGCCTCCTGGCTGTTGGCATCGGTCTTGGCAGGCGGAACGGGCTGCGTTGCCGTGCCCTGCTCCGCCCAGGCCGGCGCCATCACCCATGACAGCAGTAATAGGGCGAATTTCTTCATTGGTTATCCTCGTCGCGGATGTGTATGGTCGTGTCAGGACGGGAATTTTAGCGCGAATCCAGCCTTAACGCGGCCCGGATTAATCCACCGCCGCCACACACGCGAAGCGGGAACAGCCCAGCGCGATGTTTTCCCGTCCGGCCAGTTTGACAAAGGTCATGCCATGGTCGGTGAGCAGACGCACCACGCTGCCTTCCTGCTGGCGCAAGCTTTCGAGGATGAGGTAAGAACGCACCGGCGCGGCGCGATCATCGACGTAAACCAGCGCACGCTGGTAAATATTGGGATTTTTGGGGTCCAGCTTGGCCGGTTGCAGACCTGCCGGCAGCACTTTGCCGGTCAGCTTGCGCAGACTGAACTTGACGACGCCGCCCAGCCTGTCCATGAACACCCGGTCCACCACCGCCAGGCCCTGCTCGACCACAGGCGGCTCGGCCGACTCGCTTTCCGCAGCACGGACATAGCTTAACGGGCGATAGCTGAGCAATGCGCCCAGCACCAAACGCCCGGGAATATCGCCATCGCAGCAGTACTGCCCTTCCCCGAGCAAAGTGGCCTCCCAGTTTTCCGGGCGGCTGGTCAAGGCCGAATGCGTGGTTTTCAGCAATAACCCGCCACTCGGCGCAGCGGTTTCAACAGCGGGTGCCGACGCACGCGCAGGGCTCAGCAAGGCATGCGTGGCGCGAAATCCCGAGGTAATGCAAATGCCGCCTTCCACCGCCACGAACTCAGCACCTTCCTCAGCACGGCAACGCCAGCAGCGACGCAAATGGCGCAACAAATCGTAACTCAAGCCGCCCGTCGATTCGATGGCGGCGCTGGGCTCGAAGCGCCCGCTGCGCACCCGGATGCGCTCGATCTGGCCGGCCAGATGCTGGTCCAGCGTTTTGCAGTCGATGAGCAAGCCATTGGCTACGCTACCCGCAGCCTGCCGGATGGGAGGGGTATCTTTATCCAGTTGCACCAGCCATTCCTCCGCGCTGGTTTTACCCGACAGCGGCGACAGGCGCACCATCGGCGCCAGAGTTTCCAGTTGCTGGTACAGCGCCAGGATTTCCGAGCCTTGCAGCCGGTAGGGGTCGGCCATGCCCAGCAGCAGCGCCTGTACATAGACCTCCTTGACCGACAGCGACACGGTCTGGTGCACGGCTGCCGCATCGCGCTGGCGCTCGTCGGTTTTGCGCTTTTGCATGGCGAGCCGGTAGATGGCGTGCATGTCGCGCCATAGCCAGGCCGGCACTTTCAAGTGCAGGCTGTAATAGACCAGCAGCAACAGGCTGACGCAGCGAATCAGGCGATGGATCAGCAAGCCCAGCGGACGCTCGGCCGCGCTGTCCATGGCCGCTTCGATTTCCTGCAGCAACACGCTGTACATCTGGCCGTATTCGCGGCCCAGATTCAACAACACCTCGCCGGCGGCCTGGTCGTCCTGGTCCAGCGGATAAGCCTTGCCGGCCACCCGCGCCAGCAAATAGGACTGCACCGACAACACCGAAGGACGCAAGGTTTCCGCCAGGTGCAACAAATCGCGGCCGCCAAAGCCGGCGCGGTTGATTTCGCCGACGCGCCGGCACAATTCGATGCAAAACTGCGCCTGATTGGCGGTGGGCGCGTTATGCAGCCACTGCGCCACCGAATCGGGCGTAAAACCGGCCATGGCGGCCGTTTTTTCAGTGGGCGGGGCACTGAGAAAAAACAAAGTAGGCACTGGATTCAAACTCTCGATTGTTGCGGCTTAATTAAACCGCGCACCAGTTGTAGGGTACGCATTGCGTACCATAAGCCGCGATTGAAAAACACGCCGGGTTTATCCAGAGGTGGTAGCGCAAAGAGACTCCGTTTCTTCGAACCCATGGTACGCACAGCGTACCAGCTAACCAATGCGCCGCAGCAAACTGGCGCGCCAGGCAGCAGACAGCGCCGCCACCGACAAAGCCCGCCGAATCACTTCCTCCTGGCGCGGCCCTTCCTGTAAAGCCAGCATGCAGTCCCGGATATTAAGCGCCTCCTCATCGGCGTGGACGCGCTCGATGCCGGCGCCGGCCTGGACCTCGCCGCCTTCCAGTACGCGCAAATAAAACCCGACGCGCCCCGACACCATGAACAAACCGACGAATTCAGGCATGGCCATGCGTATGCCCAATTTAAAACACGGCACGCGGGGCTGGGTGACCTGCATCAGCAACGCGCCCACCCGAAAAATATCGCCCACGCACACCGCCTCGTCCGGCATGCCCTCGACGGTGAAATTTTCTCCAAATTGGCCGTGCGGCATGGCGGGACGGCCCAAAGTCTCCTGCCAGTAAGCGTAATTTTCCACCGTATAGGCATAGACGGCTTTATCCAGGCCGCCGTGGTTTTCCAGATCGGCCTGACCGTCGCCTTCCAGGCCGGTCGCCGTCACCATGACGGGCTGATCCACGGGGGTTTTGAAAATCCCGGTCGCTACCGGGCTGCCGTTGTTCACTACCGTCTGCGGCAGGCCACGGCTGATGGTCGACAATCGCATAGAACTCAAAAACTCGCAGCTATGAAAGGGTTGCCGGAGCGTGTTTTACGGTTATAGTGTTTCCAGCTGATCCAGCCAACCATAGAACCAACACCCGGAGTTAAGCGGCATGATAAAAGACAAATCGGTACAGTGTTTTTTGGACGAACTCGCCGGCAAAGCGCCGACGCCCGGCGGCGGCAGCGCGGCGGCGATCATGGGCGCCATGGGCGCGGCCCTGGTAAGTATGGTGTGCAACCTCACCATCGGCAAGAAAAACTACGAGGCGGTGGATGCCGACATGCAGGCGCTGCTGCTGCGCGCCGAAGCCTTGCGCGCCGATCTGGCCGGCATGGTGCGGGCCGACGTGGCGGCATTCGATCAAGTCATGGCGGCCTATGGCCTGCCCAAAGACAGCGATGCCGAAAAAGCCACGCGCAGCACGGCCATCCAGGCGGCGCTCAAACGGGCGACGGAAGTGCCGCTGCAATGTGCCCGCGCCTCGGCGCAAGCCATCGCCCTGAGCCGGGAAGTGGCTGAAAAAGGCAATCGCAACGTCATCAGCGATGCCGGGGTGGCCGTCATGGCGGCCTACGCCGCGCTCAAATCGGCGGCCCTGAATGTCTACGTAAACACCAACGCCATCCGCGACCCGGACTTTGTCGGCCAGTGCGTCAGCGAATTGGAAACCCTGCTGGCGGCCAACGAAAACGCGGTGGACGAAATTTATGCCCTGGTTAAACAGCGACTGTAAAACGTTGATAAAAACCGGCAAACAGTAAACTACCGTGTCGGGACAACATAGCAAAGCGCTTATGATCATAGGTCACGCCCCCTCGGGATACATAACAGCGAAACTCCTGCTCGGAAGGTTTGCTGAGCGGGGCGTTTCACCAACATGGTTTCTTATCGCCGGCATCGGCGGCGCGCTGGCACCTGATCTTGATATGATCTACTTTCATCTCGTAGATCATCGGCAACATCACCACCACACATACTTTCCACATTTCCCCATTCTGTGGCTGTGTATGCTGGCATTATCTTTCGCATGGCTACGGCTCAACCATGCCAGCAAGGGCGCCGCACTCGCATTCGTATTTTGCGTGGGTGGATTCATCCACATGATCCTGGACAGTATCGTTGGCGATATATGGTGGCTTGCTCCTTTCGTCGACCGGCCGTTTGCCATGTTCACTGTACCGTCGCTTTACCACCCCTGGTGGCTAAACTTCATCCTTCATTGGTCATTTGCGCTTGAGCTGTTGTTGTGGCTTTGGGCGCTGCTACTGCTCCGCAAACAATCCAACCACTCTTTACCCCCATGAAAAAACTGGCTGCCAATGCGTTCCGGGTCAAGCTCTACAATAAATTAATGGGCTTCGCCGCCGCGCTGCAAAACATACCCGCCAAAATAACCCCACCGCCTTTCCGGCTGATGCAAATCGGCTCGCTGTTCTGGCAATCGCGTGCCCTGTATGTGGCGGCCAAACTCGGCCTGGCCGACGCCATCGGCGACGCGGAGAAAAGCACGGCGGAAATCGCCGCCGCACTTCAACTCCATGAAGACCACCTCTACCGGCTGATGAGGATGCTGGGTGCCATGGGCATTTTCGAAGAAACCGCGCCGCGGGTTTTCAAAAACTCCCGGACCTCGGCGTATCTGCGCCAGGACAACCCGCAAAACGTGCGCGCCATGATACTGATGCACAATTCACCGGAAATGGCCCGGTCATGGATGGAACCATTGGAAGACTGCCTGCGCGACGGCGACGTGCCGTTTGCCAAGTGCAACGGCGCCGATTTATTCGGCTTTATGGATCAAAACAAAAGCTTCGACTTGCTGTTTTCCGAGGCGATGGACGCGGTGGCAAACGTCACCGGCAATTTATTCCTTGAGGATTTCAACTGGGGCGGTTTCGAGCGCATCATCGACGTGGGCGGTTCGAAAGGCAGCAAATCCATAGCGATACTTGAATCCTGTCCGAACCTGAAAGCGGTGGTCTTCGACCGGCCGCAGATCATCGAAGCCGCAAAAAACCACTGGAACGGCAAGATAGCCGCCGACGTGCTCGCGCGCATCGAGTTTCAAGCCGGGGACATGCTGGAAAGCCTGCCGGCGGCGGAGTCGGATAATGATCTCTACGTATTTATTGCCATATTGCACGGCTTGAGCGACGCGGAATGCGTCAAGGTATTGAACAACCTGAAAGCGGCCGTCGGCGCCAAAAGACCCTATATATTGTTCGCGGACATGGTCGCCGAAGAAACGCATATCAACCCGTCCACCGCCGCATTCGACATGCAGATGCTGATCGCCACGCGGGGACGCGAGCGCACTTTAACCGAATGGAAACGATTGCTGGAAAGCACCGGATTCGAAATCGTCGACATCATGAATGTCAGAACCTTCGCCAAGTTTATTGTTGCCCAGCCTCGAACCGGACATCGTGCCTGAAAAAACGCAAAAACATCAGGCCATGCCGTTGACCTTGGGCGGGTGGTTTGTCATAGTGGGCGGCCTGGAAATCCTTGGCATATAAAATAATAAAGCGGAAACAGGATGCGACAATTGGGCAACGAAAAAACGCAGGTGGGCGGCTTAGTGCGGCAGACATGGCAGTTTTCCGCGCCTGCCCGCCTTGGTCCGCCATCATCCGGCGCCACCTTGCTGGTCTTGTTTCTGGCCGCGCTGATGGTGGTATCGCTGCTGCTGGCGGTGTTTTCCCGCTTGCTGCTGAAT
>SCQD01000024.1 GCA_004299145.1 Methylococcaceae bacterium | reverse complement strand
AACGGCGCGCAGCCGTCGACGCGCTGGACGCCGTTTCCGCTGCTCCCGCCTTGTCCGCTACCGCCCTGGAAAGTCTGTATGGGATTTTGCAGATTGCTGCCGGCGCTGTTGCGGCCATGGGAAATGGAGCCCGACAGATTGAGGGTCGGCAAATAGGCCGCCGTGGCCACGCCGACCTGCGCCGCCTGGTAACGCGCATTGGCCCAGGTTTGGCGGGTTTGCGGATTGTGGCAGAGCGCACGGTCTATCACGTCCGGCAAGGTCCAGGTCTGGCCGACGTGCCGCGCCGGCGTCAGGCAGGGATCGCTGCCGGTACCATCGGCGGCGGCTTGAGCCGGTGAATCGGCAACGGTGGTTTCAGTGGCAAACACATCGGGTTGCCAGCCGTCCCCCTGGGCGCACGCCGCCATTCCCAGGGTCAGCAGCCACGCCGCGGCAAGACCAAGGCTGTTTGCGGCAAATTTGCGCCGTGGCGGCCGGGATGCCCGGCGGTTGGGTTTTATGGAGCGGTGGGATGGATACATTTAAGCTTGGCAAGAACCTGCATGACTCGCGCGAGAGCGCGGTGAATTCAAGGTTCATGTTGCCACAATCAGCCGGGTTTGTGCCCGCCTTCGTCATTCCGGCCGGAATATTCCCGCAACTTTTCCAGCACAAACGCGGCGATGTCGGCCGGCACCTCGCGCGACAGCGCGCAAAACTGCGCCGCAACCGCCGCGCTGTCGCAGACGCCGTCTGCCACCAGCAAGGGCGTCGCCGGCGCCATGCCGGCGCAACGCTCGTCGTCCACGCGCAAGTGGGCGAAACCGCTTGCCCGCTTCCAGTAAATCGTCCGCTCGGCGTGGTACTTGCCGTAGCTGAGCTGGAAGGCGGTGATGCCGCCGTCTTCGTCCTGCCAAATCACCAAATCCTGCAAGTCGGACATGAACCAGCGCTTTTTCAATTCACCCGCAACCCGCTTTTCCGTCCTCAATTCGCGCAACATATGCTTACCCCGTTTAATCCCGCCTCCCATTAGAACCTATCGCCGGCAAGTCGAAAACCGCATGTATAAACCGGATAATAGGCGTCCCCATCCACTGCCGCTCTGCATCATGTCCGTCATCACCGACTCCCCCGAACAATCCGCCGAAAAACTGCTCACCCTGGTACGCCGGCTGGGCGGCGAGCTGAACATCCGTCCGGCCCGCTTGCAGGCTTTTCACCTGGACAGCCGTTTCGACCGGGAACTGGGACTGGACAGCCTCACCCGCATGGAATTGCTGACGCGGGTGGAAGCCGGCTTCGGCGTGCGGCTGGCGGAAGCGGTCTACGCCAACGTGGAGACGCCGCGCGATTTGCTGCGGGCGGTGCTGGCGGCGCACAACAGCGCGGCGGAGCAGGTGACGGCAATCAGCCAATTGCAGCTGCAACACCTGCAAACCGCGCCCGATGGCGCGCAAACCTTGCTGGAAGTGCTGGACTGGCACGCGGCGCGGCACCCCGACCGACCGCACATCCAGAGCTATCAGGATGAAGGCGAGGGTGAGATCATCACTTACGGCCAGTTGCAGAGCCGCAGCGCAGCGGTGGCGGCGGGTTTGCAGCAGTGCGGCTTGCAGCCCCGCCAGGCGGTGGCGATCATGCTGCCCAGCGGCGGCGAGTATTTTTACGCTTTTTTCGGCGCTTTGCTGGCCGGCGGCATCCCCGTGCCCATCTATCCGCCGACCCGTTCCGCGCACTTGGAAGACCACCTGCTGCGGCACAGCGCCATTCTGGACAACTGCCAGGCGGCGGTGCTGGTAACCGTGGCGGAAGCGCTGCCGCTGGCGCGCCGGCTCAAGCCGCAGGTACAGAGCCTGCACACGCTGACCACCGTGGAGCAACTGACGCAAAGCCAGGCCGGCCTGGTCAGGCAAACCGTGGTGGCCGGCGACCTGGCTTTTTTGCAATACACGTCCGGCAGCACCGGCACGCCCAAGGGGGTGATGCTGAGCCACGCCAATCTGCTGGCCAACGTGCGCGCCATGGGCGTGGCGACGGCGGCCGACTCCAGCGACGTGTTCGTCAGCTGGTTGCCGCTGTATCACGACATGGGCCTGATCGGCGCCTGGCTGGGCAGCCTGTATCACGGCATGTTGCTGGTGAATTTTTCTTCGCTGGGATTTTTGGCCCGGCCCAGCCGCTGGCTATGGGCGATACACCGCTATCGCGGCACGCTGACGGCGGCGCCCAACTTCGCCTATGAGCTGTGTTTGAAACGGCTCAAGGAAGAATCGCTGCAAGGACTGGATTTAAGCTCGCTGCGCTTGATGTTCAACGGCGCCGAACCGGTCAACCCCGCCACGCTGGAGCGCTTTTGCGACTACTTCGGCCGTTTCGGCCTGGAGCGCAAGGCCATGACGCCGGTTTACGGTCTGGCGGAAAATTCCGTCGGTCTGACGTTTCCGCCGTTGCAGCGCGGGCCGCTGTTCGATTGCGTGGAGCGGGAAACCCTGGCGGCGCAGGGCCGCGCCGTGCCGTGCGCGGATGGCGCCGGCGCCATCCGCTTTCCTTCCTGCGGCGTGGTGCTGCCCCGGCACGACATCCGCATCGTCGACGGCGCGGGCCGGGAGCTGCCGGAACGCGAGCAAGGCCAGCTGGAATTTCGCGGCCCATCCGCGACCGCCGGCTATTACCGCAACCCCGAGCGCAGCCGCGAACTGTTCCATGATCGTTGGGTCAAATCCGGCGACCTGGCCTACGTGGCCGGCGGCGAGGTCTACCTGACCGGCCGGGTGAAAGACGTGATCATCCACGCCGGGCGCAATATTTATCCGCATGAATTGGAAAGCGCGGTCGGCCGCCTGAACGGCGTGCGCGAAGGCTGCGTGGCGGTGTTCGGCTGCGCCGACGCCGTGAGCGGCACCGAAAAGCTGGTGGTGATGGCGGAATCGCGGGAAATGGACGAGGCAGGACGTGAAGCGCTGTGCACCCAGGTCAACGAAATCGCCGCCGACCTGGTGGGCATGCCGCCCGACGCCGTCGTGCTGGTGCCGCCGCACACGGTGTTGAAGACTTCCAGCGGCAAAATCCGCCGCTCCGCCTGCCGCGAGTTGTACGAGGGCGGGTTGGCGCCGAACGGCCCGCACAGCGCCAAAACCCGGCTGTTGCGCCTAAAACTGGCCGCCGGCCTGCCGCACCTGCGCCGCTGGCTGCGCGAGACGGCGGCGCTGGGCTATGCGGCTTATGCCTGGACGGTGCTGCTGAGCGTGTCGACGCTGGTCTGGTCGGTCATCGCGCTATGCCCGGTTTTCGCCTGGCGCTGGCCGATTTTTCGCGGCGGCGCCTGGCTGTTGACCCGGCTCACCGGCACGCCGGTGTTTCGGCACGGCCTGAACCACCTGCCGCCGCTGGATAAACCCTGCATTTACGTGTGCAACCACACCGGCTACCTGGACGGCTTGGCGCTGGCCTGCACCATAGCGCAGCCGCTGCTGTTCGTCGCCAAGATCGAATTGGCCGGGCAATTCATCGCCGGCACCTTTCTGCGCCGCATGCGCGCCGAATTTGTCGAACGCTTCGACTACCAGCAAGGCACGGGCGACGCCCAGCGCCTGGCGCTGGCGGCGCGCCAGGGGCGGTCATTGCTGTATTTTCCCGAAGGCCGTTTCACCCACCGCGCCGGTTTGCTGCCGTTTCGCATGGGCGCTTTTCTGGCGGCGGCGCAGAGCCATCTGCCGGTGCTGCCGCTGGCGCTGCGCGGCAGCCGCGACATGCTGCGCAACGAAACCTGGTTTCCGCGCCGTGGCGCGTTCACCGTCACCGTGGGAGAGCCGCTGGACCCGCTGGTTTTGCGCGAACAGGAAGGATTGGCCGACGATTGGAGCGTGGCTTTGCGCCTGCGCGACCTCGCCAGAGCGCAGATGCTGCGCCACTGCGGCGAACCGGATTTGGGGCAGGAGGGCTGAGGTTGATCCAGCGGTATGGAAAAACATTAATTCCACAGTATTGAACCTACCCCCCGGATGTTTTTGCCACGGGTATGGTAAAGCAGAAAGTACTGCCCCGCCCTGGTTCCGACTCCACCCAGATTTCACCGCCATGGGCTGCGACGATCTGGCGGCAAATCGACAGCCCCAAGCCGGAGCCTTGAGGTTTGTCAGTCAGGGTATCGCCGATCTGCCGGAACTTGTCGAACACTTGCCGCTGATCCTCCGGGGCAATGCCGATGCCGGTGTCCTGGACGCAAAAGCGCACGCATCCCTCCCGGCGTTCGGCGCTCAAGCCGATGCGGCCACGCTCGGTGAATTTGATGGCGTTGGAAATGAGGTTAATCAGGACTTGCAGCAAACGGTCCTCGTCGCCCGCTATCGGCGGTAAATCGGGCGCGAGATCGCAAGAAAGCGCCAACCCCTTTTGCGACAGCAAGGTGGCAGTGACCGTGGCGGCGCGTTCCAGCAGCGCCGCCGCCGCCAGTGGCGAAAAGTTCCACTGCACCTTGCCCGCATCCAGTTTGGCGCTGTCCAGCACGTCGTTGATCAGCAAGGTGAGGCGTTGGCTTTCGTTGGCGATGATGTCGAGGTTGCTTCTGACCTGCGCCACGGCGCGCGCGGTTTTTGCGTCCGCCGCCGCCTGCGGCAGGATGACGTCGTCGAGCTTTTTTTTCACCAGCTTGGCGAAACCGACGATGGAGGTCATGGGCGTGCGCAATTCGTGCGATACGGTAGAGATGAAGTCAGACTTGAGTTGGTCGAGTTGCCTGAGTTCCTGGTTGGCTTTTTCCAGTTCGGCGGTACGTGCGCCGACCTTGGCGTCAAGGTTCTGAATATTGTCGCGCAAGCGGTCCACCATGCCGTTGAACGCCGTCGCCACCACGCCGATCTCGTCGTTGCGGTGCAGCGGACAACGGGCGCCGAGATCGCCTTTTTCGATGGACAGCGCCGTGCTGCTGAGCTGTTTGAGCGGAGCGACCAGCCATTTCACCAGCAGGAGGCTCAGGGCGATGGAAACCAGCAGCGTCATGGCGAATATGGCCAGCAGACGGTTGCGGAGTATGTGCGCGCTTTCGTCGAGTTCGGCGACATAGACCGAGGTGCAGAGGTACCAGTCGAAGGGCTGGAAATAGCGCACCCAGGAAATCTTGTCGTAGCGGTAATTGCCGCGGTCGGACGGGCTGTCCCACTTGTAGCGCACGCCTTCGGGCCGGTCGACGGCAGCCTTCAGCATCGGCGGCAACTCCCGTCCGGTGGCCGGGTCGGTCATGCCGGTGAAATTCTTGCCTTCGAGATTGGGATTGGGATGGATGAGTACGTTGCCCCGGCTGTCGAAGAGATAGACATAGCCGGTCTTTGCCAGGCGGGTAGCGCGCAATTGCCGGCGCAGCTTCTCAATGGCCGCGGCACGCAAGACGTCCACGTCGGCTTCGATGTCGTCGACATACAATCCCGTGCCGATGACCATGTTGAAAGCGGGAAGCAGCTGGTAAAAAGTCAGTTTTTCGATGGGTTGCTCTTCCCCGCTTCGTTGCCAACGGTACGAATGATAACCCTCGCCCAAGGCCAGCGCGCCGGCCACCATCGGCGGCACGATCAAGTTGCCGTGCAGGTCGCGTTTCTGGGAAAAATCGACGCCTATCAGCTTCGGGTCGCCGTGGGCCAGCGTTACCGAATGGTAGTCCACCGCCCATATATAGCCATCGCGGCCATAGTGTGTATGTTGAATTTCGTCGAGCAACAGGCGTTCGGCTTCAGCGCGGGCCAGCCTGCCCTGGCGCACTTGTTCGTCCAGCCGGGAAGCCCGCGCGGCGACGACGGCGATCAGGTCGCGCAGTTCGGCTTTGCGCGCCGACAGGACGGCCTGGCGGTTGTTTTCCAGGCTGTGGTGGATGTTCTCGACGCTAGCGTAGACGTGATCAAGCACGGTGCGGGCGGCATGCTGCTCGATAGTGCCGACGGTGCGCTGGGTGAGCGGCACAAACAGCAGGTACATGACGGCGAACAGCACGAGGATCGCCGTCGTGGTGACCAGGGAAACGCGCAGGAAGAGACTCGCCTGGACTGCTCTTTTCATGCAAGGTTGCTGCTACTTTCCCGGCTATCCAGATAAGGCGTGACGTCGACCGGGTCGACCTGACTGTCGGCCAGGTGTTCCCGGGCGTAGGCGAGGTAAACCCCCTCGGAGAGAAACAGGTCGAACAGATCGCCATCGATGTGGCCTTCCTGTTTCATCCGGTGCATGACCCCGATCGCCCAACTCAGCGTGCCGGCCTTGCGGTAAGGACGATCAGGCGCGGTAAGCGCTTCGAAAATGTCGGCGATAGCCATGATGCGCGCCGGTATCGACAGTTGCTCGCGTTTCAGCCCACGCGGATAACCGCGCCCGTCGATGCGCTCGTGGTGGCCGCCGGCGTATTCGGTAACGTTGCGCAAGGAACGCGGGAAGGGGATTTGCGACAGCATTTTGATGGTATGGACGACGTGATCTTCGATGATCTTCCGCTCCTCGGGATTCAGCGTGCCGCGCTGCACGCTGAGGTTGTAGACCTCGTTCTCGTCCAGCAGGGGAAACTCCTCGCCGCCGGCGGTGCGCCAGCGCGTCGCGGCGATGCGGCGGATGCGTTCGACGTGCTCGGGAGAAACGAACTCGCCGCCCGTGTTGCACGTTTCCAGCAGGGCGAAGTCTTCGTCCAATTGGCGCAGCCTGTTCTGGTAGTCTTGCCCCGCATCGGGCCTCCCCTCGGCCTTGGCGCGGTAATAGCCGATCAGGGCATCGCGGCGCAGCAATTCGAAGCGCAGGGCGACCAGGCCGAGGCGGTTGTTGATGCTCTCCAGTTTGGTGGACTTGTCGACCACCCATTCGGGCGTGACCACCTTGCCACAATCATGCAGCATGGCGGCGATTTCCAGGGCATTGCGCTCATCGTCGTCGAGGGTAAAGCCGGCAAAGGGACCGTGTTCGGCCTGATGCGCTTTTTCCGCCAGCATCAGCGCGATTTCCGGCACCCGGCGGCAGTGCCCGGCGGTGTAGGGTGACTTGGCGTCGATGGCGGTTGCGATCACCCGCACGAAAGACTGGAACATGGCTTGCTCGGCGGCGTATAGCTGGGCGTTGCGCAAAGCGCTGGACGCGACCGACACCAGCGTCTGCGCCCGCTTCAGGTCGGCGGCGGCAAAGCCTTCCGGCCGGCGCGCGGCCAGCACCAGCAAGCCGAGACTCTCGCCGGGGACGCTCAAGGGCAGCCACAGCAGCGACTGGAATTCGGCGACCTCCCCCGCCCACAGCGGCGATTGCGCCAGGTCGTTGACGATGTCGCCCTGCGGCTGTCCGTCCATCGCGGCGAACAGCCGGCTTTGCACCAGGGCGGCGCAGGCGGCCTCGGCCGCTGCGCCGAAAGCTCCCAGCGCGCTGTAACTGCCGTCGTCGGCGTTGCGCAGGAATACCGCGCCGAAGTCGGTCGCGCCTTTGTGGCCCTGGAATTCCTTGAGCAGGGAGGCCGCGACGGTCACCGGCTTGAGGGAATGGTTGAGTTCACTGACGGCGCGTTGCAGCAACGCCATCTCGCGATAGCTTTCCAGCGTTTCCTGGGCCACGGAGTGGCGCGCGTACTGGGCCTCGATGACGCCCTGCAAGCCATGCACCAGCAAATCGCCCCATGCCGCCGCCGCTGCGGCGGCGCCGGGCGGCGGGCGCAACAACACCGTGCCGAGTACTTCGCCCTCCAGCCGCAGGTCGAAGCTGAGCACTGCCGGCGCGCCCGCGCTCAGCTCCGCCCCGCCCTCGCCCACCGCCGCCAACGGCTTGCCGCCGAACCAAACCGCGGCGGCGGTACCGGCGGGCAACAGCGGATAGGCCAGCTCAAACTGCTGCCGCGTCCAGGCCTCCTTGAGATAGCCCGCCGTTTTGCTCATGAGGTTCGTAGAATCCTGCGCGCCAGTTCGAGAATTTCGTCGGGATCGAAAGGCTTGGTCGCGAAGTGGTGCGCGCCGATGTCCAGCCCGTGCAACCGATCCGACTCCTGCCCCTTGGCGGTCAGCATGACGATGGTGGTGTCCGCCAAATCCGGGTTCCGCCGCACCGCCGCGCAGACGTCGTAGCCGTTCATCAGCGGCATCATCACGTCCAGGAACACCAGTTGCGGGTGTTCGCGCTCGATCAGCGCCAGCCCTTCGGCGCCGTTGGCGGCCATCAATATTTCCGGCTCGCCTTCCAGGTCTTCCAGCGTCTGTTCGAGCAAGGCGCGGATGTGGACTTCGTCGTCGACAATCGCAATTTTTGTGTTTTGTGTCATCTTATGGTCTTGCCTTAGTAATCTCTATATCACAACTAGTTCGTATAATGAGATATAACTTTATTGACTTTACCTTGTTCATTAAAAAACATAACCTCTATTGCCACTTTTCCTATGACAGATTGATAATAAACAGCAATTGAATTAACGCTTGATGCAACTTCTTTAAGCTCAAAGTTTAAATTGGGGAATTTTTGTAAAGCGGCAAACCAATACGCTTTAATGTTGTTCTTTCCAAATAAAGTACTCTCATCAATTTTCATCACAATACTTATCATGGGAGATGTTATTGAAAAATCCTCCGAGTAATGCGATAAAATTCGCTCTAAGTCGTGAGAGTTCCAGGCTTCAATCCATTCTTTTGTGAATTGCTTTGCATCAATATTCATGCTTATTAACTCCACGTCTTATTTGTTCTGAAATGCAAAATTTATACTTTATCTGACCCTTTGCGCATCTTATGGTCTTGTGAGTGGCTGGGTTAGTTCATTTGAATTCCGGATCGACGGCGCGGCTTGCACCGGCATGATCATGACTTCCAAAGACGGCGCGGCTTGCAGCATGCCCAGATCGACGCTGCCGATCAAATGGGTGGGCACCACCACCATGCCCTGAAAGCCACACTGGAGACGTTCCGTCAGTTTGTCGAGCGCGCAGAATTCGACTTTGCATTGCGCGCTGAAGCTGGCCGGCGTCATCGCCGGCGGCTCGCTGGCCTCGTGCAGCACGAGAAAGTGCGCGCGTCTCGACGCGGTGTGCTGCTCGCCGTCCAGCAGCAGGTGCACGTTTTCCAGAAAGCGCGGCTCTTCCAGCGGCTTCCCCATGGCCAGATCGCCCCCGGCCGTTTCCAGTCCCGGAATGGCCGAAATCACCATGATGGGAATGTGTTGCAGCGACGGATCGGCACGCAGTTTGACGATGGCCGTGCGCCCGTCCATCACCGGCATGGCGAGGTCCATGGTGATGAGGTCAGGGTGCTGGTCCTGCGCCGCGGCTATGGCGGCTTGCCCATCCTCCGCGGCCACCACGTCATAGCCCTGCTCCTGCAATAGCTGGGTCAGGTAGGCACGTATGGCGGGGTCGTCGTCCACCACCAGCACCTTGGGTTTGCCAGCCGCGGCCGATGCGGCCGGGGGGACGGCCGCGCCGCCGGCCTCCTGTTCCACCAAATCGACGATGTGCGAGGCAATGGCGGTGGTCTCCAGCAGGCTGCCCGCCGCCGGCGGCAAGGTCAGGGTGAAAACGCTGCCCTTGCCCGGCACCGAGCCGGCCCAGATGCGCCCACCGTGGCGCACCACGATTTCCCGCGAAATCGCCAGGCCCAGTCCGGTGCCCTTGGGTTGATCGACCAGCGTGTCGCCGTGCTTGGCCTGCTGGAATTTGTCGAAAATCGCTTCGGCGTCCTCGGGCGGGAAACCAACACCGGTATCGTGGACTTCCAGTTGGATCAGCTTGTTGTGATTGAGCAGGGCTTTGACCGTCACCGTCCCCCGCTCGGTGAATTTGGCGGCGTTGTTCAGCAGATTGACCAGCACTTGCAACAAGCGGTCGGCGTCGCCGATAAACGGCGGCAAACCTTCCTGCACGTCGAGACACAGGCGCACGGCGGGCTTGGCGTCGAACATGCCCTGCGCGGCATTGGCGGCATTGCGCACCAGGGCTGCGGGCTGAATCGGCGCATCGTGC
>SCQD01000230.1 GCA_004299145.1 Methylococcaceae bacterium | reverse complement strand
CCACGGGCAGCACACGCCGCACCAAAGGGCTTGGCGACTACACTGCACATTGACTCTATCCATAACATAACCGACTCCGTTCCTGGGCGCCATTCGGCGCCGGCACGGCGCTGGAGTCTCTCCCGGTGGGAGAGGGAGACAAAGGTGGGGGCGTGAACGATTACTTTTGAATAAGCCGCTGTGCGCGCCGTTTATTTATAGAAAGTCAGGGTAATAACGCAGGTTCAAAAAGAAGTTCCGGCCGTCCTGGTTGAACTGCCGGGCGGTTTGATAGCGCCGGTCGAGCAGGTTGGCCATACGCCCTTCCAGCGATAAGCCTTTGCCGAGCTTTACGCCGGCGCGCAAATCCAGGGTAACAAAGCCGGCTACCGCCATCTCGTTGGCCGCATCGTCGAAGCGCCGGCTTTCGCCGTTGACGGTGGCGCCCACGCTGAAGCGTCCGAAATCGCGGTCGACGTCGAAGCGCAGCATCGACTTCGGCCGGCGCGCCAGCACATTGTGGTATGCGCTGCCCGGGGCGAGATCGCGCGGATCGGCCAGACTGAGATTGGCGGCGAGATCGAAACCCGCGAGGCGCTTGGAAGCCTGCACTTCCAAGCCCAGAATGCGCGCGCGGTCGACGTTTTGCGCACTACAGGTCCAGGCGGCATCACAGACGGTGTTGATCAGGTGCTCGACCTCGGTGTGATAGCCGTTGATCGACCACTGAAGCCCCAGATGCCGACCGTTGACGCCCGCCTCCCAACTTGCCGAGGCCTCCGGCAGCAAGTTCGGACTGCCGTAATTCGGGTAATAGAGCTGGTTGAACGTCGGCGCCTTGAAAGCGTTGCCCCAGGCTCCCGATACCCTGATGCCGTTGCCGAAGGTATAACCCAGCGCCACGTTGCCGGTGGGACGGCCGCCGAACTGCTCATTGTCGTCGTAACGGGCGCCGAATACCGCGTCGACGGCGCCGCTGCCGGCCTGGTACTGGATGAAACCGGCCTTGTCGTCGCGCGACTTCACCATGTAATCGGTATCGCTGCCGACTTGATCGACGTAGTAATCCCAGCCGGCGGTCAACAGATGGCCGGGTGCCAGGCTGAAGTCGTGCTGCCAAGTCGTGGTGACGCGCTGGGTGTTGAAAAAGTTCGACGCAGTCGCCGTATTGTATGAACGCATTTCATCCAGCGTCCGGCCCGCGCGCAGGGTGGTTTTCCAGAACCCGGTGAGTGCGTATTTCACGCTGCCCCCCAGCATCTGCTGCACGCCGTTGCTGGTGTTGTGAAAAAACTCCCGGGGCGCGAAGGTCTGCGGATCGAAACCATCGGCTTGATCAAAATCGTTGACGAATTCGGCGTGCAACAGATTGCCCTCGATTTCCAAACCATTGTCGAAGCGGTAGCCGGCGCGGGCGCTGCCGGAAGTGTTGCGGTAACCGTCCAGGTCCGGTTCGTTGCCCCGCTGGGCATTGAAACCGCAGGTTTCCAGCCGCGCGCCGCCAAGGCTGTACCAGCCCTGACCGCCGCCGCCGGCAACCCCGCCCGTCGTTTTGTACAGGGAATGGCTGCCGGCGCCGAAGCTCAAGTAAGGCTTAAGCTCAGCGCCACCCTTGCGCGTAAAAATCTGGATGACGCCGCCGATGGCCTCGGAACCATACAGACTGGAGCGCGGACCGCGCACGACTTCGATGCGTTCGATCCGGTCGATGGGGATGTCCTGGAAAGCGGCGCTGCCCAGCGTCGCCGAACCGGCGCGAACGCCATCGATCAATACCAGCACATGGTCGGCGTTGGTGCCGCGCAGAAATGCAGAGCTGGCTTTGCCCAAACCGCCGCTGTTGGCGATGGACAGGCCCGGCACGCCGCGCAGGACGTCTTGCACCGATTGCGCCTGGCGGCGTTCGATTTCCTCGCGGGTAATGACCGTCGTGGCAGCCAGCACCGCGCTCGCCGGCTGTTCGGTGCGGGTAGCCGTGACCACCACGGGGTCCAGGGCGAGTGGACCAGCCTCGTCAGCCGGCGCTGGTAAAGGAATGGCCGAGCACACGCCGGCCGCCACGCCGATGGCGTGGTAACGGAAGGTTTTCATGGACTGTCTCCACGCTGGCGCCGTGCTCACCCGCACGGCGGTCAAATATAAAAGTCGCGGGAGACGGAGTGTGGGACGGTATTGACGCCGTAGCGCACCGGGCAGGTGCTGTAGGGACGGCCCGGCCCAGCCGCCTTCCCATGCCGTTAAAGGCACAGTGGCATCTGGTACGCCGCAACCTGCTTACCGTTGCGGGGGCAGCGCCGGCTTGGGAGCATTTCAACTCCGCACCGGCTTCCCGTTTAACCTGGACGCGAATAGCGGCCAAGCACCTGAAGCACAGACATATTAACCGGAAAGTCCGGCGCTTTCCAAGGCAACCCTCTTGTTCAGGGTATCCAATGCAGCATGGCGCTCCTGTTTCGGGCGGAATACGCCGTTGACCAGGCGGCCGGCGATGGCGGGGGCGGCAATCCAGATACAGTACGTAGGGTACGCTGTGCGTACCATGGTTCGGAGCGTTGCGGGTACGCGCTTGCACCGATCCCGTTTTTTGAACGGCTGGCGACAGCTTCGTTGGGAAAACGGTACGCACAGCGTACCCTACATCGATCAGTGATGCGCCTCCTGATACTGGTTTACACCAGCCTGCTGCTGGTTGCCTGTGGCAACGTGCCGGAGCGCCATCCCCAGGATACTGGCGTGGCCGCGCCGATGCACTAGAGCGTGGCCGCAACCCACCTGGACGACGACGCCCCGCAGCAGTGAGTGGCGGCGTTCAACCAACCCACTTTGTCGGCTTTGATCGCCGAAGCCCTGGCCCACAATTACGATCTGCAAGCCGCCGCCGCCCGGGTGGTGGCGGCAGCGGCGTGGTGGTGAACGACAGTCTGGTGTTGTTGGATTATATGCGGGAGAGGGAGGGGCTTGAGGCGGGAGGCTTGAGGCCGGAGGTGCTTGAGGCGGGAGGTGCTTGAGGCCGGAGGTGCTTGAGGCCGGAGGCTGGAGGGGAAGAGGAACAGGCTGGAGGCATGAGGTTGGATGTTGGAGGTTTAAGGCCGGAGACCGGAGACAGGGGTGTGGAAGGTGCAGCGATCCAGACCGGTGTTTCCGCCTCCCAATCTCCAGCCTCATGCCTCCGGCCTCACGCCTCAAGCGCCTCCAGCCTCATCCTGGATGCCTGCACCGCCCGCTTCCGTCCCATCCTGCTGGCTTTCCTCACCAACTTTGCCGGCTTTTTGCCGACGCTGTTGGAAACCAGCGTACAGGCGCAATTTCTGATACCCATGACGCTGCCGCTGTCGGCCGGACTGTTGGTCGGCATGGCCGCCAGCCTGCTGCTGACCCCGGTATGTTACGCCTTGCTGGAAGACTTTCGGTTTGTCGTCGTGCGCGGTGCCGGCAGCATTCCGCCGGCCAATGATCCCTGAAAACTTCCTCCAGCAATCAGTCCCCCAACCCGACAATGCCCCCCCAATTGTCGGAAACACGACAAACAAAAAACCATTAACCCTTTGATATAAAAGCCAAATAATTTTGGCATGCCGGCTGCTGTAGCCATGGGCAAATACAGCCGTCCAGAAGGTCGCCCATGTCAGAAGTCATCCGCCGCAATAAAGCCTTGTCGGTCAATCCGCTCAAGGCCAGCCAGCCGGTGGGCGCGGCGCTGGCCACGCTGGGCTTCGACCGGGCCATCCCTATGCTGCACGGCTCGCAAGGCTGCACGGCTTTCGCCAAAGTCTATTTCGTGCGCCATTTCCGCGAGCCGATTCCGCTGCAAACCACGGCCATGGATCAGACCAGCTCCATCATGGGCGCCGACGACAACGTGATCGAAGGCTTGCATACCATCGCCGAAAAATCCGCCCCGGCGCTGATCACCGTGCTGACCACCGGCCTGTCGGAAACCCAGGGCAGCGACGTCAAGCGCTGCGTCAAAGAATTCCGCGCCAAATACCCTGCCTACAACCATATCGCCGTGGTGGCGGTGAACACGCCGGATTTTTTCGGCTGCCTGGAAACCGGCTATGCCGCCACGCTGGTGGAAATTATCGACGAACTGGTGCCCGCGGCGACCGGCGGCAAGCCCGGCACCCGGCCACGGCAGGTGAACGTGCTGGCCGGCTCGTTTTTGACTCCCGGTGATCTGGAACACCTGCGCGACGTCATCGAATGGTTCGGCCTGCAACCGGTGTTCGTCCCCGACGTGTCCGACTCACTGGACGGCCACCTGACCGATGGGGAATACAGCCCGGTCACGGTGGGCGGCACCGCAGTGGCGGCACTCGCCACCCTGGGCGATGCCGCCGCCACCCTGGTCATCGGCGCTTCGCTGTACAAAGCCGCCGACGTGCTGGCCAAGCGCAGCGGCGTGCCCGATCACCGCTTTGATCATCTGTATGGCCTGCACGCCAACGATGCGCTGATGACGGCATTGGCGGCGATCAGCGGCAACCCGGTGCCGGCGCGCGTCGAGCGCCAGCGCGCCCAGCTGCAGGACGCCATGGTCGACACCCACTTCATGCTCGGCATGCTGCGCGTCGCCATCGCCGCCGACCCCGACTTGCTCAATGCGTGGGCGCAGCTGATCCACGAAATGGGCGGCGCCGTCGTCGCGGCGGTATCCGCCGGCTACAGTCCGCTGCTGAATACCCTGCCCACCGCCCAGGTCAAACTCGGCGACCTGGAAGACCTGGAAAACCTGGCGCGCGAGGCCAATGCCGAACTGTTGATCGGCAATTCGCACGCGGTGCAATCGGCGCAGCGGCTGGGCTTGCCGATTTTGCGCTGCGGCTTTCCGCTGTACGACCTGGTCGGCGGCTACCAGAAAACCTTCATCGGTTATGCCGGCGCGCGCCAGAGCCTGTTCGATCTGGCCAATCTGTGCCTGAGCCACCACCAGCACCACGAAATACCGGTTTACCGTTCCATTTTTTCCCAGAAGCCGGCTGGGGAAGCATACGACTACCCGTTGGAGGCCAAACCCCATGACGCTCATCCGACGTTTGCGCATTGTTGATGCCCCCGAGGAGCCAGCCCTGATGCAAACCCCAGTACCCAGCGAGTCCCCGGCAACCCGGCCCGGCATTCGCGTTGCCTTCGCTACCGACGACATGCGGGAGGTCAACCAGCATTTCGGTTCGGCGAAAACGTTTGCCGTCTACAGCGTCGACCAGGATACGCACGCGCTGGTCGAAGTGGCGGAGTTCGGCCGGCTGGAACAGGACGGCAACGAAGCGAAACTGGCCGCCAAGATCGACTTGCTGGACGGCTGCGCCGCCGTGTACTGCGAAGCCATGGGCGCATCCGCCATCCGCCAGGTCATGGCGGCCGGCATCCAGCCGGTGAAGGTCTATCGCGGCAGCCTGATCGCCGATTTGCTGGAAGATTTGCAGAACGAACTGCGCACCGGCCCTTCCGCCTGGGTTGCCAAAGCGATTGCCCGCCAAACGGCGGATGACCCGGCCCGGTTTGCCCGCATGGAAGCGGAAGGGTGGTGTGAATAAAAAGGCCATCGTTCCCACGCTCTGCGTGGGAATGCAGTCCCGGACGCTCTGCGTCCCGTATCCACCAGGGCAATCGGTGCCGCGACGCGGTGGCTTTGCGTTGTGCTGGTTCCCAACCTCCGGGTTGGGAACCCGGCCCTGGAAGCTCCGGCTTCCAGGGCCGAAACGGGAAGCCGGAGCTTCCCTGACCGCGTTCCCCAAACAGAGTTTGGGAACGAGTTGAAACACTTACTTTGATACGGAGACAGTTGTGCAACAAGAAGACCTAGTCCTGGCGGAAGACGATCCGGCCATCCAGGCCAGTTTTTCCCGCGAGATGCTCAAGCAATTGAAAGCGCTGGATACCTACGACACCTACCAAGGCTGGTCGGAAGCCAGAATTCTCGACCCGCTGGTCATGACCAAAGAGCGCAAGCGGGCCATACCCATCGTCGGCGACCCCAGCCCCATCACCCTGGCGCGGCTGAAAGCCTATTACAACGCCATCGCCAGCCTGATCGAACAGCCGTCCGGCCTGATGGCGGTGCCGGTGATCCACGTGAGCCACGAAGGCTTCGGTCGGGTTTTGATCACGGTCGGCCGGCTCATCGTGGTCGACAAAACCGTGCGCGACGTGCACCGCTTCGGTTTCGAATCGCTGCAAAAAATGAACGATGAAGCGGGCAAAGCCATAGCCCAAGCGCTGGAATTAATCGAGCGCTTTACCGAAGTCGCC
Source organism: Methylococcaceae bacterium (assembly GCA_004299145.1). Classification (GTDB taxonomy): domain Bacteria; phylum Pseudomonadota; class Gammaproteobacteria; order Methylococcales; family Methylococcaceae; genus Methylogaea. The sequence continues at coordinate 4,723 of SCQD01000230.1, read as the reverse complement.
AACCTTTAGCACAAGAGGCCGCCGTCCATGAGCGAAACCGAATTGCAGCAACTGGAAAAAGAAGTGGCCAAAGCCAAGCGCATCGCCTCGGAGTGGGCCTCCAAGGTGCACGACCTGGTGGAAGAGCGCCTGCCCGCCGGCTACGAAGAATTGCCCGAACTGACGCAGGGTACATACGCCGCCTGCCAAGCCTGGGCGGAATTGAACAAAAAACTGAAACACGCCAAACAGGCGGCGGTCGCCTGATACAGCGAGGAGCCCTTATGAGCCAATTCATCACCGGCGTCACCGCCGGCGGCAAGCCCTGGACGCCGTCGTTCGTCCAGTCCATCGACCAGACCCGCTGCATCGGCTGCGGCCGCTGCTACAAGGTTTGTCCGCGCGACGTGTTCGACCTGGTTGACCGCGCCGACGTGCTGTCCGAAGAAGAAATCGACGATTTCGACGACCTGGACGAAGACAACACCCAGGTCATGAGCCTGGCCGACGTGCTGGACTGCATCGGCTGTTCGGCCTGCTCCAGGGTGTGCCCGAAAAACTGCTTCAGCCATGCGCCGCTGGCGCTGGCGGCATGACGGCAGCGCGCTGGTTCCCAAGCTCCGCTTGGGAACCCACTCCGCGCAGCTCCGGCTTCGCGTTTGTCGGTTTTGCGACAAGGCGGGCCGGGATGGTGGGACAGCATACAGACGAAATCCCGGCAATCCCTTGAAAAACCAAGGGTTATAAGGTGGCACAAAGGCTGCTTCAGGGAGTGGGGCATCCTGAGCTGAACGCGGATTTTTGGGAAACAACGTTATGGCATTACAAATCAACGACTTGTGCGTCAACTGCTGGGCTTGTAAACCGTTGTGCCCCAACCGGGCGATTTATGAGGCACTGCCGCATTTTCTGATCGACCCGGCGAAGTGCACCGAATGCCTGGGCGAATTCGACGAACCGCAGTGCGCCGCCATTTGCCCCATCGAGTGCTGCATCGTCGATGAACTGGGCGAGCCGCTGAATCCGCCCGGATCGTTGACCGGCATAGCGCCGGAAAAAATGGCGGAAACCATGTCCCTGCTTCGGGCGCATTGACCTTATTCAGACCGAACTCCACACACCTTAAAGAGGAACTCACCATGGCCAAAGCCACCATCACCTTCGAAGACATCAACGTCACCGTCACCGTACCGGCGGGCACCCGCGTCATCGAAATCTCGGAAAAAGTCGGCTCCGGCATCACATACGGATGCCGTGAAGGCGATTGCGGCACCTGCATGATGAAAGTGACCGAAGGCTGGAACAACCTGACTGAACCGTCGGTATTGGAAGACAAGATTTTGCGCGACAACTTCGCCGGCAAACACAACCGGCTGGCTTGCCAGGCGCAAATCTTGGGCGGCACGGTATCCGTCAAGCCGGCCTGACGGTTCATGGGCTTTTTGTAACCACAAATACACAACATAAGGAATCCCCAATGGCACTCGTCACCTTCAGCAACCCCGAATACAAAGACAAAACCGTCTACGCCGTGGCCGGCAGCCACACGCAAACCCTGCTCAAACTGGCGCTGGAAAACAAAATTCCCATCCAGTTCAGCTGCCAGGACGGTGAATGCGGTACTTGCCTGGTAAAAGTCACCAGCGTCGACAACAAAAACCAGCGCATGGGCGGGCCGCTCACCCCGAAAGAAATCACCGTGCTGAAACAGCTCGGCAAGATTACGGAAAAAGAGGTGGAAGAGATGGCGGTCACCGACCTGCCGACGCTTTGGCGCCTGGCTTGCCAGATGATCGTGCGCGACGAGGACATCGTCGTCGCCTATTGATGCAGCGCTCGTGAACGGCTTTATCCAGAAGGCTGCAATTTCCGTCCCCCTCTCCCCGCGGGAGAGGGTTGGGGTGAGGGCATTTAATAGCCGTGACCAACTGGTGGATTCTTGGGCGTTATTCGGTGCAGCTAATGCGCTTGCCCTGCTTCCAGGAAGCAGGAATAAGCGAAGCCGCGACGACGTTTACCGCCGGCTTGCCCGGCATGCGGTTGGTGGTTCGCCGAACCGGGAGTGGTTGACGCGGATGCTGGCAAGCTGGTGCGTGGGGGAGGGCGTTTTGCCGGATTTTCTGGGCTTGGAGCCCAAACAGTTTCGCGCCTTGCAGGCCCGCTATTTCAAAGGCATACGCATCACCGGGCGGGCAACCTCGGGCCGCCGGCCGGATTTTTCCCGCATGCTGGAGCGTGAAGACCTGTTGGGCATGCTCATGGCCCACGCCGGGACGGCCGATAGGGAAGAAACCCACTGGATCGCCGGCATCCTGGTCGCCGGCTGTCTCGGCGACGATCACCTCTGGCAAGACCTGGGGCTGTGGTCGCGCGTGGAACTCAGCGGCCTGATCGCGCACAACTTTCCCACGCTGGCGGCCAAGAACACGCAAGACATGAAGTGGAAAAAGTTTCTGTACAAACAGCTGTGCGAAGCGGAAGGCATACGCGCCTGCCGGGCGCCGTCTTGTGAAGTCTGCGTGGATTATCGCGTGTGTTTTGGGCCGGAGGAGTAGGCTGAGGTTGAGTCGGCGAAACCCAGCGTCTACTTTCAACGTCGTTCCGCCAGGGATGGGCGGAACCCAGGCACAAGGACGTGAAGACTGCGGTACGCCGGCACAAGCCTCCTTTTGGGGGCTTTTTCATTTTATAGGGCAAGGTAAAAGCACCGCTTACTACCCAGTTTACAGCCGGCGCGGCTGACGGTGTATTTGGCGGCGAATTTAGGGTGTCTAAAAACGGTTGTTTGCCTGTTTGCTTGGGGTGGCGCTAGACTGGCAAGCGTTATACACCTCGGAGGCGAAAGTTTTGCGCCTTTTGGGGTGGCTGCTTTACGTTGGTCGAGCATAGATGCTTTTGAAGCGCAAAAAAGTCATGCAAATGCCTAAGATGCGGGCATTGGCTGTTGTTTATAATTGTGCGTTTTCGGGAAAAATTATATGACACAGTTACTTAACCAGGCATTTCGAGAAGCATCTAAACTTCCTGATATGCAGCAGAATATAATCGCACGATGGTTGCTGGATGAATTATTGGCGGAAAAAAAATGGGATTCGTTATTTGCCGAATCCGAAGATTTTTTAGCAAGTCTCGCCGATGAGGCTTTAAGCGAACATCGCGCAGGTAAGACTAAGCCTTTAAACATAGATGCGCTGTGATTTCGCATGCGACAGAAAAATTTTGGAAGTTGTATTCCGCTTTGCCTGCGGATATTCGGAAGCAGGCAAAAGCCGCATATATCCAATTTAAAAATAATCCATATCACCCAGGTTTGCAGTTCAAGCGGGTTCATTCCAACAAACCAATTTATTCGGTGCGCATCAATATTGACTATAGAGCGGTGGGAATTGTGGATAATACAGAAATTCTATGGTTTTGGATTGGTTTTCATGGAGAATATGAAAAAATACTTAAAAAATTATAGACTGACTCAACGTTCCAAAGGGAACGGGGGCAGGCCTTACATTTGACGCTTCTAATGTGAATTGTAAGGCCTGACCCGTTCCCTCGCTCGATGTACCCATGCAATAGCGTGTTGGCTGGACGGGTGGCGTGTTCAGCTGAGTCCGAACTGTGGCTGCCCGAGTTCGTGAAAACAATGTTTCGCGCCAATTTTGCCGAGGATGTGGATATTTCCGATCCAGCAATTATTCAGCGGAAGCTAAACGGGCTAGGGGTTTCTGGAGAGGAATACCTTGCTTTTGCTCAAAACGCGGAGAATAAGGACAAATTCCGAAAGCAAACAGAAAAAGCCGGGGAACTTGGGATCTTTGGAACTCCCATGTTTATCGTGGATGGATAAATGTTCTGGGGCAATGACCGGCTTGAAGATGCGATGGATTGGTATTACGCCAAAGCATGCAAACATGCCTCTTAAGGGCTTTTTCACACCTTACAAAGGAAAATACTATGCGTTTTGTTATTGCCTGCCTTGTAGCGGTTCAACTGTTATTCCTTTCACCCATTACCACTTTCGCGGGTGATGCGCGCGTCGCTGTTTTGGATTTTGAGCTTAATGATGTAACGCTCAACCCAAATATTCCAGAAGAAATCGAGCGAACTGCATCAATTAAGTCACTGTTGCAAAAAACTTTAGCTACAAAAAGCGGTTACACGATTGTCGAGGTTGCCCCAGAAATTCAAAAAAGTGCCAATGCAGGACATGGTTATCTTTCTGATCATCATGACGTCGCTGCGCAACTAGGGCGAGATGTCGGTGCCGATTGGGTAATTGTGGGTCGTGTACACAAGGCGAGTTTTCTTTTTGTTTATCTCAAGGCTCATGTGGTCAATGCAAAAACGGGGCAACTGGTTGGTGATCTAATTATTGAAATCAAAGGCCCACAAAAAAAATTAACAATCAAAGGAGTTGAATCTTTAGCTGAACAAATAGATGTAACTCTCCAGCGAAGCAGGTCGAAAGAAGCCTAAGGGGAACGGGGTCAGGCCTTACATTTGACACGTCGAATAATGTGAATTGTAAGGCCTGACCGTACGCAGTAACAACGATCTGCGCTAGCGGGTTAAAGTCCCGTCCGGGGAGTTGTCCATTCACCCCGGTAGTACAAGAGAGCGGCGTCTGGGCAACCGGGGGTCGTAAGTTCTCGAATGGCGAATCAGCAGGCCGCAACACCAGTGAACCGAAAGTAGCCTCGTCAATTATTTGTAGTTGCCGACCCTGTGGTCAGAAGGGGAAGGCCGACGT
>SCQD01000229.1 GCA_004299145.1 Methylococcaceae bacterium | reverse complement strand
CAAAATCAGGTTCCAGGCCTGCACCCGCTCAACGCTGCCCTGGCGCCTTCGTCCGCCAGCGGGATAACGAACAGCCGAGTCGCATTCGCCGACCGGCAGCTACAGGAATTGACCAATCGCGGCAAGCGCCTGGCGCTGAAACGGCAAACCATTCAGCAGGAGCTGGACATGATAACCGGCCTGGTTTCCAAGCATTATCTCCCGCAAATCAATCTGCTGAGTTTGCGGCGCGAAGTGAGCGAGGTGGATGCGGATATGGCGGAAATCAACGAAAAGCTGGTGAGCGAATACACCCGCATCGGCAACGAACAAGTGAGCCTGGAAGAAAAAAGCAAGCGTCTGCAAGAAAAACTGCGTTTGGCGGAAATCCGCGCCCCCATGGCCGGGGTGGTGCACAACCTGAAACCGCACACGCTGGGCGGCGTCATCGGCAAAGGCGAGCAGATCATGGAGATCGTGCCGGTGCATTCCCCGCTGGAAGCGGTGGTCAAAATCGTTCCCCGCGATATCGGCCACGTCCACGTGGGGCAGCAGGCCAAGCTGCGCTTCACGGCCTATGATTTTTCCCGCTACGGTGTGGGTTACGGCGTATTGAAGGACATATCCGCCTCGGCCTTGCTGGACAAGGACGGCATCACGCCTTATCACCAGGGGATTATCAGCCTGGACCAGCCCTACGTCGGTCCCGTGGCCGGGCGCAATCCCATTTTGCCTGGCATGACCATGCAGGCGGACATCATCACCGGCAGCAAAACCGTGCTGCAATACCTGCTTAAACCCATTTACGCCTCGTCCAAACAGGTTTTCCGCGAGCGTTGACGAGAATGCCCCCGTCTAAACAGCGGGCACGCCGGTTCGAGTACCTTGTGATGAGACCATAAAAAGACTAAATTCAGTCTCATTCGAAAACCAGGAGCACGGCCATGCGCTACTCATCTCAAGTCAAACCGATCAGCTACCTCAAGACCAATGCCGCCGAGATTCTTACGCACCTCGCTGAGCGGCGCGAGCCCCTGGTCATTACCCAAAACGGCGTAGCCAAGGCGGTTCTGCAGGATGTGGCCTCGTTCGAGGAAACCCAGGAAACCCTGGCCTTGCTGAAAATCCTGGCGCTGGGCAATCAGGACGCGGCTTCCGGCAAGCTCAAGCCTGTGGCGGATGTCGTTGCCCGTTTGCGTGCCAAGCGGGCAACGGCCTGATGGCGGGCGCGCCCGCCAAGTTCGACGTCCTGCTCACAGAGGGTGCCGAGCAGGATTTGGAAGCCATTTACGACTACATCGCCGAGTTCGACGCGAATATTGCCGATAGCCGCAGGCGCGGCATGATTACCCATTGATGCGGAGGAAATGAGCCGTGGCCGAAATGCGTAAACGAATCCGTCTGGGCGATTTGCTGGTGGAAGCCAACATCATCACCCAGGAACAACTGGAATTCGCGTTGACGGAACAAAAAAAGCGTGGCCGCAAGCTGGGCCAGATGCTGGTGGACCTGCAATACCTCACGGAAGACAAGCTGCTGCAGTTTCTGTCCGAACAGCTCAAGCTGCCGCTCATCGACTTGCGCCACCACCCCCTCAAAGAAGAAACCGTGCGCATGCTGCCGGAAACCATGGCGCGCCGCTTCCGCGCCATCGTGCTGGGCATCACCAAGGACGGCGTGCTGGTGGGCATGTCCGACCCCACCGATATTTTTGCCTACGACGAACTGTCGCGGATACTCAATTCGCACGTCATCCAGGCCGTGGTGCGCGAAAAAGAGCTGCTGCGCAACATCGACCTGTTTTACGGCCACGCCGACCAGATATCCGATCTGGCCGACGAAATAGAACAGGAAATATCCAGCCAGGCGGATTTTCACCTGGACACGCTGATATCCACGGAAATGGCGGTGGATGCGCCGGTGGCGCGCCTGCTGCAAGCCATTTTCGAAGACGCCGTGAAAAAAAGGGCTTCCGACATCCACATCGAGCCCGACCAGAACGTGCTGCGCATCCGCCTGCGCATCGACGGCGTGCTGGACGAGCAACTGCTCAACGAAGTACAGATTTCACCCTCGCTGATCTCCCGCCTCAAGCTCATGGGCGGCATGGATATTTCGGAAAAACGCCGGCCCCAGGACGGCCGCTTCCGCATGAAGGTCAAAGAAAAAAGCATCGACGTGCGCGTCGCCAGCATTCCCCTGATGCGCGGCGAAAACGTGGTGGAAAGCGTGGTGATGCGCTTGCTGGACCAGTCCGGCCAGGTTTTGCACCTGGCGCAGCTGGGCATGCCGGAAAACATCCGCGAGCGTTTCCGCAGACAAATCCATCGCCCCAACGGCATCGTGCTGATCACCGGCCCTACCGGCAGCGGTAAAACCACCACGCTGTATGCCGCCTTGTCGGAACTCAACGATCCCGGCAAAAAAATCATCACCATCGAAGACCCGGTGGAATACCAGATGCCGCGCCTGAACCAGGTGCAGGTCAACGCCAAAATCAACCTGACCTTCGCTAGCATCCTGCGCACCACGCTGCGCCTCGACCCGGACATCATCATGCTGGGCGAAATCCGCGACCAGGAAACCGCCGAAATCGCCATCCGCGCGGCGCTGACCGGCCACATGGTGCTGTCCTCGGTGCATACCAACGACGCCATCGGCACCGCCGTGCGTCTGATGGACATGGGCATCGAGGGCTATCTGGTCGCGTCCTCGCTGCGCGCCATCATCGCCCAGCGCCTGGTGCGGCGCATCTGCCCGGACTGCAAGGCGGTGGACCCGCTGGAGCGGCAGCAGATCGCCTGGGTGGAAGCCTTGGCCGGCCAAGGATACCGGGCGCCGAGGTTTTACCGGGGCGACGGTTGCAACCAGTGCAACAACACCGGTTACCTGGGCCGGGTCGGCGTCTACGAATTGCTGGAATTAAGCGTGGCCATGATGCGCGCCCTGCAAAAAAACGACTCCATCCTGTTCACCCGCACCGCGCAGGCCGATCCTGCTTTCCGGTCGCTGGCGCGTTGCGCGCTGGATTATGCCGAACAGGGGCTTACCACGGTGGAAGAAGTCCAGCGCATCGCCAATGAAAGCATCGCGGAAGATGCCGAGGAGAGTCCGGAAATAGGCGATGTTTTGACCGAAAAAGCGGTTGCTTAATGCTGCTTTGTCAGATTTATCGTTCCCACGCGGAGCGTGGGAACGATGAACTGTGTTAACTGAAGAGTTTTTAATTAATGCCTTATTTTTCATATACCGGCCGTAAAGCCGGCCAGGGAGAAGTCTCCGGCGTTTTGGAAAGCAACAGCCTGGACGAAGTGGTCAACACGCTGTTGCGCATGGGCATTACGCCGGTTCGCATCCTGGAAAAAGCCAATGGCGATGCCCCCGCCCAGTTCGATTTGGCCGGCCTGTTCGGTTTCATGCAGTTCAAGGTGGCCACCGACGAGCTGATTTTATTCAGCCGCCAGATGTATTCCCTGACCAAAGCCGGCGTGCCCATCATCCGCGCGCTGCGCGGCATCGCCGGCACCACCCGGCAGGAAGAATGGGGCAAAATCATTTTGCAGCTGGCGGATGAACTGGAAAGCGGCTACGAATTGTCCAAAGCCATGCGCCGCCATACCCACATATTTCCACCGTTGATGATCAGCCTGGTGGACGTGGGCGAAAACACCGGCCAATTGGACCTGGCCTTTGCGCAAATCGCCGCCTATCTGGAACGCGACGACGAAACCCACAAACAAATCACCAGCGCCTTGCGTTACCCCTCGTTCGTCATCATCGCCATCGCGGCGGCCATGATCATCATCAATATGTTCGTCATCCCCGCTTTTGCCAAAATGTTCGCCAAGTTCGGCACCGCTTTGCCGTGGCAAACGCGCGTGCTGCTGGCGGTATCCGAGTTTACCGTCGCCCATTGGCCCATCATTTTGGGCGTCATCGTCGGCACGGCGCTGGGCGCGCATTTATATCTGAAAACCAAAGACGGCCGCCTGAAGTGGGATCAATACAAGTTCAACCTGCCCATTGCCGGCAGCATTATTCACCGCGCCACCATGGCGCGGTTTGCCCGCGCTTTTGCCATGACCATGCGCGCCGGCGTGCCGGTGCTGGACGGCCTGCGCCTGTCGGCGCGCGGCGTGGACAATCGGTTCGTGGAACAGCAGGTGGGCGGCATGCGGGAAAAAGTGGAGCGGGGCGAGTCACTCAGCCGCACCGCCGCCGGCACCGGGCTGTTTACGCCCCTGGTGTTGCAAATGCTGTCGGTCGGTGAAGAAAGCGGCCGGGTGGATGAAATGATGCAGGAAGTCGCCGAATTTTATGAACGCGAAGTGAGCTATGAAATCAAGGGCCTGAGCGGCGCCATCGAACCCATACTCATCATTTTCGTCGGCATCGTCGTCACCATCATGGCGCTGGGCGTGTTCCTGCCGCTGTGGGAATTGAACTCCGCCATGCAGCATCGTTGATGGTCATCCGGACACCGTTAGGCACAACCCTTACGCAGCCTGCGAGAGGCTCTGTCTTGCCACCGCCGCCAGCATGGTTTGCAACGATTCGGGATCGGTCAGGCTGTGATCGTAACCGACGACGATCAGCGACGATGCCGGCAAGCGGCTGCTGGCTACCAATTTTTTGCTGTCGGTAAACGGAATGACCGCGTCCTGCGGAGAATGCAGAATCAGCGTACCAGGCTTGACGTTGCGGGCCTTGCCCCAGCGTTTCCAGGCCGGGGCGAGCAGCACCAGGGGAACGCCGTCGGTCTGGATGTTCATGGCGATGGCTCCGCCCCGGCTGGAGCCCACCAGCACGTGGGGTTGCCGGGCGTCCAACTCGGCCTGGGCGATGCGCATGGCCTCGTCGAAGTCGTCTTGCGGCAGAGCGGGATTAAAAACGGTATGGCCGTAATTGGCCAGATGCGTGGGTTTTACGCCGCCGGGTTTGGAAGTCCAGCCGTGCAGAAAAAGGATTTTCATAACGCCGTCCTCCATGCCGACAACTGAGCAACTGTGAGCAAACTAGCCATAGTGTTCTCCTGGTGATGGTGCCGTCAGTTCAATAATACGACATTTTTGCAAAAAACAGTACAGATTCAACAAAATCATGGCTCGCTACGCACTGCGGCGGTTTGGTTCCGCCACGCTAACAGGCGAATCTTGCAAAAAAATCAGTCCCTCAACAACACGGGGTCCGATACCAGGGCTTTGACGTTGCAGCGATCACCGACGGCATAGTGAGTGTCGTTGGGCATGGACGACAGCAAGCGCCGGCCACTGGCGAGGCGCGCCGTGTAGAGTATGTCCACGCCGCGAAAAACCTTGTTTTCTACCACGGCCGAAGCAACGCCGTCCTGGCCCAGATACAACTGATTGGGCCGAAACAGCATCCAGCCCGGCGCTGGGAGCGCGCAATCGCAGGCCCATTCCCCCAGTTCCGTCGCCACCCGCCCCGACCCGCCGGGCTGAACGGGCAGCAACGTGCCCTGGCCGATAAACTCCGCCACGAAGCGGTCGACGGGGCGATGATAGAGCGTATCGGCATCGCCCCACTGCAATAAACAGCCGTCGCGCAATACGCCGATGGCGTCGGCCATGGCGAACGCTTCCTGCTGATCGTGGGTGACCAGCACGGCGGTGACGCCCGCGGCTTTGAGCATGCGGCGCAGTTCCAAGGCCAAGTGTTCGCGCATGGCGGTGTCCAGATTGGAGAACGGCTCGTCGATGAGCAAAAGGGAAGGCTGCGGCGCGAGGGCCCGCGCCAGCGCCACCCGTTGCTGCTGCCCCCCGGACAACTCGTGCGGATAACGGCCTTCCAGCCCCGTCAGCCCCACCAGTTCCAGGCTGTCGGCTATCACCGCAGCATTCCGGCCGCGCATGCCGTAAGCGACGTTGTCGGCCACGGTCAGGTGGGGAAACAGCGCATAATCCTGAAACACGATGCCCAGTTGGCGCCGCTCCGGCGGCAGCAGAGTGTTATCGTCGCTGACCACGCTGCCGGCCAGCGTGATGCGGCCCGCAGCCAGCGGTTCAAATCCGGCAATCGCGCGCAGCAGGCTGGTTTTGCCGCAGCCGCTGGGTCCCAGCAGGCAGGCGATTTCACCGCCGGCCACGCTGAACGACACGTGGTTCACCACCGGCTTGGCGCCATAAGCCACGCTGACCGATTCCAAGGCGAGTTTTGCTACCATGTTTTTTGCTCCGAAGCGCGCACCATCATTATCACCGGCACCAGGCCCAAAGCCACCAGCACCACGGAAGGCAAAGCGGCGCGCTGCCACTGCCCTTCCGACACCATTTCGAAAATGCGCACCGCCAGATTGTCCCAGCCGAAAGGCCGTATCATGAGGGTAATCGGCATTTCTTTCATGATGTCGACAAACACCAGCAGCGCCCCGCTGAACAAGCCGCCGCGCAACAAAGGCAGATGCAAGCGATACACCATGGCAAAGCCGCTGACGCCCAGGCTGCGCGAGGCCTCCGCCATGGACGGGGTGATGCGCTCCAGCGCGCTGTCCACCGCGCCGTAACTCACGGCGGCAAAGCGCACCAGATAAGCCAGCACCAGCACGCCCAGGCTGTTGCCCAGCAAACCGTCGGGCTGCCAGCCCAGCCAGGCTTGCGTCAATTCCGCCACCCGGCCTTCCAGCCAGGCCAGCGGCGTCACCAAGCCCACCGCCAGCACCGTGCCGGGAACGGCATAGCCCAAAGTGGCGAAGCGCACCGCCCAGGTGATGGCCAAACCGCGCGAGCGGCGCCGCGCCACCGCCAACAGCAGGCTGACCGCCACCGTCAAGGCCGCGCCGATGCCGGCCAGCGCCAGCGAATTCAGCAAATAATCGACATAGCGCTGGTCCAGGTCTTCCGCCGCCACCTGCCAGGTCCACAGCAGCAATTGGCCCAGCGGGATAAAAAAGCCGGCCGCCAGCACCGCCAGACAAACCCCGCAAGCCAGCCAGGCGCCGGCGCCGCGCAACACCATGAGTTCCTGGACGGCGCGGCCCCGGGCATTGAAGGCATAGCGCTGCCGGGCGCGCTGGCGCTGCTCCAGCACCAGCAGCAGCAAAGCCAGCAAAACCAGGCAGGCCGACAGCTCGCCCGCCGCGCCCAGCGAAAACAGGCCGTACCAGGCTTTGTAAATGGCGTTGGTGAAGGTGTCGTAATTGAACACCGCCACGGTGCCGAAATCGGCCAGGGTTTCCATCAACACCAGCAGCACGCCCGCTCCCAGCCAGGGCCTGGCCATCGGCAGCAGCACGCGGAAAAATGCCGCGCGGCGGCTGTCGCCCAGCGAACGCGCGGCCTCCAGCAAGCGGCGGCCTTGGGTCTGGAAAGCGTTGCGCGCCAGCAGATAAACGTAAGGGTACAAAGACAGCGTCAACGCCAAAGCCGCGCCGCCGCCGGAGCGTATGGCGGGGAACCAGGCCGGGTCCAAGCCGGCATCGCGCAAGGCCGTTTGCAAAGGGCCGCTGTAATCCAGCAGGCCGATCAGCACGAAACCGAGCACGTAGGCCGGCATGGCCAGGGGCAGCACCATGGCCCAGTCGAACCAGCGCCGTCCGGGAAAATCGCACTGGCTGATCAGCCAGGCCAAGCCGGCGCCCAGCGTCAACGCGCCCAGGCCGACGCCGGCCGCCAGCAACACAGTATTGAGCAACAGCCCCGGCAGCAGCCCGGCCAGATGGGCGCGCACCACGGCATCGCTGGCCGCGCCCGCCGTCAATAAAGTCGCCAGCACGGCCAGCAAGGGCAGCATGGCGAGCAACAAGGCGGCCAGGCTGAACCAGGGAATACGGCGCGGGATCAGCGTTGTACTCATAAGCGCAACGCGGCGCCTACGCTAAAAAGCATCATCATCAATTTCCATCCACGGTGGTGGCGATCAGTCACAAACGGCGCATACGTCCGGCAAGCGGACAGCGGATTTTTAGAAGCCTTAGGATTTAGCCGGAAATAACTTCCCTGAATCGCCGCGATATTTCCAACGGCCAGCCCACCTTGTACGCTGTGCGTACCTTCGGGGGCATCGAACGGTACGCACAGCGTACCCTACATCGATAGGCGTGGTCGGAAAGCCGCCGCGCAGCGGTATCACTAAGGCTTCCTGAAAGTTGTTTTCAGCCATATCCTTAGTTCTACTTTGTCAGATTTCGCCACTACCCAAAAACATAGCGGCGTTTCAGGGCTATATGGGCGGCATGTTCCAATTGGAACGGACCAACATGCTGCGCATGAGCGAGGTCAATACCGTCGATCACCAATCCATGCAACACATGCTGACAGCCGCTTGCGTGGATTGGCAAGGGTTTGGCAGGCAACTGGCCTGCGAGACCGATGCGCTGCTGGGCGGCGATACGTCGGTGTTG